>NZ_CP162414.1:25000-332500 GCF_040932005.1 Aestuariibius sp. HNIBRBA575
CATGGACGTATTAAGTAGGGCGGAACACGTGAAATTCTGTCTGAACATCGGAGGACCACCTTCGAAGGCTAAGTACTCCTTACTGACCGATAGTGAACCAGTACCGTGAGGGAAAGGTGAAAAGCACCCCGACGAGGGGAGTGAAACAGTACCTGAAACCGAACGCCTACAATCAGTTGGAGGCTCCTTGAGAGCTGACAGCGTACCTTTTGTATAATGGGTCATCGACTTAGTGTATCTAGCAAGCTTAAGCCGTTAGGTGTAGGCGCAGCGAAAGCGAGTCTTAATAGGGCGATTGAGTTAGATGCATTAGACCCGAAACCGAGTGATCTAGGCATGACCAGGATGAAGGTTAGGTAACACTAACTGGAGGTCCGAACCCACACCTGTTGAAAAAGGTCGGGATGAGTTGTGCCTAGGGGTGAAAGGCCAATCAAACTCGGAGATAGCTGGTTCTCTGCGAAATCTATTTAGGTAGAGCGTCGGACGAATACCCTCGGGGGTAGAGCACTGGATGGGTAATGGGGACTCACCGTCTTACTGATCCTAACCAAACTCCGAATACCGAGGAGTAATATCCGGCAGACACACTGCGGGTGCTAACGCCCGTAGTGGAGAGGGAAACAACCCTGACCTACGACTAAGGCCCCTAATTCATGGCTAAGTGGGAAAGCAGGTGGGACGACCAAAACAACCAGGAGGTTGGCTTAGAAGCAGCCATCCTTTAAAGATAGCGTAACAGCTCACTGGTCTAAATAAGTTGTCCTGCGGCGAAGATGTAACGGGGCTCAAGCCATGAGCCGAAGTCTAGGATGCAATTTATTGCATGGTAGCAGAGCGTAGTGTGACATAGTTCCATGCGTCTTTAACCTTCTTCGGAAGGTGTTGGACGCAAGGAGCTTTCGATGAAGCCGGGGCGTGAGCCATCCGGTGGAGAGATCACTAGTGAGAATGATGACATGAGTAGCGACAAACAGGGTGAGAGACCCTGTCGCCGAAAGTCCAAGGGTTCCTGCTTAAAGCTAATCTGAGCAGGGTAAGCCGACCCCTAAGGCGAGGCCGAAAGGCGTAGTCGATGGGAATCAGGTTAATATTCCTGAGCCAGTAGGACGTGACGGATCTCGAAGGTAGTTCATCCTTATCGGATTGAATGGGCTGCTGAGAGGTTCCTGGAAATAGCCCTACATGAGATCGTACCCTAAACCGACACAGGTGGACTGGTAGAGAATACCAAGGCGCTTGAGAGAACTATGTTGAAGGAACTCGGCAAAATACCTCCGTAAGTTCGCGAGAAGGAGGCCCGGTTTCTAGGCAACTGGAAGCTGGGGGCACAAACCAGGGGGTGGCGACTGTTTACTAAAAACACAGGGCTCTGCGAAGTCGCAAGACGACGTATAGGGTCTGACGCCTGCCCGGTGCCTGAAGGTTAAAAGGAGGAGTGCAAGCTCCGAATTGAAGCCCAGGTAAACGGCGGCCGTAACTATAACGGTCCTAAGGTAGCGAAATTCCTTGTCGGGTAAGTTCCGACCTGCACGAATGGCGTAACGACTTCCCCGCTGTCTCCAACATAGACTCAGCGAAATTGAATTGCCTGTCAAGATGCAGGCTTCCCGCGGTTAGACGGAAAGACCCCGTGCACCTTTACTACAGCTTCGCACTGGCATCAGGCACAATATGTGCAGGATAGGTGGTGGGCTTTGAAGCAGGAACGCTAGTTTCTGTGGAGCCTCCCTTGAGATACCACCCTTATTCTGCTTGATGTCTAACCGCGGTCCGTTATCCGGATCCGGGACCATGCGTGGCGGGTAGTTTGACTGGGGCGGTCGCCTCCTAAATAGTAACGGAGGCGCGCGAAGGTTGGCTCAGACCGGTCGGAAATCGGTCGTTGAGTGCAATGGCAGAAGCCAGCCTGACTGCGAGACTGACAAGTCGAGCAGAGACGAAAGTCGGTCATAGTGATCCGGTGGTCCCGAGTGGAAGGGCCATCGCTCAACGGATAAAAGGTACGCCGGGGATAACAGGCTGATGGTGCCCAAGAGTCCATATCGACGGCACCGTTTGGCACCTCGATGTCGGCTCATCTCATCCTGGGGCTGGAGCAGGTCCCAAGGGTATGGCTGTTCGCCATTTAAAGAGGTACGTGAGCTGGGTTTAGAACGTCGTGAGACAGTTCGGTCCCTATCTGCCGTGGGTGTAGGATACTTGAGAGGAGTTGCCCCTAGTACGAGAGGACCGGGGTGAACGTTCCACTGGTGGACCAGTTGTCGTGCCAACGGCAGTGCTGGGTAGCTATGAACGGACAGGATAACCGCTGAAGGCATCTAAGCGGGAAGCCCCCCTCAAAACAAGGTATCCCTGAGGACCGAGGTAGACTACCTCGTCGATAGGCCAGAGATGTAAGCGCTGTAAGGCGTTCAGTTGACTGGTACTAATGGTCCGATAGGCTTGATTTGATCCAGTAATAGCAAGGCATTACTCGGACAAAAGCATACACAAACAATGTACGAAACTTGGAACTGATGTTAAGGGCGACCAAAAAGTCGCCCGTGTTCTTTCCTTGGTTTGGTGGTCATAGCACGAGTGAAACACCCGGCTCCATTCCGAACCCGGCCGTTAAGCACCGTTGCGCTGATGGTACTGCATCTTAAGGTGTGGGAGAGTAAGTCACCGCCAAACCTAGAAAAGAACAAATTCTCTCTAAACGATATCAAAATCCCCAATCAAACACCCTGGGGAATACATCCTTGGCGCGGGATGGAGCAGCCCGGTAGCTCGTCAGGCTCATAACCTGAAGGTCGTAGGTTCAAATCCTACTCCCGCAACCAATGAATAATCTTATTACATTCAACACCTTATTATTACATTCAACACCTTAAACGCCCCTTAGGGCGGCATTCGCGTTTGTACCCTAAATCACAGTGCTACAACAGTGCTACGGAAAAGGTGCAGAAAGAAGGGTAAGCTGCGAAACAAGACATGCGCGGTGAACCTCACCAACAGCGGCTAAACCCGAATGAATGATTTTGTCCCTCTAATTGTTATCGGCGCAATTTTCGCCGCTGTTGTTTTCCTCTGGCTACCACCGCACCCAGACACCCGCCCTTTTGCCTCAAAGAGCTTCACTGGGCGCGTTAAGCATGTTGTGGATGGTGACACCCTCTATATTGCCAAACATCGCTCCTCTGTGCGTCTCTGAGGCGTTAACACGCCTGAAAATGGCGAATATGGGTTTCTGGCCGCAACCAGCCAGCTAAAGCGCCTTGTGCATGGTAAAAAAAACCGTTGCCAGATTATCGCCCGTGACAAATACGGGCGCACGGTTGCCCGTTGCTATCTTCCAGACGGGCGCGACGTTGGGGCGCTGATGATCCAAAGCGGCCACGCTAAGGAAATGCGCGGCTTTTCCCGTGGGTATTATTCAAATCTATAGGATGGATTCGACCGCCGCCGCTCATGTATACATGTTACCATGCCTAAGGAAAAAACAATGAGCTACGTTGCACCGAGCCGACAGGGAAAGACGCTCATAGGAGCGCATTTTGACCCTGAGATAAAACGCGAACTAAAGACCATCGCGGCGCATGAAGACACCAGCATACAAGCCTTGCTTGAGGAAGCCATTTCCCTGCTTTTGCGTGATCGTGCGGCTAAGCTGTCTGATGAGTAGGAGTATATAATGGGATTTGTTGGATGGGTTCTAGTCGGGCTTGTCGGTGTTGCATTCTTTGCTTTTCGTGCGTTTTCCTCTAACGCACATTAGCATGAAACTTTAGCCGCGAGCCATCAACGGAAGATTGACTAAATACCTCGCCAAGTTGCGCACAATAAATCCGTTCATTTACCAATTCTTGTCAATGTTCTGCGTGAAGAATTCCCAGACGAAGGAAACGAGATCACGGTGCTTTCCTTGTCT
This sequence comes from Aestuariibius sp. HNIBRBA575, assembly GCF_040932005.1. NCBI lineage: Bacteria > Pseudomonadati > Pseudomonadota > Alphaproteobacteria > Rhodobacterales > Paracoccaceae > Aestuariibius > Aestuariibius sp. HNIBRBA575. The sequence goes on from NZ_CP162414.1 coordinate 28,914, forward strand.
GATTTTTATGACCGAATAGCGATTTGGATAAGCGCTTATGATGGCAACGGCAGTTCGGGCGTACACAGAGAGTTTGTGCAGGATGGCAGGCGATTTAATGACGGGCGAACTTACCAAGAATTGGTGCAGGGTGAAATCGTCGGGCTTGCACCTGCCCCAGTTGCCCGCGCCGCTAGAGCGGATTTTGCGCAATGGTGGGACAAAATGGATCGTATCATAAAATTTACCACTGAAAAGGCGCTGGCCAGTGGCTACGTGGCCACCTAACACCCCTCACAGAAATCGTTGCTTCCACAACCTTCCAAGTGTGGTTACGCCAAATCCTGCCGAATTCATCTGCCAACTCTTACAATGCAAAACGATGGACCTGAATGTGGGGCACCTGAAGGCCTCTCCAGCCACCAGGGCCGCAACGCTCAGCGTAGGCGCGAAGAGCTTGATTTCTCTGTATTTGCGTTAGCGATTCTGGGTCACCTTCACCCAAGTTCAGAGCAGGCTCATTGTCTCGCAAGCGTTCAAATATCCCGTCTTCTTGCAAGGCAAGCCAACACGCTACTGGTCGCTTGGACGGGCGAACGATCGTCTTGCCTGTAGTTTCCGTGAAGAGAAGCCGCTTGAGGGCTCGAAACGGCATCCCGACATTGCCAACTCGCTGCGGGTGTGGCGCTGCGTTGTTCCTCGGCGCTGGGACGGATGACGGGAACATGTAGACGCATGGCGGCGGCAGACCATACGGCCCCAGCTCAATCTACCGATCCGGAGCTGTGACAAGCTACGGACATGGCCGCCCCACAGTTCCACACAACAAGCCCGTCTATCTAAAGCCTTTCCCTTCGATGCGCTTGTAAGTCATGATCAACCCAATTCCATCCCAGACTATAGGCTTCAAACGATCGGCAGGTTTAGAACGAAGGATGAAGACTGCGCCGTTGAAAGCGTCGAGATCAAATTCATTCCAAAAGATCGCAGCCAACCCATCCATACTTTTGCAGAAGTCGTCCGTTGATATAATCCCTGCGAATTCCGGCTCGTCCAAAGTGTCCAAGTGAGAACGCACACGCAGACAATGTCTAAGGGTCGCATTATATTTACATCAGGATAGCGGCAGAAACGGTTGCATCAGCGGTGCCCCAAAGTGGGTTTAGGTATGTGACAATCGTCGCCGTAGGAACCAGACAAAGAACACCCCGCCAATCAGGCCCGTAACGATGCCGATCGGCATATCATCTGGTGCCATGATCGTGCGGGCAATGATGTCCGCCCAAACCAGGAACACCGCGCCGCAGAGCGAGGATACGGGCAATAACCGGCGGTAATCGCCCCCGACCAACAGGCGCACGATATGGGGGATCATCAATCCGACAAACCCGATGATCCCTGAAAACGCGACCATCACACCGGTGATCAATGCGCCAATGACAAACACCGTCAACCTGAACCGCGCGACCGGAATGCCCAACGTGGTGGCGGTTTCATCCCCGATGGTCATGGCGTTCAATGTGCCAGATTTGAGCCATAAATAAGCGCCGCAGATGAACAGGATGGTCGCCGGATAAATCAGTTGGTCCCATTGTGCCAATCCCAGCCCGCCTAGCATCCAGAAAACCACCGTATGTGTGGCTCTTGGATCGCCGAGAAAAATCAAGACATTGGCGGCGGACATGACGATGAACGACACAGCCACACCCGCCAGAACCAAACGGTCTGCGCTGGTTGCAGCCGCAAATTGCGAAACCGCCAAAACAATGAGCGTCGCCCCAAGGGACCCCAAAAAGGCCAGCAATGGCACCGTCAACAGACCCAAGAATAACCCGGTATGCAAAAGGGCCAAGATCGCGCCGAACGCCCCCCCCGCCGAAATCCCGAGCAAATGAGGATCCGCCAATGGATTGCGGGTCACCGCCTGCAAACTGGCGCCCACCATCGCTAGGCCAGCCCCCACAAAACAGGCAAGGATGGCGCGTGGAAACCGGATGTCCCAGACGATGGCTTCACGGCCTCTGGACCAATCCTGCGTGATCGTGTCTGGGGCAATCTTGTTGATCAAAATGCCCCAGACCGTGCCCAGTGGAACCGATACCGCCCCAACGCTGACCGCAATCGACAAAGACCCCAACAGGACCAGACCCCCTAGGATCGTGGCCCCCCACATGCCGCGCGGCTTTGGTGGGCGGGGTCGGGATGATTGCGGTGACAGCGTCATAATCGGTTACTCAGCCCGAAACGCCGCGGCCAAGGTTTTGACAGCGTCGATGTTGCGCGGCCCCGGTGTTGCCTCAACATATTCCAGCACCACGAACCTATCATTGCGCACGGCGTCCATGTCGGCAAAGGCAGGGTTTGACATCATGAATGCGCGTTTCTGGTCGGCGGTCACTTCGCCGTAATTCACGATCACGATGACTTCTGGGTTGCGTTCAACCACAGCTTCCCAACCGATCGTGGCCCAGCTTTTCTCAAAGTCGTTCATGATGTTTGTGCCGCCTGCCGCTTCGATCAGCGCATTGGGCATGGCATAACGGCCGGCGGTAAACGGGACGTCTTCGCCGCTGTCATACACAAAAACACGTGGGGGGGAGTCCATTGCGGGCAATTCCGCAAGGAATGTATCCAGCTCGGCTTGGTAGGTTTCGATCAGCTGTTCGGCCCGGTCGGAAACGTCGAAAATCGCCCCAAGATTGCGCAGATCGGCATACATATCCTCCATGGATGCGGCGTCTTTTTCACCGATATGGATGCAACTTTCGGTTAGTTCGTAAACTTGGATGCCAAAAGGTTCCAGCGTTTCGGGGGTGACTTCGCCGCCCACTTTCATCCCGTAATTCCAGCCCGCAAAGAAGAAATCAGCATCCGCGCCGATCAGAACCTCTTTGGAGGGGTATTGCGATGACAATTCGGGCAGTTCGGCCACGCCTTGGGTCATTTCGGCGTCCAGCTTGTTCCATCCGGAAATGCCCGTATAGCCAACCATACGATCCGCAAGCCCCAGAACCAGCATCATTTCTGTGAGGTTCACATCGTTTGAAATCGCGGCCTGAGGGGGCGTTTCAAACGTCACATCACGTGCACAGCTTTGCACGGTGGTTTGGGCCATGGCGGCGCTGGAAATGGACAACGCCGCCAATGTCAGAACGGTTTGTTTCATCAGGTATCCTATTCAAATTGGTAGATTAAACGAAAAATGGGACTCGCCACTCAAAGCGAGGTGATCGCGCTGGGCGTCAACTTGGAACGTGGTGGAAACCAACCTATCCGTGAGCAAAGTCTGAGGCGGGCCAAATCCCTGTGGGTGGCCATCCTTTAGAACCAGCACATCGTCGCAGACACTCGCGGCCATATTCAGATCATGCAGCGACACAACAATGGTCAGTCCCAGACTGCGGATCAGGGAAACCACTTCGAGCTGGTGACGTACGTCCAGATGGTTTGTGGGCTCATCCATAATCAAAACTTGTGGTTCCTGCGCCAATGCGCGCGCCACCATGACCCGCTGTCGTTCACCGCCGGATAAGGTGCCAAAATCGCGATCTGCCAGGTTTTGCAGGCTCAGCGTCGTCAAAACCGTATCAATGATGGTTTCGTCGCCGGTTCTGCCGGTGGTGAACCGGGTTAAATGCGGCGTTCTGCCCAGCCGCACGATTTCCCTCACCGTCAATCCAAATGCAGAGGCCTGCTCTTGTAGCACGGCTGCGATCCGCCGTGCGCTGTCACGGGCGGACATGGCCCAGATGTCTTGGCCATCGATGCGCACCTGACCGGTTTGCGGTTTCTGAAACCGGTAAAGCAGCCGCAACAACGTGGATTTTCCAGCGCCGTTGGGCCCGACAACGCCCAACACACGCCCCGCTGCAACGCGAAACGTGGTGGCATGCAAAACAGGTTGGGATGATTTCGTGGGCGCCCAGCTCACGTCGACCACTTCAAGCTGCGCGACGGTCATGATCGGCATCCTTGATTGGTGAAACAGCCCTTTTCGCCCAACAGGGCAGTGCCACAACACGCGCCGGATACGCGGACTGTTTGCCGCGCATTCAGAACCGTTTCACGGCCAAACAAAAATGAAATTTCAGCCCCTAGGGCCAGAGTGTGACAAGGTCGCCAATCCATTTCGCCCTCCGCAAATATGCGGGATGCAAAGCAGATAGGTCGTGACCAACGCGCGTTATTCGAGCCGCCATCATGATCTCCTAACCAGACACCCCGTCTGGGTTGAGTTGCATTGACGACACCAAAATGTCGCCCGATGGCAGGTCTCCTGACTTGCGGATCAGCGTTTTCCCGAACCTTCCCGGGCCTTGCGGCTCAGTGGTGCTCTTCGGGTCAACTCTCCGCTTACAGTTGCGGGGGCAGTTACGGATTTGGCGCTTTTGAGCTCTTCCTTACCGTATTCCCTTTTCATCCCAGACGCATATTCGCCGGCTGGAAACCATCTGTGGGTGTTTTGAAATATCTGGGCGGGCGCGTCAAGTCTGACAGCGTGGGCAGATAAGCCGATTAAAATAGTCGGATAAGTTAAGGACGCGGCTTAAACGCGCTGGACAACCCAATTGGTCCTGCCTATGCAAGGGGCGTTCGCAAAGCCAACCATTTTGGTCAGCCATGCCTTTGATCAAGGATGACTGATATGCTTCGCGCAATTTCCCTTTGTTTTATGACGATGGCGGCCCCTGTTTTTGCAGAAACGACGACCATCGAAACCTATGCCGGGCCCATGGACGTATCCGTTTTGCCCGACCGAATTGCGGTGTTTGATATTGCTGCATTGGACACGCTTGATGCGCTGGGCGTGGCCGTGCACGGCGTCGTATCGCCGCTTTATGTCGATTATGTCCAACATTCGGTGCAAAATGCGGACAATGTTGGCACGTTGTTTGAACCCGATTTCGAAGCCATCGCCACAGGCAATTACGACCTGCTGATTGCCGGGGGGCGATCATCCCGTGTGGCGCTCGATTTGACAAAAATCGCACCGACCATCGATATGACAATCTGGGAAGATACCGTCGGGCAGGGGCTCGACCGGCTGGACGCCTATGGGGATGTTTTTGGCAAACAAGCCGAGGCAGCTGCATTGCGATCCGCATTCCAAGACGCGTTGGATACGGCAAAACAGGCGATGTCAGACGAAGGTAACGCGTTGATTGTCATGACAAACGGTCCAACAATCTCTGCTTATGGGGCCAATGGTCGGTTTGGTTGGCTGCACACAGCCATGGACATCCCAGAAGCCGTCGCCGCAGTAGAACAGGCCACCCATGGCGAAGCGATCAGCTTTGAGTTCATTCTGGATGCAAATCCGGACGTGTTAATCGTCATCGATCGCGCCGCGGCAATTGGCCAGGACGGTGTCACCGCAGCCGTGACGTTGGACAATGAACTGGTGCGTCAAACGACGGCTTGGGCCAATGGCAACGTGATTTATCTGAACAGCGCAAATGTCTATATTTCCGGTGGCGGCATTCAGTCGATGACACAAATCGTTTCCCAATTTGCAGCGACGTTTTCGGATGGCTGAATGACGGATATATACTGGTTTGGGGCGGGTGTTTTTATACTCGCTCTTTTATCGATTGGGTCGCTTTTCGTCGGGGTGATTGACCTGACATTTACGGATATATGGCGCGATCCACAGGCGGTGCGGTTGATCGGGATCAGCCGGTTTCCCCGCACAGCTGCCGCGCTAATTTCAGGCGGCGCATTGGCCGTTGCGGGCAGCGTGATGCAAATGCTGGTGCGCAACCGGTTTGTCGAACCAATGACGGCCGGAACCGGGCAGGGCGCAGCATTGGGCGTCTTACTGGTCACGATCTGGATGCCGCAGGCGACGATTTTCACCAAAATGGCACTGGCATCTGTGACCGCGTTGATATCGAGCCTTGGTTTTCTGGCGATTGTGCGCCGTTTACCCCCCAGCCAGCCCCTATTGGTGCCTTTGGTTGGCTTGGTTTATGGCGGGATCATCGGCGCTGGTGTGTTGTTTGTCGCGTACCAAGCGGACCTGCTACAGTACATTTCCGTCTGGCTGAACGGCGAATTTTCGGGCGTTTTGCGCGGGCGCTACGAATTGTTATGGCTGACTGGCGCCGGGGCGGTTCTGACCTATTTTGCCGCAGATCAGTTTGCGACTGTGGGCATGGGGCAGGCGGTGACAACAGTGGGCATCATTCCTTTTGTCGGGCTGGTGGTGCCCAATATCATCTCGCGTTTGCGTGGCGATAACCTGCGCCGTACCTTGCCTTTGGTGGCAGTGTTGGGCGCGGTTCTGACGCTCGGGTCTGACATGTTAGGGCGGGTGATCCGCGCACCGTTTGAGATCCCAGTTGGGACCGTTTTGGGGGTCACGGGGGCTGTAATCTTCCTGTGGTTAATCTATCGGGCGCCATCCTATGAATAGGCGATTGTTTTGGCTGGCCTCACTGTTTTTACTCTGTTGCGCGGCGTATATGACGCTTGGCGCACGAGGCCCCATCGGGTTTGTGCTGGCTTTTCGCGGATCAAAGCTCGCGGCATTGATATTGGTGGGAATTTCGATTTCAACCTCAACCATTCTGTTTCAAACGGTCACACAGAACCGCATTTTAACACCGTCGATCATGGGATTTGACGCGCTCTATGTCCTGATCCTGACGGCGGCTGTGTTCTATCTGGGGGGGATGACATTTGCGGGGATGTCGGACCAGGTGATCTTTGTGGGGGCGGCAGGAGCAATGACTTTGGCGGCGCTTTTGCTGTTTTCGACAATGTTGCGGTCAGCGCAAAACAACCTTTTGAGGATGATCCTGACGGGGATCGTTTTTGGGGCCTTGTTTCGAGCGCTGACAGATTTCATGCAACGCCTGATCGACCCCAATGAATTTTCCGTCGTCCAAGGCGCGTCCTATGCCAGATTTTCATTGATCGAAACGGAATTACTGTTGGTCGCGGCGTTGATTTTGGGCGGGGCGATGCTGTGTACATGGCGGATGCGATTCTCATTGGATGTCATGGCGCTGGGCCGGGAAACGGCTGTAAATCTTGGAATAGACGCCAGCAATGTGCAAATGCAGGCGCTGATTTTAGCGGCCCTTTTGGTGGCTGTATCCACCGCTTTGGTTGGGCCTGTCGCGTTTTTGGGACTGTTGGTGGTCAGTTTGGCGCGGCTGACCACACCGGTTGAAAATCACGGCGTCCTGCTTTGCAGCGGCGCGCTGATTTCGGCCATCACATTGGTCGGTGGGCAAACCATTTTGGAACGTGTTTTCCAACTGGCCTCACCTTTGTCGGTTGTGATTGACCTGATGGGCGGTGCGTTTTTCCTGTTTCTCCTCCTCAAAGGACATCGCTGATGATTTGCGTGCGCAACCTATCCCATCAGATCGGCAACAGTTTGATCCTAAACGATATTTCCGTTGACATTCCGCAGGGCAAGGTCACGGCGCTGGTGGGGCCAAACGGGCAGGTCACCGTGGGGCCTTTGACGGTTGGGGCGTGTTCCAACCGGGAATTGGCCAAATATCTGTCGATTTTGCCTCAGATGCCGGATCAGGTGCCGCGTTTAACGATCCGCGAATTGGTGTCGTTTGGCCGCTATCCCTATCACCAAGGCCGCCCCAACCCGCAGGAGAGGCAAAAGGTGGACGCCGCGCTGAATGTGTTTGGATTGGCCGAATTTGCCAATCGACCGATTGCGGCCCTATCGGGGGGGCAACGACAGCGTGCGCAGATCGCAATGATATTTGCCCAAGACACCGACTATATGCTGCTGGATGAACCGTTGAACAATCTGGACATTGCCGGAGCGCGGTCGTTGATGGCGCTGCTACGACAATTGTCTGATCAACATGGCAAAACGATCGTGATTGTGTTGCATGATATCAATGTCGCCAGCCGCTATGCGGATTGGTTGGTGGCGATGGATGCTGGCCGGATCGTTGCACAAGGACCGCCAAAACAGACTGTGACCCCCCAGTTTTTAAGGGATGTTTTTCGCACCGATGCGGATATCCACCACATTGACGATGTGCCGGTGGTCTTGGTCTAAGCTGCGGCTTCGGCGCGTTTCATTTCCTGATGTTCGTCTTCGATCAGCCCGATTTTCCAATAACCGGATATATAAGCATCTGCCTTTGGCACGCCCCGACGGTTGATGATTTCGCGGCGCAACGCTTTGATCATGCTGCTTTCTCCGGCGATGCAGGTCTGTACGCTGCCGTCAAATTCCGGCAAGGCGGCAATTAAATCAACGCTTTGGGTTGCGGGCTGGGCGGGGTCTGTGTGCAAAATCCAATGCACCTCGACGCCCTCTGGAGCCTGTAGCTCTTGGCGATCATCCAGGGAAAGAACCTCAAAGAAGGCCACGCCTTTGGCATCACGAGGCATCGCATTCAGGGTGGCCGCCGCGACGGGTAGGGCGGACATATCCGCCGCAATCACATAGGTATCAGCGTGAAAATGAGCGAGCTTTATCGGCCCCGGCCCGGCAAACCCAGCAACGTCACCGACGCGACAACGACGGGCCCACGCGCTGGCGGGGCCGGTATCGCCATGATCCACAAAATCAATGTCGATTTCGCCTTTCTGGGGGCGAATGTGGCGGATCGTATAGGTGCGCATATCAGGGCGCGGCCCCGTCGCCAGCTGGGTGCTAAAATCAGCTTCGCTCTGATCTGGACGTGGCAGGAACAGCTTAAAATGTGCGCCTTCGATACCCTCCCCCAACGGTGCGATCCAATCGGCCACACAGGTCACGCGGATCATATGGGGCGTCACCCATGTCTTTGCGCAGACACGCATCACACGCGGGGGGCGTTTCGGGGGCACGGCCATTTGATTTTCCTTTGATAGGGCGTAATCAGGTGCAAGTGACCCGCGACAGGGGCCAAATTTTGTTAGCTCATCGTTTTCTGACAGATTTTGTCGGAAAAGAAAAGAGCATGTTCATCCCGCGCAAGCGTTTGCCGCTCGGAGCGCTGTAATAAAGCAAGCGTGTCATCCGCACTGAGCCCTTTGGCCTGAGCGCGCTGCCAGATTTTACGCGCTGAACTGGGCGACCAAGGCAGCGCCGCCTGACAGAGCCAAGCACGCAACACAGGCGGTAAAGTGTCATAGGTTTGCATTGAATTGCGCGCACGGCGCTTGCCGCGCAGGCTTGTTTGCCCCAAATTGCCAGAGCGATGAATGGTCATGGTGTTGGCCGAGAATGGAAAATGTCGCTTATGTAACTAGCTAAGTTACTGAATGCTCGCAACAGTGAATGTTGCGTGATGTCAAAGCGCGAGGAGTAGAGCCGTGAAACGAAACAGCCGTCTGTCATTGGCTTTGCACACCCTGAGCCACATGGCCTCAGACCCGGATAAAATGCGCACATCGGCCGATATTGCCGATCACGCGGGCACAAACCCGGTTGTTGTACGGCGGGTGCTAGGCAAACTGCGCGAGGCCGGTTTGTTAACGTCAGAAAAAGGCCATGCCGGGGGGTGGCGGTTGACTCGAAATCCGGCAGAAATCAGTCTGGCGGATGTGTATCTGGCGCTGGATGAACGGCTGGTCGCCAGCAACACAACCCAAGACGCCCCCAGCTGTTCGGTTGAAAATGCGTTGCATCAACGGGTTTCAAGCGTGCTAGAAGATGTCGAGCAAAGTCTGATTCAAAAGCTGTCTGAGACATCCATTTTAGAGGTGCGTCGCGCACCCTAAGCCCTGCCACGATAAGTGATCCATGCGCTGGGCTGATTGATTGAAATCCGTCCATTTAACATAATGTTAATCATTCTGGACGGATGCCCCTGCTTTCCGGTACGCTGCCACGCAGACATTGGTGGAAATGGTGGCAACACCGGCCGGGCATTTTTCCGGCATAACGCATGCCGCGTTGTTTCTGCGAAAACGTCGTTTTTATTGTTGTAAGGTTTGACCCCCGCACAATGACCCAACGGGTTAGACTGCTGTGGACTAAATATTTGTAAGGCTTGGCCTGCTGAACGTAGAAGGAAACCGGGATGACTGAAACGCCCCGTATATCAGAATTTGAACGTGCAATTGACCGCCATGCGCATGCGGAAAACACCCGGCATGAGGTCATCCGTTCCTATTACCGCGTACGCCAGACCCTAGGATATCTGGGGGTGTCGCTGCCCTTTCTGCTGATGCTGAGCAGCGCGGTCAGCAACGCCGAACTGGAACCGTCTCTCAGCGACTTTTTCCACACGATTTCGCGCGACGTGTTTGTCGGCGTGTTGTTTGCAATCGGAACCTTTTTGGTCATTTACGAAGGATATGAACGCGAACCGGGCGAAACCTTTACCGATAATTGGCTGGCGACGGTGGCCGGACTTTCGGTGTTTGGCGTGGCGCTCTTTCCAAATGAAAGCCCATCCGGTCAAGTGGCCGCTCTAACCCAGCAATTGGTGGGGATCGGCATCAGCCCAATCATTCATTATTCGAGCTGCCTTATCTTTTTCTACTGTATGGGGCATTTCTGTTTGTTCCGCTTTTCCAAAACCAAACATCCGGGGCGCCGTAAATATTACATCGCCTGTGGGTGGACCATCGTTGCCTGTGGTACGATGCTGGCGATCGCATCCTATTGGAAACAGATGGGACCGCCGGCTTTGACGGCGTTTGTTTTGGAAAACAATGTGGTGTTCTGGGTCGAAGCGATTGGCGTTTGGGCGTTTTCATCTGCCTGGGTCATCAAAGGGCGCGGTGATCAGGAATTGTTGGCGGCCTTTCCAATCAACAGCACCCGGCCAAAACACACCCAATCTTAAACCCGACCGCGCGCAACGCGCCATCAGGAGAAACATTATGTGGGCCAAACTGGCAGACCATTTTTTGCGCAAAATCATCAAAAATGGTGAATTACGGATCACGTGGCCGGACGGCTCAGAGGCAAAATACGGTGATAGGGTCGGCATTTTTTCGGCGATCCATATCCATGATCCCGCTTTGGCCCGCAAATTGGTGTTGAACCCTGAACTGGCCATCGGCGAAGCGTATATGGACGAAACCCTGACCATCGCTGAGGGGGATTTGGCCGGGTTTATGACGCTGGTTGCTACAAATGCGCGCGATCATGGGGTCGGCCATATGAAAACCGCAGCCACAGGCGCTCGCACGATTTTACGCCAGATTGCCCAGAATAACCCCCTGCCGGTTGCCCGAAAAAACGTCGAAATCCACTATGATTTATCGACCGACATGTACGAATTGTTTCTGGACAAAGACCTGCAATATACCTGCGGATATTTCAAAGATCCGGGCATGACCCTAGAGGAATCTCAGGATGCCAAAAAGGCCCATATCGCGCGCAAACTATGCCTGAAACCGGGAATGCGCGTGCTGGATATCGGCTGTGGCTGGGGGGGGATGGCGCTGACTCTGGCGCGTGATTACGGGGTGCATGTGACCGGCGTGACCCTGTCGATTGAGCAGGTGAAATACGCCCGCGCCCGCGCCCAAGCCGAAGGTCTGACCGATAAGGTCGAGTTCAAGCTGCTGGATTACCGCGAAGTGTCCGAAACCTTTGATCGGATCGTTGTTGTGGGCATGTTGGAACATGTGGGTCAGCCGCAATACGGGACTTTTTTCGGCAAAATAAAGCAAAACCTGAAACAAGACGGGATCGCGATGGTGCATGTCATTGGCCGCAGCACGCCGCCCGGCCGCACGAGCCCTTGGTTGCATAAATATATTTTCCCGGGCGGATACACGCCCGCCCTGTCCGAAGTGTCCCGCGAGATTGAGAAAAAGCGTTTGGTGGTCACGGATGTCGAAGTGTGGCGCAGCCATTATGCGCGCACGGTGCAACATTGGATTGATCGGTTCGAAGCCAATCTGGACCCAATCCGCGACATGTATGACGATCGGTTTTTGCGCATGTGGCGGTATTACCTGATCGCCAGCGAAATCAGCCTGACCGAATTGGGCATGTGTATTTTCCAATACCAAATCACCCATCATCCGATGGCGGCCCCCATCACGCGCGACTATATTTACGCACAGGATTAGAACCGGGCCGCACGAAAGGGCGACAGGTCAATATTGGTGGGTGTGCCCGTGGCGATATCAGCCACGATACGACCGGTTTTGGGCGCCATCATCAGCCCATAATGGCTGTGGCCAAATGCGCAAATCAATCCGGGTAGATCCTTGCATTCTTCGATCAAAGGCAGGCTGTCTGGAAAGGACGGCCGGATGCCCATCCACGTATCAGGGGTTTTGTGCTTTAGGTCGGGGATCATGGATTGGGCGATCTGTTTCAGCGCGCGCAGTCGGCCCGGGTTTGGTGGCGCGTCGATCCCGGTAAATTCCGCCACCCCCGCAATGCGCACTCCGCCATCCATTGAACTGGCAACCGCATGGGCATCCGTATCCATGATCGAATTGTTCAGATGCAAATCCGCATCGCCAAAGGACACGTGGTATCCCCGTTCCGCCGCCAGAGGCAGGGATATGTTGAACCGTCTCAGCAATTCAGCGGACCAGATGCCGGCGGCCAGCACCACTTTGTCAAAGGGATGCGTGCCCATATTGGTGATTACGTCCCAGCCGCCAGAAACAGGCGTCAGGTCCCGAACCGTTTCGCGGCAGATCTGCCCACCCAGAGCCTTGATTTTGTTAGCAAGCACCGTGCCCAGACGCCCCGGATCGCGCGCGCGGGCCTGCCCTTTGATCAGGATCGCGGCTTGAAAATCATGTGACAGGTTGGGTTCCAGATCCCTTAGATCAGCGGCGTCGATCCGTTCCAGATCGGCCCCTTTTTGGCGGCGCATTTTGTAGCCAAGCGATGACAGGTCAGCGTTACGCGCATCACGAAAAGCATGCACATACATCGCGTCGGCAATCAGGTCATCGTGGCCCGTGCCCCGCAGCAATTCCCGATAAAGCGTCACCGCATCGCCGCAAAGCAATTGCATCGCATCGGAATTGGCCTGCGCACGGTCAAGGCGGCTTTCGCGTAGAAACCGGATCAACCAGGGCAAATATCCCGGCCCTTGGCGCATCGACACGCCCGCCGGACCATTGGGGCGCAGCAACATGCCCGGGATTTGTTTCCAGATTCCGGGCATGGCCTGCGGAATAATCGACCAAGGCGAGATGATCCCGGCATTGCCAAATGACGTGGCCTGACCGGGGGCATCGCGTTCAATCAGCGTCACACGATGCCCCGTGTCCAGCAGCGAAATGGCGGCGCAAATCCCGATGATCCCACCCCCGATCACGCCCACATGTTGTTTGTCCTGCATGTCAGGCAGCAGCCATTGATGTTTGCCGCTTTGCCAGAAACTGCAGGATGATGGCGGGGCTGGCAATCAGCAGCGCAACCAGATCGGCAGACAGGCTTGGGGCGATGAACACCAACCCGGCGAGGGCACATTGGACGCGATTGATGGCCCCCATCGGTGCTAACCAATAGCCGACTACAGCGGCCGATAGGGCGACAACCCCGGCGATACAGCTGGCGGCCGAATAGGTGAATGTCCACAAATCAAACCCGGTTGAGGACACAAATAACAGCACCGGCGCATAGACAAAGGCCATGGGCGCTACGATTTTGCCCAACCCCAGCGTAAACGCCGAAATCCCGGTTTTGAACGGGGGGGAATTGGCAATCGCCGCCGCCGCATAGGCCGACGTGCAGACCGGTGGCGTGATTTCGGCAACAACTCCGTAATATAGCACAAACAAATGGCTGGCGATCGGTGGGATGCCTAGCTGCGCCAAGGCGGGCTGAGCCACGGAAACCAACATGATATAAAGCGCGGTTGTCGGAATACCGGCCCCCATCAGGATGCAGGCAATCGCGATAAACACCAGCGACAGGAACAATTGCAGGTCTTCGACCGCAAACAGGGCAAAGTCGCCAAAGCTCAGCAGGTTATAGATATCTGTCGCCAGATTGCCCGCGCCTTGTGTGACCATAAACCCGATGCGGAACCCGATGCCGGTCGTGTTGATCACCCCAACGACGATGCCCACCGCCGCCGAAGCCGCGCCAACGGCCAGCGCATATTTCACACCCGTTTCAACGGATTCAGACATTTCGGGCAGCAGGATGCGGTTTTGCGGGTTCAGGGTTGCGACCGCCGTACCAGATAGCAAAATCAACGCGGTGAAGGGTTCAAATCCGCCGCCGATGAATTTCCAGATCACAAAGGCCCCAAATGCCACGGCGTAGATCAGGGATGGCGGTTCCTTTAGCCGGGACATGCCCGCGACGATGGCCAGCGAAATCCCGCAGAATGCCGACATAAACGGCGTGTAGCCGCTGAACAGCACCCAAAGCAGGCCGATCAGGGGGATGATATTTGCCCAACCTTCGCGCCAGACATGGGCCAATTGCGGCAATTGTTCCTTGGCCAGACCTTTCAGGCCCAATTTACGCGCCATCAGGTGCACGACGGTGAACACACCGACATAATGCAGTATCGCCGGAAAAATCGCCGCGATCACGATGGTTGTGTAGGGCAGCTCTAGAAACTCGGCCATGATAAAGGCCGCAGCCCCCATGATCGGCGGTGTGATCTGCCCCCCTGCCGATGCGGCCGCTTCGACGCCGCCGGCGAAATGGCCGGGATAGCCCAACCGTTTCATATTGGGGATGGTAAGCGCGCCGGTGGATACGGTGTTGGCCACCGAAGACCCCGAAATCGTCCCAAAGAACGCCGATGACACGACGGACACTTTGGCGGGGCCGCCCGTATAGCGCCCCGCGAGGATGGTGGCGTTATCAATGAACAACTGACCCAACCCCGTGCGCTGGGCGATCACGCCAAACAGCACAAAATGGAACACGATGGTCGACACAACCCACAGGGTGACACCAAAGATGCCTTCTTGGGGGAAATACATCGACGACACAAAGGTGCGGAATTTGACACCCGGATGCTGCAACAGGCCAGAAAAATAAGGCCCAAACAACGCATAGACGATAAAGAGCGAAATGATCGCAGGTAGAACCCAGCCCAATGTGCGCCGCGCGATGTCCAACACCAGAACAATGATAACAACCCCAAAAAACATGTCGTAATTGTTGGGATTGCCCATGCGAAACGTCTGTTCTTCGATGCCCAGTGACGGGATCCCGCGCCATGCCAGACCCACATAAAGCGCAGCCGCCACCCCCAGGATCATCAGGATCACATCCGGAAACGGAATGCCGCCCATATGCATGATCCCGGTTTTCAGATTGAAACTGCTTTTGGATTTCAGGACCGGGTAGAATGCGTAGGTGAGGATAAACAAACCGGACAGGTGCCAGCCCATGTGCCAGTGGTCCGCAGGCAGGCCGAACCCGGCTGTGATGTAGTGGTAGCTGGCAAAAACAATCGCCACCCCCCGCAGCAGCAATCCGGCCAATTCACCGACTGGTCGTGTGGCCGCCCCTTCGTCGTATTTCTCTTCGATCGCTGCCAGCTCTTCTGCGGTCAGGTCACGCACGTCTTGGTTTATGGGATCGGTCACGGTATTGCCCCCTAGGGATGTCGAATAAAAACGGGGCAACACAAACCGTGCTGCCCCAGCGCGAGGGTTAGTCCATCAAGCCAGCTTCGCGGTAGAAACGTTCCGCACCCGGATGCAGTGGCACACCCAATGTGGCGATGCCGTCCAATGCGGATTCGACGGTGATTTGCTGACCTTTGGCATGGCCATTATCCAGCAGACGACGGGTATTTTCGTTCCACATCGCTTCGGTGATGCCGTAAACCAATTCGTCGCTCAGTTCCGATGACACAACCAACAAGGCAGACACAGCGGGGGTTTTGACCGCTTCATCTACGCCCTCATAGACGCCGCCGGGTATTTCGGATGGGATATAGGCCGGGATGATATCGTTGATGCGCTGCAAATCTTCGTCAGAGAAGGAATGCAATGACATGCCTTTGGTCGAGGACAGTTGAACCATCGCAGCAACAGGCCAGCCAGCGGCGTAGAAATAGGCATCAATCTGACCATCTGCCAGACGTTCGGCGGATTGGCTGTTGTTCAGCTCTGCCTCGTCCATGTTATCGCGGGTCACGCCCCATTCGTTCAACATTTGCAGAACTGCAACCTGGGTGCCGGACCCGGCCTGCGCAATGCCAACACGCTGACCTTCTAGATCGGCCAAGCTGGCGATGCTGGTGCCTTCGGGCAGAACCAGATGCAGATCCTCTGGGAACAGATTGGCGACGATGCGCAGGTTAGGATGCGGTTTGCCGTCGAATTTACCTTCGCCCAGATACATGGACCGGGTGACGTCCGCCGCAGCGAGCCCGGCTTCCAGCTCTCCGTTTTGGACGGCGGCGTTGTTGAACACCGACGCCGTTGTGGATTGCGCAATTGCGATCAGACCCGGCACACCGCATTGGCCGCCATCTTCGCAGGCGCGGCTGCCCGGGGGTGACGAAATGCCGTTGGCGATGGTGCCCCCGATGGGGAAATAGGTCCCGCCCGCACCGCCGGTGCCGATGCGGAAAAAGGTCGGGTCCTGCGCTGCGGCAGGGCCTGCGACGATCGTGGCAGAAATCAAAGCGCCGGATAGTGATTTCAGAAATGTCATGTCGGTCTCCCAGCTGGTCGCAGGTCATTGCCTGCTTTTGTTTGATGGGGGGATGATATGGGGTTTGTCTATTAAGGCAAATTTGAAGTTGTTTACTATTCATAAGCATGATTTATGAATGTGCATGAATTTGCATCACCTGTCCGTCTTTCGCGAAGTAATGAAAACCGGGTCTATGTCCGAAGCGGCGCAAAATCTGGGTCGGACCCAACCGGCGATCAGCCTCGCGATGAAAAGTCTTGAGGATTCTTTGGGGATTACGCTGTTTGACAGGGACACCCGGAACCTAAAACCCGTCCCCGAAGCCTATTATCTGCTGGCCGAGGCAGACAGTATGCTGGGGCAGATGTCGCGGCTGCGACGCACGATGAAACGGATGCAGATCGGCGACAAAGGCGAGGTGCAATTGGCCGTTATGCCCGGTGTGGCAACGGTGTTATTCCCTGATTTCCTGAGTAAATTTGCCGAAACACGGCCAGATATAAACCTGTCGATGCACACGCGCAGTTCAACGCAATTGCGTGAATTGGTCAGCAGTCAGGGCGTGGATTTTGGGTTTGGTGATTACGACGAAGACAACAGCCGCACCGAACAAACCCGGATCACGCGGATCTGTGCGAATGGGTTCTTGGCGGTGCCTGCGGGGCATGAACTGGCGCAATGCGAAACGGTTCCCTTAGCGGCGCTGGATGGGTTGACGTTTGGCGGGATGCAGCCCGATCACCGGTTTGAAATGCGCGTTCAATTGGCCCTAGCCCATGCGAATGCCAGAACCCATGTGCGGTTTCGCAGTCAAACCGTGTTGCCGTTACTTAAATTTGTCAGCGCCGGGCAATGCTGCGCGATTGTGGATCCGCTGACGGTGCTGTCTGCGCGGTTAACCGGTGTGACCCGCCAAGAGATCAAGTTCTGCAAACTGGCCCAGCCTGTGCCCTATGACTACGCTATTCTGGTGCCCAAAATGCGGCGGCTGACCACGTTGTCGCGCCAATTGGCTGCCTCTTGGGAAGCGCATATGATGCAGGAATTGACCGCACTGGATGCTGCGCCCAAAACAAATATCTTTGAGTGACGAAATTTGTATGGGGCAAAAGGGCCGGCCTTTGGGGCCAGCCCTAAGATGTTAGGACCCAGACATAAGCCGTGCGCCATGGGGATTATCGATCACCATTTTCCACTGTCCGTCGGGCTGTTTGCGCAACACTGCGACCGACAGCCCGGATTGGGTGATTTCCTGGCCATCCGGCAGATGAGCAACCATATTCCAAGGCGCAATGTGGATTGCGATGTCCCCGTTGACGATCACGTCATGCCCCTCAGAAAAACTGAACTGCGGGCCAAGTGCGGACATTTCTGCAAACATCTGTTCCAGTTGGGCCACATTTGAAACCGGCGCTCCGGGTTCAAACAGGACCGTTGCCTCTGGTTCGTAATGGCGCATGACGCCCGCAATGTCGCCCTGTTGAAAGGCCTCTGCCATGCCCATTGTGCTGCTGAGTACGTTTTGTTGGTCTTCGGTCATTGTCTGTCCTTGTGCGATAGAAAGTTGAGGTGAGATCAAGGCAAGCGTGATCAGCCACGCAAATGCGTGTTTCATGAAGTTTCCTTTTGGGTTTGTGGTTAGGTTTGGGTCGTTTCTATGATGTTCAACACCGCACTTGCGTAGTCGCGCAGCGGCACATGCGCGCCGGTTGAACGCTGTAATTTGGCGGCGATCAGGCTGGATTGGATATCGGACACTTCTGCTGCGGCATCGGCAAAACGAGGGGCATCTGCCAATGCGGCGCTGGGCTGGATGCCAATACGACCAGATGCCATCGCAGCGGGCAATCGTTTGCGGCAGGAACAAGCGGCAGAGCGGTTCGCCAGCCCACATGTCGCCGCGGTAAATGTCTGAACGCGATCGCGTGCGCGCGACAGACGTTTGCGATAATTTGCAGGGGAAATTTCCAAAATGTCGCTGGCAATGCTGTGGTCAAATTCTAGAATATCACCCAGAATATAAGCCGCGCGATGTTCGCGATCCAAACACAGCAACATGGCCATGGTGCATTTGATCCGCAATTCGTTCAGCATAACATGCTCATCTGGCGCTTTGTTATTATCGTCGGACAGCCCGTCTATCAGGTCTTGGGAAAAGGCATCGAAAGTCAGGTTTGGGTCATTGACCCGGATTTTTCGCGCCCGGATCAGGTAATTGGTTGCGACCCGATAAACCCATGTTTCAAATCGGGATTCCGCGCGAAATGTCGATAGTTTGGTGACAACGCGGATCAAAATTTCCTGAGTTGCATCCTGCGCCGCATCAGGATCCGCCAACATGCGAATGGCCAACTGATACACCTGTTTCTGGATGCCACGAATGATGTCTTCTAGGGCGGTGGCATTCCCGTCTTGGGCCAATTGAATTGTGGGTCCGGTGATATGGGTCATGTGTTTGTCCGCCTTTGGTGACGTTACATAGTTAGACACATGCCGATCCAAATGTGTGACAGATTTTTTATCCCGCCCCGGAAATTTTGCGATTTGAACCGGGCCCTACGTCGTTTCAACCCCGAGCCTGACATGGCGCGTGAACCGATGATTACCAGTCAAATCCGCTGGGCCGATGGCCTAATTCGTGTCGACGATTTTGCCGGGATTCATGATGTTGAGGGGGTCCATCGCCCGTTTGATATCGCCCATGATCCCAAAGGCATCACCGTGTTGATCCGCCATGTATTTCTTTTTGCCGACACCAACACCGTGTTCGCCCGTCACGGTTCCCCCAAATTCCAACGCAGTCATATTGACCTGATGGGCCAGGTTTTCTGCGCGTTTCATTTCATCAAGATTGCCGGGTTCAACAAGGATCAGCATGTGGAAATTTCCGTCGCCAACATGGCCAACGATGGGTGAAATCAGCCCGGATTGTGCGATCAATCCCTGTGCTTTTTCGATGCAGGGTGCCAGTGCAGAAATAGGGACGCAACAATCTGTCACCAAGGCGGTGCTGCCGGGGCGCAGGGTTTTGCCGACGTAGAATGCTTCGTGACGCGCACGCCACAGAGCGTTACGTTCTTCGGCCTTGGTTGCCCATTTAAAGGCCGAGCCGCCAAATTCCTGTGAAATTTCGGCAAAGGTTTTTGTTTGCTCAGTCACACCGGAATCCGTGCCGTGAAATTCCAGAAACAATTGCGGCTGAGCTGCGAAATCCAATTCAGGATAGGCCTTTTGCATACCTGACATCTGGGTCGCGTCCAGCAATTCGATCCGCGCCACTGGCAGGCCGGACTGAATGGCCAAAATGACCGCATTCACTGCATCTGCGACCGTATCGAACGCGCATGTCGCTGATGAAATCGCTTCGGGCTGGCCAAATAGTCGAACGGTCAGTTCGGTGATGATCCCAAGCGTGCCTTCGGAGCCGACAAACAGATGCGTTAAATCATACCCGGCTGACGATTTGCGCGCCTTGCTGCCTGTGCGGATTATCCGGCCATCCGCCATCACCACTTCGAGGGCCAGCACGTTTTCCGCCATGGTTCCATATCGCACGGCATTGGTGCCCGAGGCACGCGTGGCCGCCATGCCACCCAAAGTTGCATTTGCACCGGGATCGACACTGAACATCAGACCAGATGCACGCAGGTCGGTGTTTAACTGCTCTCTCGTGACGCCGGGTTGCACCACCGCATTCAGATCGCTGTCATTGACTTTGAGGATCGTGTTCATGCGGCTCATATCGATGGTCACGCCCCCGGAATAGGGGATAACGTGGCCTTCTAGGGATGTGCCGACACCATATGGGATGACCGGGCAATGATGCGCCGCGCAGATTTTTATGATGTCGGAAACGTCTTGGGTGCATAAGGGAAACGCCACTGCGTCAGGGGTGGCTGGTGCTTGGTATCCTTCGTCGGACGCATGTAGCGCCAGAACCGAAGACCCCGTCGACAGACGATCCCCAAGCAAGTCTGTTAACGCTTTGATGACGGCATCACGGGATTGAATTTGCATCATGTTTCCTTTGAGGACAGGTGGATTTCGCTGTCTTGGTCTGGTGGGGCAGAGTGTGATGAAAAATCAGAAACGTCCGCGGCTGTGATCAGGGTTTTTATGGTTTGAACAATGGTTTTGCGCTGCTCGGGCGGCAGGGCGTTCATTAAATGGGCGTTGCGTTTGCTCAGATCAGGAACCAGCTTGGTATGGGCGCGTTCCGCTTTTGGGGTCAGTGCCAAATTGAATTGCCGTTTGTCGTCTGAATGTTCCGACACCAGCAAATAACCATTTTTTTCAAGGAGATGCACAGTTTTACTGAATTGGCTTTTGTCGATGCAGGCTGCTTTGCGAATGCCGGTGGATCCTTGGAACTGTCCGGATGCGACCAGACGAATGATGCGCCATTGAGCGAGGGTTAAATCTCCGTGGCGTGCGATCACACTGCGTGCTTGGGCGTTTAAAGCTATGTGCAATTGCGCAAACAAAAACCCCAATTCGACATCAATGTTAAACGGATCGTCCATTGGGTTCCTTTCGCTGGAAAAGTCACCGCATTTGGTGGACATGTCAACCAAACTGTCGCCGATCAAACGACGCACACATTGGCGATCGACACTTCTGCGGCCAGGAATCCAGCGCATATCGCTTATTTTTAGGGGTTAACGAATTAGGCATTGAAGGATGGACAATTTGAAAAAGTTTAGAAAAGGTAAACAAACACCACAGGTTTTATCAATTCAGGTTTCATTCTGACGGAGTATTTCAATTGACCACATATACAATGACCGGTTTTTTACAGACCAATAGCAGCTTCACGCCAGCGACATTTGAATTGGTAACTCCTGCCAGCACGACAACAGTGTCACATGTTCACAATGGTGACTTTGCCGGGGATTCAGGGTTTCCGTTTTCGAACCTTGTGATCAATGCCTTGGAAATTCGGCTAAATGGCACGGTTGTTGATTTTACCCCAACTGGCCCGTTTGACATGGAAATTTATGAAATCCCTTGGGATGATGCGGGGACACCGCGAACCAGTTTTCTGATGGGGGCGTTTGATCAAACAAATGAAAATAACTGGTATCTTCAATTGGGGGGCGATCCGCTTCCGAGCTTTGCGTCGTTGGCAGAGTTCAACGCATTTGCAGGTGCCGTGGGCGACGACGTCATTACGCCAACCGCAGGAAGCGGGTTTGAATCAGGCGCCGCGATTCCGCTGTTGAACATCCCCGGCACCACGGTTTCCGCTGTTGATCAGGTCGCGGGCACTGACGGTGATGATGTCTTTAATGCGGGCGCGGGCAATGACATCCTGAACGGAGGCGATGGCAATGACACGCTAAACGGTCAGGGCAACGCGGATGATCTATATGGTGGGGCGAATAACGATACGTTGAATGGCGGCGCCGGGTTTGACGAACTGTTTGGCGGCTCCGGTGATGACAGTCTGAATGGCGGTGGTGGCAATGACACGATCCAAGGTGGATCGGGGGCAGACGTCATCAACGGTGTGGCCGGGTCCGACAGCATTTTGGGGGGCGATGGAACCGATTCCATTCTGGGTGGCAACGGGTTCGATCGGATTGATGGCGGCCTTGGGGCAGATACCATTGATGGTGGGCTCGGGCTTGATACAATTTATGGCGGCAGCGGTGCTGACTCGATTTTAGGCAATGCCGGATCGGACGACATTTATGGCGGTGCTTTGGATGACACTCTTAGCGGTCAGGGGGGGAATGACCTCATTTATGGGGGAACTGGTTCTGACACGCTCGAAGGTGGGGGCAACATCGATTCCCTGTTTGGGGATGAAGGCGGCGACTTTATCTATGGCGGCAGTGGCTCGGATCAACTGTTTGGTGGCAGTGGAAATGATCAGCTAGATGGCGGTAGCGGTTCGGATAATCTGTATGGCGGTACCGGAAATGATCAGCTAAGCGGCGGCAACGGCCACGATACCATCACAGGTGGTGGCGGGATCGATACGATGTTTGGAGGCAATGGCAATGATCGTTTGATCGCCAATACAGGCGTGTCCAACTTTCAGGAAATGACCGGTGGCAATGGCGCGGATGTGTTTGTGTTTGTGGATGGCGCAAGCACAGGAAACATCCTCGACTTTACGGCGGGGCAGGACCAGTTTGATTTTTCCGGTCACAGTACGATCAATTCGCTCGCTGACTTCTTGGCCGGGGCCAGCGAGTCGGGCCCAACCGAAGTGTCGTTTAATGGCGGCGGGCTGAACCTTTTGATCGAAGGCACCGCATTGGCCAACTACACCGCAAGCGATTTCATTTTCTAAGCTGAAACGTCTGAGAAAACCCAAGCCGTCGCAGGTCACCTGTGGCGGCTTTTTATGCTGCCCGACCTTGTTACGCGGATGAAACCTGCGCGAATAGCCAGGCGCTGAGAGTTGCAACTACGGACGCTTTTCTAGGTGCGCGCGGGGCAACAACATAATACCCATTTTCGGATGTCATTGAAAATTCAAAGGGTTGAACCAACAGCCCGGCCCGCAGATCGGCTTTGACCAGCTCACGATTTGCGAGCGCAACCCCCTGACGTGCAATGGCGGCATCAATGGCCAAAGAGGTTTGGCTGAAGGTCATCGTCCTAATCCCGGAAACGTTTTGTTCCCCCAATGCTGCTTCTAGAAAAATAGGCCATTGCCCGTGCGTATCCTCTAACAAAACATGCCCCAACAGGTCATTAGGACCATGAATAGGCGCCGCCCCAGAAATGAGATCGGGACTACAGACTGCAACCAATCTGGCCGGAAATAATGGGGTCGCAACAAGTCCTGGCCCAAATGGCGGCTTGCCTTGTCGAATCGCGATGTCGACCCCATCCGTCTGAAAGTTGGCAAGCGAGTTGGACGCGTCCAAACGAACCCTGATTTCGGGATGGTCCCGCGCCAGAGAACTTAGTTTTGGTACTAGCCACTTGGTGGCGAATGACGGTGTGGAACTGATCGTTACAACGGTATCTTGTGGTGACAATCCGCCTGTTGCTTCGGATATCATGTCGAAGGCCCGCCGGATAGCCGGAAAATATTTGCGACCTTCATCGGTCAGGGTTAACCCGCGGGCATGACGGTTGAATAGTTTGATTTCTAACAGTAATTCCAGAGATCGCACATGCTGCGCAACAGCACCCTGTGTGACGCCTAACTCTTGGGCGGCGTGACTGAAATTCAGGTTCCGCGCAGCTGCTTCGAATGCTTTCAAAGAATTGAGCGGAGGAAGATCACGCATAGCAAAAATCCAAGCCTACAGTTTTTCTACACTCATAAAGCAGAATATCTGATTAGTCAAAGTACAAGCCACAGTTCATGGTGCCGTTAGAAACCGCATTCGAATTGATGGAGATTAAAATGACTGACGGCAAAGTGGCGATCATCACAGCAGGAGGAAGTGGCATGGGAGCTGACAGCGCGCGCCGTTTGGCGGCCGACGGCTTCAAGGTTGCCATTTTGTCGTCGTCGGGCAAGGGCGAAGCGTTGGCCAATGAACTGGGTGGGATCGGCATAACAGGGTCAAATCAATCCAATGACGATTTGTCCCGTTTGGTGGACGCAACTACGGAAAAATGGGGGCGCATTGACGTCTTGGTCAACTCAGCCGGGCACGGCCCGCGCGCGCCTGTTTTAGAGCTGACAGATGATGATTGGCATGCTGGGTTGGATGTCTATTTGTTGAATGTTGTGCGACCGACCCGGTTGGTCACCCCCATCATGCAGTCCCAAAAATCTGGGACGATCATTAATATTTCCACCTTTGCCGCGTTCGAACCTGATCCGGTATTTCCGACCTCAGGAGTGATGCGCGCGGGGTTGGCGGCGTTTAGCAAATTGTTCTCCGACACATACGCCGCCGACAATGTGCGCATGAATAACGTGCAGCCCGGCTTTATTGATAGCCTGCCAGAAAATGCGGATTTCAAAGCAAGAATTCCGATGGGCCGCTATGGCAAGTCTTACGACGAGATCGCCGGAACGGTCGCGTTTCTCGCCTCTGAAGGCGGGGCATATATCACCGGTCAAAACATCCGCGTTGATGGCGGCATCACCCGGTCCGTTTGATCCGGTTACATTAACAAGAGAGCAAACCATGAAACCAACTTCACATGACAAACAGTTCAAAATTGATCTGCCAAACGTTGATAGCATCCCCAAACATGACGCCTATGATGTGGTTATTATTGGCGGCGCAACCATGGGGGCCTGCACGGCTTGGTTTTTGGCGTCGAACCCGGATTTCAGCGGCAAGATCCTGATTGTAGAAAAGGATAAATCCTATCTGCAGTCGCAAACGGCGGCGTCGAACAATTGCATGCGTCAGCAATTTGCAAATCCGATCAACGTAAAAATTGGTCAGCATGCCGCCGATTTTGTGCGCAATTTCCGCGAAAATTTGGGTGGGGATCCCGCCATACCAGAGCTGACAATCCGCAACTTTGGGTATCTGTATCTTTCGGATAATCCTGACCTGACAGAGGTGTTGCAGCGGGATCAAAGCGTTCAGGCAGCAGCCGGGGCGGGGACCAAAATGGTTGCACCGGATGACATTGCCAGAGCCTATCCATTTTATAACCTGACCGACATCGAAGCAGGTAGCCTGAACACGGTGGACGAGGGTTTTTATAACGCGCCGTTGATGGTTGAATGGTTGCTGCGCAAATCGATCGAAAAAGGCGCTGAATTTGTAGAAAACGAAGTGCACGCGATTGGCCGCGACGGCAATAAAGTCACTAGCGTGACCTTGGCATCCGGTCAGGTGATCAAGGCCGGTGCCGTCGTGAACGCGGCCGGCACCTATGCTGGGATCGTCGCGGATATGGCGGGGCTCAAGCTCGATATTCAACCCAAACGTCGCTACACATTTATTTTTCGCGCCAAACAGAAATTGGACCGCGATCTGCCGTTGACCATTGATCCTACAGGTGTGCATTTCCGGCAGTTTGGGGATGATTATCTGGTTGGCTGCCCGCCATTGGGGGACGATGCCACCGTTGCGCAGGACGATTTCAGCGCCGAAGAAACAATCTGGCAGGACAAGGTATATCCGATCATTTCAAATCGCATTCCGCAGTTCAAAGATGTTGAGATTGTCGATTTTTGGATGGGGCATTACGACTTTAACACGTTTGATTTCAACGTGGTGATCGGACCCCATGACGACGTTTCGAATTTCCACTTTACCAACGGGTCATCCGGTCATGGGTCGCAACAGGGACCATCCGTAGGGCGCGGTGTCGCTGAACAGATCATCTACGGTGAGTTCCGGGAAATGGATCTATCCCCGTTTCTGTATGAGCGGTTTGCCAAGGGAGAGCGGGTGATCGAACGGGCTGTGATTTGACCAAAATGGCACCAAAAACCCTGTGGATTTTGGTGCCATTTGCATCAATCAAAGCTTTGAAACCGGTACTTCGCATTCATCTGCTAGGCGCCAGCGCTTAGGGTCAGATGCAACGCTGACCATAGATCAAAAGGACGGTATGGGAAAAGGGCGCCCTGAGACACTGTTCCTATTAATTCAAAGGTTTATGCGAACCCAGTTTGCGACGCCTCCAATTCAACCTTTCGATCATTGGGGAGAGTATCGCACCCGTTGTCGATGCCCGCGTTGTTCTGGATGGGTGATTGGTACCGCCGACAAGAGCGCTTTGGTGTAGTCATGTTTTGGCATGCTGCAAACCTGCTCGGCGTCGCCAGCTTCGACGATATCACCTTTGTACATGACCAAGACCCGATCGCAAAAATACCGCACCAGCCCAAGATCGTGGCTGATGAATACATAGCTCAGGCTAAGCTCTTTTTGCAGATCTTGCAGCAGGTCCATGATTTGGGTTCGGATGCTGACATCAAGCGCTGATGTCGCCTCGTCCGCGATAATGATCCGCGGATTGGGGGCGATGGCACGCGCAATACTGATCCGTTGCCGTTGCCCGCCTGAAAACGCATGAGGAAACCGATCAAGCGCTGAGGATGGCAGGCCCACCAGGTCCAACAGTTCCAGAATGCGTTTGCGACGATCAGCCTTTGATGTCATGCCATTCAGCAACAGGCTTTCGCCGATTATCTGTGACACATTCATACGCGGATTGAGTGACGCAAACGGATCCTGAAAAACGGTTCGCATATCGCGCCATGTGGGCTGCAAC
Organism: Aestuariibius sp. HNIBRBA575; assembly: GCF_040932005.1. Classification (NCBI taxonomy): domain Bacteria; kingdom Pseudomonadati; phylum Pseudomonadota; class Alphaproteobacteria; order Rhodobacterales; family Paracoccaceae; genus Aestuariibius; species Aestuariibius sp. HNIBRBA575. Next base: position 55,582 of record NZ_CP162414.1, read on the forward strand.
TCAGCATCATTCAGCTTCGAAATTTCGGTTTTTTGGCCGGTTCTGTCCGTGTAAATCAATTCACCTGATTGAAAATCATGTACCCGTTGAATGCATCGCGCAAGCGTGGTTTTGCCGGATCCGCTTTCCCCGACAACACCAAGTGTTTCACCCTCGTGCAGCGTAAAATCGGCATCGTTCACAGCGACCAAGGTTGTTTTAGTCATGCCAAAAAAACCGGTTTTACCGTAGTATTCTTTGCGCAGCCCGCGTGCCTCTAGGATGGGGTCCCCGACGGGGCGGATTTTGCGTTGGGCAATCCGATCTGGCGACGCCGTTTGGGAATCGCGCGCGGATTTAAGCAGCAATTTCGTGTAGTCATGTTGTGGCTTTTCGAAAACGTTTTGCACGTCTCCGTTTTCGACCACTTTGCCGTGGCGCATAACCACGACGTGATCGGCAATTTCTGCGACCACGCCCATGTCATGGGTGATGAACAGGATTGCCATGTCATTTTGCACTTTCAATTCGTGCAAAAGATCCAATATTTCGGCCTGAATTGTGACATCCAGCGCGGTCGTTGGTTCGTCGGCAATTAGGATTTTAGGGTTGCAGATCAGAGCCATAGCGATCATGGCCCGTTGCCGCATACCGCCAGAAAACTCAAACGGGTACTGATCGATCGCCTTTTCTGGATTTGGGATTTCAACCCGCCGCAACATTTCGATCACGCGGCCGCGCGCCTCTTTTTTGCTGAGACCTTCATGCAAAGTGAGGCTTTCGGTAATTTGGCTGCCGATCGTGTGGACGGGTGACAAAGAACTCATTGGTTCCTGGAAAATCATGCCGATATCGCGACCACGAATGTTCCGGATGATGCCAGATCGGGCATCCAACTGGGCCAGATCAAGCGATTGCGTGCTTGGGTTCTCTGGGTCGGGATGCGCTTCATGCAGCAGAATTTCGCCGGATACGATGCGTCCGGGCTTGTCTACCAATTGCAGGATGGATCGTGACAGCACGCTTTTGCCGGACCCGCTTTCGCCGACCAAACACAGGGTTTGGCCGGGCACCAAAGAAAGCGAGACGTCATCAACGGCGGTAAAGGTTCCGTGGCGTGTTTCAAACGCTGTTACCAGGTTCTTGATTTCGAGTATCGGAGTTTGGCCGAGCCCCTTTTGATCGGTCATGGCTGTCATCCTCTTTACTGATCTTGTGAATAGGGGTCGGCCGCGTCACGCAGGCCATCCCCAAGGAAGTTCAGGGCAAGCACAGCGACCAGAACGAATAAACCTGGAACAAACAGCCAAGGTGCCTGAGCAATTGACCGAATGTTCTGCGCTTCTTTGAGCAGGACGCCCCAAGATATCGAGGGCGGCAAAAGCCCCAACCCTAAGAAGGATAGCGAAGTCTCTGCGAGGATCATCGCGGGGATGGCCAGAGAAACCGATGCAATAATGTGGCTGACAAGCGACGGCATGATGTGGCGGAAAACGATCCTTCGTGGCCGCGCCCCATCTAAGCGTGCGGCGGTGACGAAATCCTCTGTCCGAAGCGCTAGGAATCGTCCTCTTACGACCCGAGCAAGTTCGGTCCAGCCAATTAGCGACAGGATCACCGTGATCGCAAAATATCGGACCAATGGATCAATGTTTGCAGGAATTGTGGCGCTCAGCCCGAGCCAGATTGGGATTGTTGGCATGGAAAGGATCAGTTCGATCGCGCGGGTTGAAAGCGAGTCAAACCAGCCCCCTAAATACCCGGCCATGCCACCAATCAACGTGCCCAAGAACAGGCTGATGGCGACCCCAACAAGCCCGATCGACATTGAAATGCGGGTGCCTGCGATGGAACGGCTCAGCATGTCGCGGCCCAAACGGTCGGCGCCAAACAGGTAGAACCGTTCGTCTGGGTTGGTTGATGTGATCAAGCGCCGCTGCATGGGGATGAATCCGGCGAGGTGATAGGGCTCTGATTTGCCCAAGAACGAAATGTAGATTTTTTCATCCGGATTTATTTCATACGACGTGGCAAGCGTTTCAGGGTCCCGGATCAGTTTGGTGCCCAGAACGTGAGGGCGGAAACGCGTTCCATCCTCTGTTCGATCCAGGAACTGCACCATCTGAGGGGGATGAAACACATCGCTACGCGACGTCAGATCAGGCTCAAAGGGCTGAAAGAACTCAGCAAACAGGGCAACCACGTACAAAAAGCCTACCAAATAGAGACTGATGAGCGCCAGCTTGTGTTTCTTGAATTTCCGCCACATCAACCGCCACTGCGAAGCTTCGGCGATATCTACAGGAAGACGAGGGTCGGTATGGTCAACAGAATTTGTCATGTTAGCGGTACCGAATGCGAGGGTCGATCATGGCCAGAACAATGTCTGACACGATCATCCCGATGATGGACATGACGCTGAGAAGCAAAATGAAGGCACCGGCTAAATACATATCCTGTGTCAACAAAGCGTCGAGCATGAGAGGATCAACCGTTGGCAGCGACAATACGACCGCCACCACAGTTGAGCCTGAGATAATCTGCGGAAACACCCATGCGATCGTTGACGCAAAGGGGTTCAGGGCGATGCGGACGGGGTATTTGAGGATGGTCTTGAATTCGCTCAGGCCTTTGGCGCGCGCAGTGGTCACATAGGGTTTATGCAATTCATCCAACAAGTTGGCGCGCATAATACGGATAAGGCTGGCAGTAGCCGATGTCCCAATGATCACCACCGGAATAATCAAGTGTTTGACCAAATCTACGAACTTGGCCCAAGACCATTCGGCATTCACATATTCCGCCGAAAATAACCCGGTCACATTGGTTCCAAAATGAACAACACCGACATACATCAAGATCAACGCGACCAAGAAATTTGGCGTCGCCAGACCAATGAACCCAATGATGCTAACGCAATAATCACCCCAACTGTATTGTCGGACGGCCGAATAAATTCCTATGGGTAATGCTAAGGCCCAGGTGAATAATAGCGTCGACGTGGCGAGTATCACCGATAAGATCATGCGATCTCCGATCAACTCGGATACGGGTTGCTGCCATTGAAACGAGAGCCCAAAATCGCCTCTCGATATCCCCTTTATCCACTTCCAATATTGCGTGAGCATCGGTTCATCGAGCCCAAACCGATCACGTAGCGACCGCAGCCGCGCTTCGTCAACCTGACGGCCGTCAGCCTCAAGTTTTGCAGCATAACTTTCAACATAATCGCCCGGGGGCGTTTGAATAATGGTGAATGCAAGGAACGAGGCGGCGAACAAGAACGGTATCGACCAGCCAAGGCGACGCAGGATATAGACGAACATTTTTTTCCTCCCTGAAGTTGCGCGCAATCACATCCTCAATGCGGCAACTCGATTATCCAGCGCGGCAGATTTGGTTTTTAGAGTATAAAAAAACTTTTGCTGCTGATTTCTAGCACTGAACACCTGTATGTTTACTCAGAAAAAAATGAATGTCGACGTTCTTTTTGCATTTTAGTATTGAAAAATGCAAAAATTGCACCCAGTCTAATATGGAGACGGGTGAGTCGAAACTGCGTGGCCAGCGATCCCGAGGACGATGCAGCTGGTTCTGCGCACAGATTGGCCCGCCGATCTGGGAAGTTCATTTGGAGGAAATCGATGACCTATGATTTTAGACGCGGATTAATTATGACCGCAGTCTCGGTGTTAACCGCGACGGGCGCGTTGGCGCAGGCGACCGGGGAGGCGCCCGAGCTGGCAGAATTGGTTGCTCAAGGCGCGCTGCCTCCGGTTGAAGATCGTGCATCTCTGCAGCCGGAAGTCATCAATTACGGCGAAGTCGGAACCTATGGAGGTAAGATCCGATTTGGGATGCGTGGTGTATCGGATGAAGGCACATTGCGCCAAGCGGTTGGCACAAACGGGCTGGTGCGGTGGCACCATAACCTATCGGATCTGGTTCCAAACGTCATTCGTGAATATTCAGTATCCGAAGATGCGCGCGAATTCACATTCAACATGCGCGAAGGCATGAAATGGTCTGACGGTCACGATTTCACCACCGAAGATATCGCTTTTAGTATCAACGATCTCTTGCTTAATCCTGAATGGGAAGAAATTTCGACCCGCTACAAATCAGGTGGCGAACCGTTAAGCCTAGAAGTGGTTGATGAATATACGTTTATTATTCGTTTTGAGCATCCAAATGGTGGCTTTCTAGGCCAAATGGCGCGCGAAGAAGGGGCCCGACTGAACCATTATTCGGCGCATTATTGCAGCCAGTTCCACCCGGATTACAATGACGATTTGGATGCGCTTCTTGCCGAAGAAGACGTCGAAAGTTGGCAAGACCTGATGTACCGGAAATGTGGCGATGTGCGCGACGAAGTTCGGTGGATCAATACAGAACGTCCGGTTCTGGACCCTTGGGTTCTGGCCACACCATTGCGGGGCGGTACAACCACAGTCCTGTTCGAGCGCAACCCCTATTTCTGGCAGGTTGACGAAGCAGGAAACCAGTTGCCCTATATCGGCGACATGGAAGCGACCATCTATCAGGATGCCGAAGCCATGTTGATTGCTGCGATTTCTGGCGACTTCGACTTTCAGTATCGTCGCATCGATGCCCCAGGCAACCGGCCCGTTCTGGCAGAGAACCGCGAAGCGGGTGACTATCAGCTATATGAAGTGACTGCCGCTGGTGGGAGCTATAACTGGATTCAGCCGAACCTGAACCACAAGGATCCCGTAATCCACGCATTGTTTAATGAACGTGACTTCCGGATTGCGCTGTCCATTGGCACGGATCGTCAAGAGGTCATTGATACGGCACTTCTTGGTGTTGGCATTCCTTGGCAAACAGGTCCATTCGAAGACAGCCCTCTTCACCATGAAAAGATTTCGACCCAGCATTTGGAATATGATCCGGACCGAGCAAACGAGCTTCTTGACGGATTGGGCCTAACAGAGCGTGACGACAATGGTATTCGCCTGTTGTCGGATGGCCGTCCTGCTGAATTCTTGATCGATATTCGAAACGGCCACCCCCATATCATCGACATGATGACGATCGTAAAACCGCAATGGGAAGAGGTTTTAGGCATTCAGATCAACCTCAACGTTGTTGATCGTTCTGTTCACCGTCAGCGGTCCCGTCAGGGTGATCATGACATGACGGCCGATAGCGGGAACGCGACCTGGTTGCCCGGACAACTTCCGTCTGCACTTCTGCCGATCGATAGCAGCTCGCGTCACGCACCTTTGTGGACTGCATGGTACGAAACCGACGGTCAGGACGGAATCGAGCCGCCCGAGCACGTCATGGAACGCTACCGCATTTGGGAAACGATCTATGCGACCGCAGATCCAGAAGAGCAAATCCGCCGTTACCATCAATTGGCTGACATTGCAGCGGAACAGTTCGAGGCATTCGGCATTGCACAGAACGCATCGACATATGGTGTGCGAAAGAATGATCTGATGAATGTCATGGAAGGCATGAAGAGCACAGGGCAGTTCCCGAGCCCGGCCAATGTTTTCATGCCTCAAGCGTGGTTCTGGGCCGAGTAAAGGCGTTTGGACCTAACCGGGGGCGCGCGTATACCGCGCGACCCCATTTGTGACCATCCGGTCGGAACTGTTTATCAAGCGAGCAAATGATGATCTATTACGCCGTTCTGACAATTGTTGGGCTTGGGCTTCTTGTTTTTTCTGCGGACAAACTCGTCGACAAGAGTGTCGAGATTGCCGAGAAATTTGGATTATCCCCAATAGTTGTCGGGCTGACCGTTGTTGCATTCGGGACGTCGTTCCCTGAATTGGTATTTACAACAGGTGCAAGTTTAAACGGCAGCGGTGGATTGGCGATTGGCAACATAATCGGCAGCAACATTACCAATTCATTACTCATTCTCGGCATTGCGGCGATGATTGGTCCTCTTAACATCACGCAAGCATTAATCTGGCGTGATGGATCAGTCTGGGCGATATCAACCATCGTTTTCGTCGTGCTTATCTACACTCAAAGCTATCTTGGTGCCTTAAGTGGTGCGCTGCTTTTGTTTACATTGGTTGGATATCTCTACCTGCTCGTCAAAAACGATATTCTCGCAGAAACATCCGATGGGTCTGACGATCTGGAAACAGACGCCGAAGAGGCCGGGCAGCTGCGGCAAAACGAGCACCTGAAAACTGCAGGAATTATATTGCTGGCTTTGATCGGCATAGCACTGGGGTCAGAAGTTTCCATTTATGGCGCGGTTGGGCTTGCAGAGTTTCTCGGCGTTAGCGAAGCCGTTATTGGCCTATCGATTATTGCGCTGGGCACCAGTTTGCCAGAGTTGGCGACGGTTCTTGTTTGTATGCGACGCAATCAAGGTGGAATGCTGGTTGGGAACATTATCGGATCCAATATTTTCAACATCCTTGCATGTATCGGAGTCCCAGCGTTGTTCGTTGGCATCGCAGTGCCGTCCGAGCTTCTGACATTCTCTGTACCGCTCCTCTTAGCTGTCAGTGCTGCAACATTGTTGATGCTTAGAACGGATTGGACACTTTCACGCCGAGAAGGGGCTGCTTGCTTATGTGGGTACGGGTTATACGTTACAGCACTGGCTTTGCTGTAGTGATCAATGCCCGTTCATTGATGTCTTAAATGATAAAATGTGCTGGACCTGTCCCGATTCATACTAAAAGGCGTGACTGACAGATACAGAAGACGCCCAAAACTATCTTAGGGTTGCTGCGCAGCTCTGAATGCCCGTGGTGACAGCCCGGCTTGGGCTTCGAAAGCACGGGTAAAGGCGCTGCGGGACGCAAAACCGACCATTTCAGCGATACGTTTTACGGGCAGGTCTGTATCACGCAGCAAAACGCCAGCGCGGCGCATACGCAGCTCTCGCAATAGCTCCATCGGACCAGACCCATAGGCAGCAGCAAAGCGTTTGGCAAAGGCAGATCGGCTCATTCTTACGCTATCTGCAAGGCTCTCGACGGTGTGCGTGTCGCCCGGAGCATCCAGCATGAGCCGAAGCGCATTCCAGACCGATGGATCGGCAAGTGCGGCCATCCATTGAAATGCGGCATCCTGTGACGATAAGCGTTCACGCAACATCGCGATCATGCATTGCATTAGCAAAGCCTTGATCATCGCGCGGCTTCCCAGCCCCGGATGAGACAGTTCTTGTAACAACATTTGCAACGTTGGACGCATTCTGTGGGACGATGAAACATGTTCCACCAACGGTTCTTTGATCAGGTCTATGATGTCGGTCACACCGCGCAACCCGACGCCAATATGTGCACAAAGCGCGGTCATCTGCCCGACCTGCGTTTCGCAAGTTCCTGCCATCAAACGTGACAGGTTCATTTCAGCAGGTTTGCAATCAGGGGCGGGGTCCCCGCCGGTTCCAAAGTTGTTTAAGCTATGTTTTTGCAATGCCGGAATGAAAACCAGCGAACCGCGCGCGACTTTCAATGGTGGGCGCGACTTGAACGTGATCTCTCCATCTCCGGATAAAATATAGTGCAGCGTCGCCGAAGCCTCCCGCCCCAGCCCAAGGCTGCAGGCTCCGTTTAATTCGCACAGAGCGAACGGATCGGTCTTTATCTCAAGCTCGTCGAAAATGTGATCATATCTCATGTCAAATCTTTAACCGTTTTGTGGACGAAAGGGCACCCATTCTGGGTCAAAGGCACGGATCAAAGACGGAAAGGCACATAGGGGGCCATAGTTTGATGTCACACAACCACTGAAAGGAATAGATTATGTGTCAATGCGATGATCCAAATCACAACCATGGTCGAATGACGCGCAGGGCCGCCTTGCGCGGCGGTGTCGCAACTTCGGTTGCTGCTGCAACCGCGGTCGCCGCAACAACCGCAGCCCAAGCACAAACTGCCAGTCCCTACGCACCACCTGCTGAACCCGCATTGCCTCCATCAACAATGAAGTTGGACCTTAGCCGAACAGCACTTGTTGTGACGGACCCGCAGGTCGATTTTTTGCACCCAGATGGCGTGACATGGGGCGTGATTGGTGCCAGCGTTGAGGAACATAACACGGTCAACAACATTGAGACCTTGTTTAAAGCCGCCAAGGCTGCTGACCTGACTGTTGCCGTATCCCCGCATTATTACTACCCCACCGATCACGGTTGGAAGTTTGAAGGCGCGCTGGAAAAGCTGATGCACAATATCGGTATGTTTGACCGCCCCGGTCCGCTGAACCTTGATGGGTTCGAAGGGTCAGGCGCCGATTGGATGCCGCAATACAAGCCCTATATCAACGACGGCAAAACCATCGTGACATCGCCGCACAAAGTGTACGGCAACGACACAAATGACTTGTCGTTGCAATTGCGCAAGCAAGGTGTTGATCAAGTGATCCTCGCCGGAATGTCCGCGAATCTGTGTACGGAATCTCATATGCGTGAACTTCTAGAAGACGGATTCGAAGTGGCCGTCGTCCGTGATGCGACCGCAGCCGCCATGCTGCCCGAAGGTGACGGATACCTCGCCGCATTGATCAACTTCCGCTACATGGCAAACGCAGTCTGGTCGACAGAAGAAGCCGTCGCTCAGATCGAAGCCGCGTCCTAATTATGCACCAATTGGGTCGCCCGATATGATACGGGCGACCTAGACCGAACGCTAAGCACGGCTCAACAGGAGGAACCCCTAAGATGTTCCTGCCATGCGACCGGGCGGCATTGCCCTTTGTGCGCTGATTTGCTGCTCAGATGACTACAAACGTTGGGTCAAAATACGCACAGCACTGTCAAACAATGCTGGGTTTTCTTCCACCCTTGCCGCAAGCTGCGCACCTTCTAAAAGTGGAAGTGCCGCTGCCGCTTCGATCGCCGGGTCCGTGACGTTGGCGATACTTCCGTCAGTTTGCCCAGCCACAAACACTGTTTCTGCCCATGCAATAATCATTTCGCGAAAGCGGCCAATTTGGGTGATAACCTCAGCGGGCAGGCTTTCGCGGCTGGTCGAAAAGGATACGCAGAGGCAGAGGCTTTTGCCACCATCAAGAGCGGATCTATAACGGTCGATCAACGCTGTAAGCCGCGCGCCGCCCGAATCCTGGCTCAGGTCGATTTCTTCGCAGACCGCTTTCAGATCATTGTAATATCGTTCCATCAAAGCGACAGACAGGGCGGCTTTGGTCGGGAAATGATGGTGGATACTGGCCTTACGAATGCCGACATCCTCTGAAAGGTCAGCATAGCTGAACCCATCAAATCCAAGCGTGCGCGCCGCCCGTTCCGCAGAGTTAAGCAAAGCGGTTTTTGTGTCAATTCGCATCTGTACCACATGTCTCGTTAGGCTTGTGCTATGCTAGTACGTTTTCTGCTGCTTCTAAAGCGCCTTTGAAAAAGCTGCCAAATCACGGGGCCTTTTCGATCCCTCCAGGTACCGCGGCCGATGGCCCAAAGGGATGCGTGGTTCAACAAAAATGTATTTCCACCTAGCGGTTAACAACAGGCGATCAAAGCCAGCGATCGCGCCGATGACGAGCGCCGGCATATTTGCACCGCCGTTAGACCGCCGGTGGCTTGGCGTATGGCAAATGGCCGGTCTTGACCCAAACTTTGGCACCGTCGGCCCCGGCAATCGCGGTCAGTGGCTGCCCTTCTGGCAAACGCAACCACGCGCCTTTGCCAAGTGATTCACCGCCTTCGGTCAGTGATCCTGAAATGATAAGCATCTCAATTCCGCCAACATCCGACATGTTTAGCGCAGCGCCTGCGTCGACATGGCTGTAGGTCACTGTTTCACGGTCATCGCTATGCAGCTGGGCCGTGGCAACACCATCAACCGGTGAGGCCAATTCATCCGCCATGGTTTTGCGAAATTGATTGCGGTCTTCCATGTCAAATTGCCAAAGTTTCACAAAGATTGTGCAACCCAATTCTGAGCCCGGCGTGTGGGATGTCGTGGGCGGGTTGCGGACATAGGTTCCTTCGGGAAAATCACCATGTTCGTCTTGAAACACACCATCAAGAACGATGAATTCTTCTCCACCTGAATGCGTATGAGCAGAAAATTTGCTGTCGGGCGCATACCGCACGATGGTCGTCGCCCGTGCAACTTCGCCGCCAATGCGATCTAGCATGCGCCGGTCCACGCCCGGCATGGGCGATGGGCTCCACTCAAGCTGATCAGAGTGAACAACGACACGTTGCGAAAAGTCAGCGTTAAGTTCCATTGTAGTGTCCTTTCGACTTGAGTGGAGGCGGCTTAACCCGCGATGCTGGGACGAGCTGCAACTTTGGCACGCCAAGCGTTAAGATTTGAGAGGCTTTCAGGGATTTCTACCTTGGCAAAGTCAGCGAATGCCAAGCCCGCAAAAGCCGTGATGTCTGCAATAGAGAATTCACTGCCAGCCAGAAACGCATTGTCAGCCAGAACCTCGTTCAGATAGCGCATCGTCTGACCTGCAACTTCTTTTTGTTTGTTGCCCCATTCGGCACATTGGTCGGTTTCCAGATCAGGACCAAGGCCGGGTGTCGCATGATGAAAATAAGCCCCAACTGCGTTCAGCAGGCCGTTTTCAGCACGTAGGTTCATCATCGACACTTGGGCACGTTCCTTTGGGGTTTTGCCGGTCAGCGATGGGCCCTCAAAGTGACCATCAATATATTCAGTGATCGCGTTGCACTGGGATATATGTGTGCCATCCGCCAGTTCGAGGCATGGGACAACCGCATCTGGGTTCATGGCTTTGAATGTGTCTGTGCGGTGCTCACCACCCATGACGTCAACCGCGATGAATTCCACGTCGTTTGTTGCGCCTTTCTCAGCCAACGCAATGCGCACACGTGCGGGGTTCGGGAAGCCTTCAGTGTCATAAATTTTCATGCGATCATCTCCATGTTAAATCTGATGATTAACTGCCTACTGATAGGTAGGTGGTTTGGCAAGAAAATTAGACCCAAGCGCTTCGCGCTCACGGCATCGTGAAATATGGCCGTGATTTGGATCACCAAAAATTCTTCGGGGTTGCTCTTGGTATGCGGGCCAAACGCTGTGTGTTTTCGAAGTCCGGTGGCGACAGCTCGGTTTTGGAACCGTTCCGATTACGCGCAATCGGAGCGGTTCATTCAAGTCAGCGAATGCGTTGGGCCAACCCGAAGCGCCATTTCAAAAAAGGCACTGACATAGTCACTCTGAAAATCTTGGCGTCTGGTCCCTAAATTGATGCTCTTGTGTAGCCCGGCTTTACCAATCCGCAGCATCGATATGGGCATGTCATGCGCGTCCTCTCGGATGAGCCAGTCAGGCAAAACCGAAACGCCGCGTCCGGCAGCAACAAGCTGAAGCATCAGATCCGTAGATTCTATCCCTTCTCGCCGATGCGAGCGCGGCCACCCCGTCAAATGTGAAATCCGTGCGCAGTTCGAGATTAACGTCCGGCCATTCTGTCAGATATGGTCCGGCGACTTGCATGAGCCATTTTTCACAAGGATGGCATTCCATCCCGATGCGCAGGGCACCGCGACGCCCCTTCTTTTGCCATATCTTAACCTGAAGCCGATTTTCTAACTTGGCAATCGAATGGCTGACGGCAGATTGGCTAAGGTTAAGCCGCTCTGCAGCGGCACTCACCCCGCCAGCGCGCGCGACTTCGCGAACAGCCATCAAATGCTGTCGATCAATCATTATGCATCGTTTTCAAGGGTTGGCGAGGAATGACCATTTTTGTTCATCTAGCACTCTCTTTGTGTGTCAGTCAGCGCCATGTCAATTTCGGAGCACAGGATGAACACTCAGGATATCTCTCATTGTTTTAACGAAACAATGGACCGCCGCGGGTCCAACTCAATGAAGTGGGACGGTGTGAATACGATGCTTTCAAAAGAACAGGCTCAGGCGGATCCACTGCCCATGTGGGTTGCTGATATGGACTTTCGTGCCCCGCAGCCTGTGATAGACGCCTTGGTTGAGACCGCGCAAAACGGCGTATTTAGTTAGCCAAATTGCGCACCGGAAAGCTATGTGAAAGCTGTTATTGATTGGCAGATGAAGCGTTTTGGTTGGCGGGTCGAACCAGAATGGGTTGTTCAGACATCCGGCATTATTACGGCCATCAAAACGATTATTCAGGCTTTTTCTTCGTCTGGCGATAGCATTCTTATCCAGCCACCAGTCTATGCGCATTTTCGCGACGATGTGCTGTTGACTGGCCGTTTCCCCGTCGATGCACCGCGGGTTCGCACGGAAAACGGATACCGATTTGACCCGCAGGTATTTGAAGACGCAATCCAACCGAACACGTCAATCTTTATCCTGTCAAACCCGCACAATCCCACTGGCAATGTCTGGCGCGAGGACGAACTGCATATGATGGGAGAGATCTGTGCGCGACATGGCATTTGGGTGATCGCAGATGAAATCCACCAAGACCTCATCCTGAACATGACCACCAAGCACATCCCTTTTGCCAGCCTTGGGGAGGCATTCGCCTAAAATTCCTTAGGCAATATGATCGCAACAGAGGCCGCCTATCGTCATGGCGAAATCTGGCTCGAAGGATTATTGAACCATCTTCGGGCCAATCACCAATATTTTGCAGAAGGCGTCAGTGATCTGAATGGCGGCTTGCAGGTGTTGCCTGCAAATTCTCTTTATCTTGCGTGGATGGATTGTCGTAGTTTGGAGCTGAACGCAGATGAGCTGCATCACTTTATGCTGACCAAGGCGCGGTTGTGGCTAGATTCTGGTAAAAAATTTGGCGCTGAGGGACATGGATATATGCGGGTTAATCTCGGCTGTTCTCGCGCGACCGTGAATATTGCATTGGAGCGACTGAGAAACTCAATGGCCAATCGTTAACCCGCGCCCAGTTGAATAGATTTGGGAGCGCGACCTGATCATTTTAACAAGCTGCCACTTAGCTAAGCAAAGAAGCGCGAAATCTGCGTTGAAGCGGAGAGCTTGTTGAAAGGTCAGAAAACCGGCGGTTTTAACCTCTTAGGGTGCGATAATGATAGTTCCATTTGGTCCTGACAGCGCGTCTAAACTGTACGCTTTACCCAACTTCTGCGAACAAAAGCATCGGGGTTGGACTAAATAGAAATGTGACTGGCTACAAAACCGCACCTTGTTGCCATGGCACGAATTCTACTCCGCCATATCCCAGGTGTTCGCTTTTGGTGCGCGCACCACTGGCAACGTCGATCAACATGTCAAATATTTCACGCCCCTTTAGCGCCAGCGAAGTGCCATGCGCGACATCACCACAATTTATATCCATGTCATCGCGCATGCGCGAAAACAGTTCGGAATTGGACGCCAATTTAACGCAAGGTGTCGGCATGTACCCCGACACCGAACCGCGCCCAGTGGTAAAGGCAATGAGATTGGCCCCCGACGCAATTTGCCCCGTAACAGAACATGGATCAAAGCCGGGGCTGTCCATAAAAACAAGCCCTTTTTCCGTCAATTCCTCTGCGTATTGAAACACGCCATTCAGGGGGGCCTGACCGCTTTTGGAAATTGCACCAAGTGACTTTTCGAGGATGGTTGTTAACCCTCCGCGTTTGTTGCCAGGGCTGGGATTATTGTCCATTTTTGCGTCGTGTTTATCGCAATATGCGACCCACCACTCCAGCTTGTTTATCAATGCTTGTCCAACATCAGGTGAAACAGCGCGCCGTGTTAGCAAATGTTCGGCCCCAAAAATTTCGGATGTTTCGGACAAAATAGAGGTTCCGCCATGTTGCACCAACAAATCCGACGCGACCCCCAATGCGGGATTGGCCGTAAAGCCGGAATAGCCATCCGAGCCGCCACATTGCATGCCCAGAACCAATTCTGAAACGGGCGCAGGTGTTCGATATGCGGCATTCGCAAAGTCAGCCAGCGAAGCGAGCTCTGCCAATCCTTTGTCGATAGTGCGTTTGGTGCCGCCGCTTTGCTGGATTGTCATATACCGCAAAGCGCCTTGGGTGGATAGTGTTTGGCCACCAATCAGGTCCGCCAATTGCAGAACTTCGCAGCCCAATCCAACCAATAAAACGCCCCCAAAATTTGGGTGTTTTGCATAACCGGCCAATGTGCGCAGCAGAACGTCATAGCCATCGCCGCGATTGGACATGCCGCATCCCGTGCCATGAACAATTGGCACGATTCCGTCGACATTTGGATAATCATCCAGCAGTCCCGACTTTTCCGCGGCCTCTGCGATGAAACGCGCAACAGAGCCTGAACAATTCACAGACGTCAGAATCCCGAGATAGTTTCGCGTGCCAAATCGGCCATTGTCCCTGCGATAGCCCTGAAATATGCGGGATTTGGGGGCTTCGGGTAACGGGTCTGCTGCGGCGCTGAAATCATAGTCTACCGCATGTGCACCCATTTCCAGATTATGGTCATGAACATGCGCACCCTTGGGAATAAAGCACGACGCTTTTCCGATCATCTGGCCGTATCGCAGCACGGTTTCACCGGCTGGGATGTCGGTCAACGCCACTTTGTGGGACTTTGGGATCTGGGTTTTGATGCCGCCAACGTCGGTTACCAAAGGGTTTAAGGCAATGGCAACGTTATCTGATGCGTGCAGCTTCAAGGTATCCGACATTTTGCTAGTCCTGCATTTTGACAATGACCTTGATCAGATCGGATCGGTCCGCTGCAAGCGAGGTAAATGTATCCGCAAGTTGGGCGATATCTATCACACCGGAACACAACGCTTTGCCATCGATTTGCCCGTCACGAAACGCGCTGAGCACCCAGTCAAAGTCCGACGTTAGCGCGTTGCGGCTTCCGATCAATTGCATTTCCCGTTTGTGGAATTCCGGATCGCTAAAGGAAATGGTGTCTTTGACCACACTGACCAAAATATATGAACCGCCATGGGCCACGGCCGGGAACCCGGATTCGATGGCGCCGCTATGTCCGGTTGCATCAAAAACAGCATCAAATCCCTGGTTTTGAGTTGCATCGATTGCGGCCTGAACTGTGTTATGCCCTTGGGTCAGGTCGAATTTGTCGGCCGCCATATCCAGCCGCGCCTGACTGAGGTCCAGCAATTCGACATTGGCCCCTTTGAGCCGCGCAAACAGGGCGGTCCCGATCCCAATTGGACCGACACCAGTGACCAAAACCCGGTCGCCTTTGGTGATGTTGGATCGCCGGACCGCATGTGCGCCAATCGCGAGAAATTCGACCATGGCGGCATCAATTGGGGACAGGCCGTCGGCAGGATAAAGATTGCCGGACGGAACAGCCAATTGGTGGCCCATGCCGCCGTCGCGATGCACGCCCAATACTTCGATATTGTAACAGCAATTAGGTTTGCCACGGGAACAAGCCCGGCATGTTCCGCAGGACAGATAGGGATTGACGACCACCAAATCGCCCTTGGCCCATCCGTTTCCGGTTTCCGCGATGCGCCCGCTCAGTTCATGTCCAATGACGCGGGGATATTCCAGATAGGGATGTTTGCCCTCTAGAATATGGTAATCCGTACCACACAAACCCACCGCGCAAATGTCGATCAGGACCCAGCCATCAGGTATGTCGCTGGGACGGGTGCGGTGCTGAATTTCAAAGGAACCGGGTGCAACCACAACACCAACTTGCATCATGTCTGTGCTCATGTGTTCTGCCCCCGTGGGGTCCAGCCACCGGGCAGGGTGCCTTTGATGATCAGGCTCAGAATATCGTCTTTGTTGACGTCTTCGATTTTAAAGGTACCGACATTGGCGCCTTTGTTCATCACCATGACGCGATCGCACAAATCAAACACGTCATGCATGTCGTGGCTGATTAGGAAAATTCCGATCCCTTCGGCTTTTAGGCGCAGGGTTAGGTCCGCCACCATCGCGGTTTCAGACGGGCCAAGCGCGGCCGTCGGTTCATCCATGATCAGCACTTTGGCCTGAAAATAGATCGCACGGGCGATGGCGATGACCTGACGTTGACCGCCAGACAGTTTGGCGACCGGATCTTTGAGGTTTTTGAAGTTCGGGTTCAACTGGCGCAAGGCGTCTTTGGCTTCGGCATGCATGCGGGTTTCGTCTAGATTGCCAAACCGGGTTTTTAGCTCGCGCCCCAGAAACAGATTGGCGGCGGCATCCAGATGATTGGCCAGCGCCAATGTCTGATAAATCGTTTCGATACCGTATTTTTTGGCATCTTGTGGCGTGTGCAGGTCTGCGCGTTCGCCATTGACCCGAATTTCGCCTTCGTTGGGCAGCATCGCCCCGGATAAAATGCGCATCAGGCAGGATTTACCAGCGCCATTGTGACCCAGAACGCCGACCACTTCTCCGGGGTATAGATCAACCGACACGCCTTCGACTGCGTGGACGCCGCCGAAATGTTTGTAAATGTTGGACATCTCAATCAGAGGTGCAACTGGGCGTGTGTCGTCTAACATGCTGAATCCTAAAATGAAATGTGATGGTCAGCGCCGTTAAAACGCTGACCAAAGCTGTTTAGTAGAGAACGTTTTGAGCAACGGGTGTGTCGATATTGTCGGCTGTGACCATCACGACGCCTGTGTCGATAAAGTCAGTCACTGAGTTGCCCGCCAGAATGTCGGCGACCGCGTTCACGCCCAGTTCACCCATCTGGAATGACCCCTGAACGGCGGTGGATAGCAATGTGCCGCTTTTGACCATGTCCTGCAGGTCGGCATTGCCGTCAAAGCCGATTGCCGTGATCTGACCGGCTTTGCCCGCCTGTTCGATTGCGCGGCCCATGCCGATCGCTGTGGGTTCGTTCGCACCAAAGATCCCGACCAAATCGCCATTGGCAGCCAGAATATCGGTGGTTTGGTTCAATGCAGTCGCCATTTGGGATTGCGAATAGAACGGCCCAACGATTTCGATGTCCGAATTGTCGCCCAGATAATCAACAAAGCAACCAACCCGCCCGATTTCAGAGCCAACACCTGCCACATAGGACATCACTGCCACTTTGCCTGTGGACCCGGCTGACTCGATCATCAATTGCGCGGCTTGTTCGCCCGCGGCGCAATTGTCGGTGGACAGGAACGTTTGGTAATACTGCTCGCTGCCCTCGGCCAAACCGCTATCGATGATGGCAACGGGAATGCCAGCTTCGTAGGCGCGTTGAACGACGGGGGCCAGAGCCTCTGGGTCGGATGGGGCCAGTACAATCGCCGCCACACCCCGGTTGATCGCATTTTCAACCAGCGCCACTTGGTCTGCGATGGCAGATTCAGAGGCAGGACCGTTGAACGTCATTGTGTGTTCAGCATGGCCTGCGATGGCGGCGGTCGCACCTTTGTTGACGTTCTGCCAAAAACTGGAATTGGTGGTTTTGACGATCACTGCAATTTCGCCAGCCGTGGCAAAGGATGCGGATAGGGCAATCACGCTGGTCGCGACTGCGGTTGAGATAAGTTTCTTCATGGTTTCCTCCCTGGTGAAGATCTTATTGATTTGGTTAGTTTCGGTTGCGGATCTGATCGATATAAACGGCGCCGATGACGACAACCCCGATGATGATCTGCTGAATGAATGCGGATGTGCCGGCCATGTTCAGGCCGTTTCGAAGAACGCCGATGATGAACGCGCCGATCATGCTGCCGGAAATCGACCCAACACCGCCCATCAGGGATGCGCCACCAATCACAGATGCGGCGATGGCGTCCAGTTCGTACATGACGCCTTCGTTGGGTTGCACGGTGACCAGACGGGACATCAAAACCATGCCTGACAACCCCGCCAAGGCACCGGATGCGGTATAGGCCCAGATTTTGGTGCGGATCACGTTGACGCCTGACAGCCGCGCGGCCTCTTCGTTAGAGCCGACGGAAAAAATGTGTCGCCCGATTTGACGTTTTTGCAGCAGATAAGCGCCAAAGATCGCCACAACCAACAGCAGAACCGCAGGATAGGGGATGCCGGGGAAAATGACCTTGGGAAAACCGTTATCCTGCATTTCAACGATGCGAAAAAACGACCCATTGCCAAGTTTCCCAAAGGCGTCGCCCAACCGACTGATCGGTGCGGCGCCCGTCAATTGCAGTGCAATCCCGCGGGCGATCATCATCATTCCCAGGGTCGCTACAAACGGCGTAATCCGCATTTTGGTGATCACCAGCCCGTTCACAAACCCACATAGCGCACCGGTAAAAATCCCAAGCGCCATGGCGGGCAAAACCGGAAGGCCTGCCTTGATGACCAATCCGGTAACGACCCCGGACAACGCCAGAACGGAGCCGACGCTCAGATCGATGCCACCGGTAATAATGACCATTGTCATGCCAATCGCGAGCAACCCGATCACAGTGGTCTGCAACAGCACGGTCAGCCCGTTGTTGATGGACAAAAAGGCTGGGCTGGTGAACGAAAAGGCCAAAATCAGCAACAACAACGTCATCAAGGCAGACAGCTTGTGCAGGGTTGCACCTGTTGGCAAGAACCGTAAACGTTGGGGTTTTGGGGCGTCGGGCATTGTTGGTATTCTCCTAAAAAGCCCGCTTAGGCTTTAATAATAATAAACCGTAATCAGCGTTCTTGTCAGCGTCAAATGTTTTTAATTATTTTTGCACAGATCAAAAAAACCGATATAAACCGCCCAAAGACTAAGAGGAAAAGAGCGTAAATGGCCCGCACAAACACCCGTTTTATCACCGCGCATGGGCAGATGTTAACGCATTGTGACCAAATGAAAATTGGACAGTTTCTACCGTCCGAAAACGCGCTGGCAACTCAGTTTGGCGTCAGCCGTACCGTGATCCGGCATGTTTTAGCCAAGTTAAACGAGCAAGGCATCATCGCGTTGAACGGACGCGAAAAGGTGGTGACCCGGCGGTCGGTTGATGATGACCAACTGGCGATGCCGGAATCATTATTAACGATCGAAGAACTGGAAGGCCGGTTTTTGGATTGGGTTTTGCGCATGGATGTGCCGCCCGGAACCGTTTTGAATATCGCGCAATTGTCCAAAAATTTCACCGTTGCCGCCCATACATTGCAGGAATTTTTTTCGTCGCTCAGCCGGTTCGGAATTGTCGCCCGCCGTCCGCGGGGGGGTTGGGTTTTGCTGGGCTTCACTGCGGAATATGCGGTGGAATTGTCAGATTTCAGAACGGTGTTAGAGCTGAACTCGGTACGTCATTTGGTGACGCTGTCGGACGACCATCCCATCTGGATCCAGTTGGCCGAGTTGAAGCAGCAACACCTGTCGTTGTTGGATCGCATCGACGTGGATTACCACGACTTTTCTCAGCTCGATGAGACATTCCACGAAGCCATCAATGGCGTGGTTACAAACCGGTTTGTCAAAGAGTTCCAAAAGGTCATTTCCCTTGTGTTCCACTATCATTTTCAATGGAACAAGGCCGATGAACGTATTCGCAACGAAGACGCCATACGCGAACATTTGGCTTATATTGACGCTCTCATGAGCCGGAATGCGGATCGTGCCGTTGCCGCGGCGCAGGCGCATTTAACGACGTCAAAACTCACGTTGCTAAATTCCCTAAAGGCCAACGCCCATGCGCTTTAGCGTGTGACAAACTGGACGGCGTCGGGCGTCAAAGTCAGCTTTGCAGCGTCTAAGTTTCGAATAAGAGAGCGCACTTTGCCCGTGCCAATCAACGTTGAAATCACAGCCGGGTGACGCAGCGCGAATTGGATGGATGCCTGCGCCAATGTCAGGCCGACCGCCTCGGCTTGGGTCTGCAACGTTGCGACCTGATCGCGAATTTCGGGCGATGCGGGGGCGTAATCAAAGGTTGCGCCATCCACGGGGCCGGTGGCCAAAATGCCAGAATTGAAAATACCGCCCAGTATCAACTGGGTTCCGTTTTGGGCACAGACATCTAGCAATTCGTTTTCAGCGTCGCGATCCAATAGCGTTAGGCGTCCGGCCAATAGGATGACATCAAGCGGGAAGGATTTCATCACATCTAGGCAGATTTGGGTTTCGTTAACCCCCAACCCAATGGCGCCGATACGCCCCTGGGCCTTTAGGTCGTGTAACGCGGGCAAGCCGGTGTCAAACAGATCGGCCAGATGTCGTGCGCCTGCCTGTTTGCCATGTGTTAAATCCCCAATGTCATGCACAAATACGATATCGATTTTCGAAACGCCCAGACGGTCGCAACTGCCATCAAAGCTGGCAAGTATCCCTTTGGCGGAATAGTCGTAATGCACGTCGTTGGGCAGAGGGTTCACAAACCCATCGGCGTCGGATTGTTGCGTGCCGGGGGTTAAAACACGGCCAACTTTGGATGAAATTGTGTAGGCATTCCAGGGTTTTGTGCGCAAATACTGGCCCATGCGCTGTTCCGACAATCCGCGTCCGTAATGGGGCGCTGTGTCGAAATATCGAATGCCCGATGACCACGCAGCGTCCATGACCGCGTTGCAATCCGCATCGCTGACAACGCCCCCTAAATTGCCCAAGCTTGATCCCCCAAAAGAGAGCGTCGTCACCTCAATACCGGTGTTGCCAATTGGATTGCGCGGAAAGGTCATGATGTTGCTTTCTGTTGGCGATTGACGATGCGGGACAAGGTGGGTTTTTCCGAAAAGTCACCCTTTGACGCGGCCCATTTTAGCAATGCGCCCATGCGGCGCTCTACCTTTTGGGAATGGTTTTGGGCGATGTCAGATATGCGATGTTCCAGGAACGGATTGGCAAACCTATCAAGCGTTGTTGCCAAATAGGGGGTGAATTCATCTGCCAGCCCTGCCGCGCCAAAAGCAGGGGCGACCTCTGATTTTAACATCTGGATCAGTGCTGTTTTTTCGGACGACATATTCATCACGTCGCGCATCAATAGATCAGGCACACCGTTTGTTTGCATCCAGCGATCGGCCAAAAAACTGTGCCCCAAATTCAGAACAAAAAGCTTGAGTGATGCTATCGTTTCAAGAGATGGGACAATTTGGATCGCCGGGTGGCGGCAGGGCGCGCGCAGATTTGCGTGGTCTTGGATGGCCCATAATGCGTAGGGTTCTGCGACGGCCCCAGCGGGTTCCAGCGGCTGTGATACAATCCGATCCACGAGGGAATTTACCCAGTGAACATCGGTATTTAGATAATCAACAAAGTCTGCTTTCGCGCCGTTCGCCAATTCCAACACCCGCGCTTTTAGCGTGTCACCGTTGTTTGTGATCAGTTCCATTGGCATGATCTGAATGGGCTTGGCCCCCTGTTCAAATCGTTGACGCAGCAGCAACATCAATTTTGCAGGATAGGACATGGATTGATCAAAAACCGGGTTTTCATCACTGGGTCGCGCCAGAAAACCGGCATCACCCGTGTTTGATAAAACGATTTCAGCCTCGTTGACGAAAACGTCGATCACTTTCTGCCAATCACCCGCCGTTGATAGCGTGCGTTTGATGCTGTTCACATAGGTGAGCGTCGAAGATTGTTCGCCGTTTATCAGCCCTTCTATTTGAACGGGAAACGGGTGGGCCAATCCGTCCAAGCGCTGGGCACGGCTTACGTCGCCAGAGCTTTGGACAACGGTGATTGGGCCGACATCCTGACCTTCTGCCATCGCCTCCGAAATGAATAGGTCGGCATGAGCCTGCAAAAATCGGCTGGTACCAAACTGAAGAATAGGGGTGCGCATGGACGGGGCTTCCTTGTCAGACGAGATATTTGTTTTTAATTATATAAAACAAAGCAAGTCAAGCAGCGGCGCGCAAGCTGTCCAAACAGCACCATATTTTCCAAAAATACGGTGCCGTCGGAAATTAGTAAGTGGCGCGACCGCCGGATAAATCAAACACAGCCCCTGTTGAATAGGAACATTCCTCGCTGCACATCCATCCCACCATTGATGCAATTTCTTCTACCGTTCCCATACGGCCCATCGGAATTTTAGCGAGCATATACCCAATTTGTTCCTCTGTGACGTCGTCCAGCATTTCGGTTTTGATTACAGCAGGGCAGACCACGTTGACCCGGATATTGCTGGTGGCCAATTCCTTACCGAGGCTTTTGGTCAATCCGATCACCCCGGCCTTGGATACTGAATAGGCAGAGGCATTTGGGTTGCCATCCTTACCCGCCATCGACGCAATGTTGACGATGCGCCCGTAATTGCCTTTTTGCATGATTGGCACAATGGCGCGCGAGGTGTGAAAGACGCCGTTTAGATTGACGTTCATTACCGCATTCCATGTCTCTAGCGGATAGTCTGTTACTGGCGTGTTAACCCCTGCAATACCGGCCGCATTGACCAACAGGTCGATCCCGCCGAGGTCGGCTTCAACTTCTGCGGCGGCCTGTTCGACATTGTTGTAATCAGACACATCCACCCGGTGGTGGATCACCTTTCCAAATTGTGACAGAGCGTTTTGGGCCCGCTGCAGGGCGTCGTCGTTAACATCCCAGAGAGCGACCGAAGCCCCACTTTGCAAAAACCGTTTGGCAAAGGCAAACCCCATGCCACGTGCGCCCCCCGTTATCACGGCACGACGTCCGTTTAGATCAAGTGTGTTCATTGTTGTCTCCTTGAAATCGCGACCGGGGGCTATGACCAGCCGCCGTCGATGGTAAATTCTTGGCCGGTGCACATCGCGCTGTCATCAGCCGCCAAAAACAGCGCAAGCGCAGCGGCGTCCTGAGGCTGTATGTGGCCTGCCAAAGGTTGGTTCTGCGCCAGCATTTGTGCGCCTTGGGAATCGAAGTGGTCTGACATTTGACGGTCGGTCATCACCCAACCGGGGGTGATTGTGTTGATCCGAACATGCGCGATGCCCAACGGTTTCACAAACGACCGTGTAAGACCATGCAGGGCTGCCTTTGCCGTGGTGTAACCGGGCATTCCGTCGTGTTTCGCTTTCCAGGATATGGAACCAAAGTTGATCACGGAACCGGATTTCTGGGCGATCATATGATCTGCGACCGCCTGAATGGTGAAAAAAGCCGGTCGCAAATTGATCGCCATTGTTTGATCCCAGGAGCGTTCGGTCACATCCCGCCAATCATGTCGCGTTTCATTGGCAACATTGTTGATCAACACATCCACGCCGCCCCTGTCTGCGATGAATGCATGAACAGCGGCTCGCAATGCATCGGTGTTGGTGACATCTACGACACGAAACCATGTTTTCGGCAACGCTGCCGCCAGCATTTGACCGGCATCCTCAGCAATGTCGATAAATCCAACCTGCGCGCCCTGATCGACAAAGGCGCGCACCATCGCCGCACCGATCCCTGTTGCACCACCTGTGATGAAAACACGTGCGTTTTCCAAACTTGGATATTTAGCTGAATTCGCTCGCATCACACAGCGATCCGATCACCTGTATCCGCGTCGAAAAAACACGCCTCGGCAAGGTTCAGCGCTAGGTTAATTTGTTCGTCCTCTGCGGGGCGAAACTTGGCTGGCAATACAGCAACCAACGATAGGCCGGATAAGGTAAAAACCACCATTGTATCCGGCCCGGTTGGTTCGACGACATCGACATTGACGTTTAATGCGATCATATCCGCCCCAGCGTTTTCGGGGGGCAAGAAATGTTCAGGACGCACACCCAATGTGACGGTTTTTCCAACATATGCAGCTAATTCAGGGTGTTGGTGACCTACTGGAAACACAACATCACCCTGTGGGCTGTGATAGGTCGCCATCAATTGGTGATCGTTACCCGAAATTTCGACCGGAATGAAATTCATCGATGGCGATCCCATGAACCCGGCCACAAAGGTATTTGCCGGTTTCTGATAAATCGTGTCCGGGTCAGCAAATTGCTGAACTACACCGCCATTCATCACAACGATGCGGTCCGACAGGGTCATCGCTTCGACTTGGTCATGGGTGACGTACACAATGGTCTGCCCCAACCGTTTATGAAGCTTTTTCATTTCGGTCCGCATTTCAACGCGCAGCTTGGCGTCTAGGTTTGACAGGGGTTCATCAAACAAAAACAGCTGCGGATCGCGCACCAATGCACGCCCCATCGCAACCCGTTGACGTTGACCGCCGGATAATTGACTGGGCTTTCGATCCAGCAACGGCTCTATCTGCAACAGCTTTGCAACCTCAGCGACGGCGGCGTTCTGGTCTGTTTTAGGCACGTGGCGATTTTCCATGCCAAACGTAATATTCTGGCGCACCGTCATTGTTGGATAAAGAGCGTATGACTGGAACACCATTGCAATATTGCGGTCCTTGGCAGACAGTTCAGTCACATCCTGATCACCCAATGTCAGCGTCCCATAAGAGCTGTCTTCGAGGCCGGCGATGATCGACAAAAGCGTGGATTTTCCGCAACCCGATGGTCCAACAAGTACGACAAATTCGCCGTCCTGAATGTCGAGGTTCACATCACGCAGGGCGATGACATCGCCGTATTTTTTCCAAACTGTTTCAATGTTGAGACTGGCCATTTATTTCACGGCTCCTTGAGTGAGACCCCGGACAAAGTAGCGTCCGCCGAGGAAGTAGATAACGAGGGGGGGAATGGCTGCGATCAGAACAGCAGCAGAGCCAAAACCGTATTCACTGACACCAGTATCATCGGCATTCAGAGACATGAGCGCAGCAGTGATCGGGCGATAATCAGAAGAGCTGAACGTCACCGCGAACAGGAATTCATTCCAGATAAACGTGAATTGCCAGATGATCGTGACAATGATGATTGGCGGCGACAATGGGACCACAATTTTCCAAAACGTGCGGAAAAATCCCGCCCCGTCGATCCGTGCCGCCTTGATCAGGTCATCGGGTAGATTGATCAGATAATTGCGGCAAAATAGGGTGGTGAAACAAGTGCCTTGAATGATGTGAACCAGTGCCAGACCCGCCAAGGATTTTGAAAGCCCCAACCAGGCCAAAGTAATGGCCCAAGGCAGCAACACAACTTGTGGGGGCAAGAAAACACCAATCGTGATGGCCACAAAGACCAGACCGGCAAAGGGCATTTTCCATTTGGTTAACGCAAATCCATTGATCAGACCAACGGCCGTTGAAATCAGCGTTGCGGGAACGACCATCAACATGGACGCCACAAAATAAGGTTTAACCCCTGTGCAACTGGCATTGATGCAGGCTTCGCCCCATGCGACGGACCAGTTTTCAAAGGTTAAACGGCTCGGCCATCCGATGAAGCTTTCGCGTAGGATATCTTCGTTAAATCGGAGGGAGTTAAGCGCGATGACGGCCAGAGGCATCAAAACAAATGCCGCCAGAACCAACAACGTTGAATAGAGCGCAATGCGACCCAGGATTTTCTTGGCTCCAAGCGGGCGTTTGCGGTCTAAATCCGGGATGTTTTCAGAAACCAACGTCATTGGGTTGCTCCTTTTTGGCGACGCACAATCCAAGACAGGGTCAAAACCGGTAGAAAGATTACGAACAATCCGATCAGCATCCAGACTGCGGCGGCGGCGCCTTGGGCCAGCTCGCCTGCTGCAAACAAGCGGTCATAAACGAACATGGCCGGAAAGGTCGTCGAAATACCCGGTCCGCCATGGGTCAATGCCAGCACCAGATCAAAGGTCTTGATCGCGAATTGCACAAGGATAATGACCACAGAAATCATCACCGGCCAGATAGCGGGCAAAATGATCCGGCGATAGATTTTCATCATTCCCGCCCCATCAATCTGACCTGCTTTGACCATATCGTGATCCACGCCGCGCAGGGCAGCCAATACCATCACCATGACAAATCCAGAGGCATGCCAGACGGCGGCGATCACAACCGCATAAAGTGCCGTTTCACGATTGGTAATCAGGCTAAACGTGAAGCTTTCCCAACCGAGATTACGCATAAAGGCCTCAAGCCCGGTCGACGGGTTCAAAATCCATTGCCACGTGGTGCCGGTCACAACAAAGGAAATCGCAATTGGGTATAAAAAGATGGACCGAAGTAGGTTTTCGCCTTTGATTTTTTGATCCATGAGAATGGCCAAAAAGATACCAACGATGGTGGATAAGATGATGTAAAGCGCCCCAAACAGCGCCAGGTTCCAGACACCCGTTGTCCAACGGGGATTGCGCCAGAGCCGCGTATAGGCGTCAAATCCGGCGTAATCATATACCGGCAGCAGCGTGGACGTCGACAAGGACAAATAGATGTTCCAACCGACAAAAACGAAAATATAAATGCCCGTCGTAACGATGGTTGGCAAAAGCACGGCCAACGGAATGATCTGGGCAATCCGCGCAGCGCGACCTTTGGGGCGCGGCTTAAACGTTGGCGGGGCAGAGGCATGTGACATTGGGATCTCCGATCAGGACGGGATTGTTCGGGATGGCCAGAAATCCAGCCATCCCAAGCCCTTAGATCAATATTCGTTGATGACGGCTTCGGCCATTTGGCGGGCCGCATCGGCAGAACTCATATCGCTGGTGATGAATTCGGAAATGACCGTGAACATCGCTTTGCGAAACTTTTCTGGCACGGCCATGTTGTGGGCCATGGACCGCACCACGGTGCCTGATTCAGCCGCCGCGCGCAGGTCCTCTAGGTTCAGACGTTGGCATGGGTTGAATTCATCACCCAATTCAACATCCATGCGCGCGGGGATGGACCCTTTGGCAACGTTGAATACGCGCTGGAACTCTGGGGTCATAATAGTGGACGCCAGCAGGGCCTGTCCTTCGATATATTCTGGATCATCCTGTTCAAAGAACACAACGGAATCCGAATTCAGGATGTAACCGGGTTCACCACTATTCATCGGCGCACCAGCGCACAGATAGTCCACACCGTGTTCGTAACCCGCAGCGTTCATGGTGCCGATCGCCCAATCCCCATGGAAATAGAAACCCGCTTCGCCTGTGACCATCATGTTTAAGGGTTCTTCCCAGCCGCGCCCAGGGAATGCCGGGTCCATCCAGCCAACCATCAGACGCAATTGGTCAAATGCCGCGATCATGTCATCGCCCTGAAGCGCGTCCAAATCGAGGTCAATAAACGCTGCCCGATAAAGATCGGTGCTGATGCCTTGAACGATAATTTCAAACAGAGTGCCGTCGATCCAATCCTGCCCGCCATGGGCAACAGGGATCAGCCCTGCATCGGCCATTTGCGCGGCCAGAACGTTAAACTCATCCCAAGTTTTGGGCATTTCGGTCGCGCCGATTGTGTCCATCGCGGATTTAGAGGCCCACATCCAGTCAATACGGTGGATGTTCATCGGCACGGCCACCCATTCACCATGGGGGCTCATGACACTGACCAGTTCTGGCGCGACAACATCATCCCAGCCTTCGGTTGCCGCCAGATCATTCATGTTCGCGGTCAGGCCTGTATTGGCCCATTCGCCAATTTCCGGACCTTTCAATTGAACCGCTGATGGGGGCGTGCCAGAAATCACATCGGACCGCAGGCGTGCAATCGTGTTGGATGTGTGGCCCGGAATTGCCGTTTGATTCCAAAGTCCTCCGGCTGCGGTGTACATTTCGCCCAGCACATTGATGGCTGCGGCATTTGCTCCGGAATGCCATTGGTGCAACATGTTTGTCTTTGGCTCAGCGATCGCTGTTCCGGATGCGGCCAAGGCAATTGCGGCGACACCGCTTGCCAATGTTGTTTTCAAAATTCGTGTCATTTGATCCTCCTCATCAGTATGACGCATTCACTTGGGGTGGGTGTTTAACCCGTTCGTAATTCTTCGTTCACGTGAACATCGCGCGTCAAAAAAACGCCGTGCGATGTTAAATTGTGATTCCTCCGTCGATTTGCAGACATTGGCCTGTGATAAATGCCGCATCATCAGATGCGAGAAATGCACAGATTGCGGCAACTTCTTCTGGGGTCCCCAAACGGCCAGATGGCTGGCGCTCTAAGAAGAAATTCCACGCGGCCTCAATGCTGCCTAAGTCTAGCGACAATTCCTGAACGCGGTCTTGCAAACTTGGGCTGTCAATTGTGCCCGGACACACCGCATTGCATCGGATTTTATTTGGTAAATAATCTGCGGCCATGGCTTTGGTCAGGCCAATGACGCCCCCTTTGGCGGCCCCATAAGCGGCCCGTTTGGGGAACCCTTTCAGGGAACTGGCAACCGAGGCGATTGTGGTCAGACTGCCGCCGTTTTCCTTCATGTGGGGGATCGCAGCTTTGGCGATATGAAACGCGCTATCCATCGTAATGGTACAGGTTTTACGCCAATCTTCGATGCTGCATTGTTCGATAGTGCCCTGATGAACAAATCCAACGGCGTGAACCAGAATGTCGATGTGATCAAACCGGCTAAAATAGGTTTGCACAGCGGTTTCGTCGGTCGCATCCAGCTGGGTTTTGTCAACGCCAGCCAGATTAGCCATTAAATCAGCGTTCAGGTCACTGGCAAAAACCGTTGCCCCGTCGTCCCGCAATCGTTCGGCCACGGCACGGCCAATCCCTTGGCCTGCTGCGGTCACGACAGCAACTTTTCCCAAAAGTTTTAACGGGGGGGCAACAGTCATCGCATCGATCTCTATAATGCGACAACGGTTTGGGATTGTTCACCCAAACCATCGATCCCAAGGGACACTTGATCGCCGACCTGAAGCCATGTCTGTGGATCCATGCCTGCGCCGACACCCGGCGGGGTCCCGGTGCAGATCAGATCGCCCGGCTCTAGTCGCGTAAATTCGGACATATAGCTGACAATGGTTTCCACGTCGAAAATCATCGTGCCGGTATTACCGGTCTGCATCCGTTGACCATTTACATCCAGCCACATGCCCAAGCTTTGGACATCGCCAACTGCGTCTGGGGTGATCAAAAACGGCCCCGTGGGGCAGAAGTTGGGGAATGATTTGCCTTTGACCCATTGGCCGGACCGTTCTAGCTGCCATGCGCGTTCAGACAGATCATTTACCAACACAAAACCAGCGACATGATCCATTGCCTCTGATTTGGAAATGTTCAATGCGGGTTTGCCGATGACGATGCCCAGCTCGACTTCCCAATCTAGTTTGGTCATTTTGGGGGAAAACAAGATGTCGTCATTTGGCCCGCAAAAGGTGCCGCTGGATTTGTTGAACAGGATCGGCTCTTGGGGGATGTCCATGCCTGCCTCGGCCGCGTGGTCAGAATAGTTCAACCCGATGCACCAGATGTTTTTGGGCTGCGAAATCGGCGGGGCCAGCCGCATATCCGACACATCCATCAGCGGCAGTGTCATTGGATCAACCGATTGCAGCTTTGTGATCAAATCGGGTGACAGGCTGTTGGGTCCAAAGTCATCAACCAGCGAAGATGCATTCCTTGGGGCGTCGTCTTGGTCCAATATACATGGGGTTTTGGGTGCGTTTCGGGGCCCATATCGTGCAAGCTTCATTTCTGTGCGTCCTTTTGATTTGTTTTGCCCCACCAAGTCTGAGCCAAGGGTGCGCCGCCGACAAAAGCCGCCGATCCGAGCTCATCTTGAATGCGCAGACATTCATTCCATTTGACCATGCGTTCAGATCGCGTAAACGACCCAACCTTTAATTGGCCACCGCCCAATCCGGTTGACAAGTGGCTGATAGAAACGTCCTCGGTTTCCCCGGATCGGGCAGACACGATAGCGCCCCAACCCTGTTTTTGAGCCGCATGAAAGGTGTCGATGGATTCACTGACCGTGCCGGCCTGGTTCACTTTGACCAACACGGCGTTGCAGGTTTGATCGCGAATGGCCTGATCCACCAATGCTGCATTGGTGACCAGATAATCATCCCCGATGATTTGTACCTGATCGCCAAAACGGGCAGTAAATTCACGCATACCGTCAACGTCGTCTTCTGCCACCGGGTCTTCGATTGAGACAATCGGATAGGCATCCAGCCAGCGCCCCAACAGATCAATCAAATCGCCGCTATCCAGCTGGCGATCCTCTAGAGCGAGCCGATAATCCCCGGTCTTTCCAAACTCAGAGGCCGCAATATCAAGTGAAATCACGACCCGTTCGCCGGGCTTTTCGCCCGCCAGTTCAATCGCTTGGACCAGTGTTTCCAATGCTTCTTCGTTGCTGTCAAAGTTGGGCCACCAGCCTCCCTCATCTGCAACTCCGGCCAGTTTTCCGCGTTTGGCCATGATATCCCCGGCGGCAAAATAGACCTCGTTTGTGATTTCCATAACGTCGTCAAAACTATCCGCGCCGGGGACCATAATCATAAAGTCCTGAATATCGACGCGACGGCCCGCATGGGCACCACCGCCAAAAATCTGAATTTCCGGCAGAGGCAATGAGGGAACGCAGCCATAATGGTCCGCAACATGGCGCCACAGCGGTTTTTGGGCGTCAGCCGCGGCGGCATGTAGGACCGCCAGCGACGTTGCAACCGTGGCATTGCCGCCCAGATCGCTTTTTAGGGGGGATGAATCCAGCGCGAGTATTGCCGCATCCACACCCTGCTGATCCTGCACATCCATCCCGATCAACGCTGGCGCGATACGGGTTTGAATTCCGTTTAGGGCTGTGCTGACATTCATACCCCGCAAAGCCGGTCCGCCATCGCGCAAATCGATTGCTTCTCTGGTGCCACGGGACGCGCCGGCGGGTGCAATCGCACGGCCTCGTGCGCCGTTTTGTAGAATCACATCCACCTCGATGGTGGGGTTCCCGCGCGAATCCCATACGCGGCGGGCTTTGACGTCTGAAATGACGGTCATACACTTCGTTCCTTCATGTGGTGATCGAGCGTGGAAACGAAGTTTGACAACGTTGTTTCAGGGGCTTTGATCATATCTATTGCGATGGTTCGCAGGTTTGAACGTTCTCGTTCAGACAAATATTCTACCGGGGATTTCCCGTCGATCCGCGCCAGCATCAACGCTGGTAAAAGCAGACAGATGCGGGTTTCCAAATCGGATCGGGATTCCCACGAAATATGGGGCATATATCCCTGCCAGAACGCCAGCATTTCAGCCAACAATCCGGGACGGGAATTCGGCAGATGATACGCTTTGAGCGCGAGGTGATTGAGGCAGAAAGACGGATCAAAACTTGCATCCCCGATGGTCGCGCATTCCGCGTCCAAAATGACAGGCCCGTCTGGACGGATCAGGATGTTTTTCGGGCTGACATCGCCATGGGTCAGGACTTGCTTGCTGACAAACAATCTGTCGGCCAATTTGGTTAAAGCGCCCGCAATATCTGGATGTTTTGAGGCGGTGAACGATAAGTATGGTTCGATCCGCAAGGCGCGAAAATCTTCTTGGTTTTGGAATGGCGTATCCTCAAAACCCGGCTTGGTGGACGCTGCATGAATTTGGCCAATCATGCCGCCGATACGGGCTGCTTCGCCTTTGCAAATCTGACCATCCAACAGCGCGGTTTTCCATAGGTACACATCTGGCCCCGCGACAAATTCCATCGCAAATCCGTGGGCCTTTTCTGAACGGCCGAACAGTTTTACCGCACTATTCGGCGTGATCTTGGCGGCTGTTTCCAGCCACGCATATTCGGCCGCGTTGCGATGCACAGGGGCGTACCAATCTGCTGCAACTTTCAGCTTGGGCAACGCAAATTTCACACAAATTCGGCGCCCGCGCAGCGTCAGGGCGGCAATGTCTGATGCGACACCGCCTGTCAGGGGGGTAATGTCGGAAACTTCGTCGACACATCCCAGGCCCAATTCCCGGACCAATTGCAGGCATCGATCATTGAGTTGCGTTGTCATTTGCGTCTTTCATCGGCGTTTTTGTTCACGTGAACAATTTGCGTTGGAATTGATTTTGTGTCAAGATGGGTTGTGCTAAAATGCTAGAAGGTTCGAAATTCAAAGGGGTTAAGGTGTCAGGTCGCGTTACTATCAAGTCCATCGCTAAGGATCTGGGAATTTCCCATATGACGGTATCCCGGGCATTGTCGAATCATCCGAATGTTCAAAAAGAAACCCGAGAATCTGTTCTGAAACACGCCCGTGATATGGGTTATGTCAAAAGCGCGGCGGCCATGGCGATGCGGGGGGACGGAACCCAAATTGTTGGCTTGCTATTGCCCAATATTGTGAATGAGTTTTACGCCCGATTTGCAAATGCGATGGCGCTGGCCTGTGACCAAAATGCATTTCAGTTGATCATCCATTTGACCAACGATGACAAAGCCGTCGAAGAACTGGCACTGGATCGTCTAAGAGAAGTGCAAGCGCAGGCTGTTGTCATGGTGCCATCCCCCGGTCAGTCACATGTTGAACCGGCGCATTTTGACGCAATGCGCGTTGTGCAATTGATCCGCCAACGGACCATGACAAAAGACGCCGATGCAGTGTTGGTGGATGACGGTCCGGCCTTGGAAAACGCTGTGCGACATCTTGCAAAGCAGGGGCATTCGCAGATCGCCTATATCGGGGCAGACGCTGAATTGTCCTCTGGTCGCAGTCGGCTTGCAGCCTTTGAAAAGGGACTGGAACAGGTTGGATTGACCAAGATCCCCGATCTCATTCGGACGGGCAAACCTTCTTTTGAAATGGGGCGTGATCAGGCAAGGGATATCATTCAAAACAGCCCAGCCACAGCGTTGGTCTGCGGTGGTTTTGAAATTTCTAACGGGGCATTGAACGCCTATATGGGTTCGGATCAAGCGAGATCGGATCAATTGGCGTTTGTTGGGTATGGGGACCCAAGCCACTACGTGTGGATCAATGGCGGGATTTCGACTGTGCAAATTCCGGTGGACGCTTTGGCGCAGCAAGCCGTTGATCTGATCGCCCTCAAAGGGGCTGATCATCCCGCCCAAGTTTTCAGCTTCAAAGCAGAACTGATCATCCGCGGAACGGCAACAGGGTGATAAAACCGTCTTCCGAAACCGGTTGGTGACGTCAATTCGGTCATATTTTGGTTCAATTTCCGGGATACGATGATCTAAAGTCGGTCATGACAGGTTGCGCGTATTCCGATCTTTGACCATGAACATAAGTTATTGAGACCAGCGAGGCTGCTTCCTTGCGGCGCATTTGAGTAGGGAGAATTTCCATGGTGACACCGGTCATCCTTTGTGGCGGATCAGGGACGCGGCTTTGGCCTTTGTCCCGAAAAAGCTATCCCAAACAATTTGTGCCATTGGTGGGCGAGGAAACCCTGTTTCAGGCGTCTGCACATCGGCTAAGCGGGGCCGAAAACGGTATCGAATTTGACAAGCCGGTTATTTTAACCGGGTCAGATTTCCGGTTCATTGTGACGGAACAACTGACCGAAATCGGCATCGATCCCAATGCAATATTGATCGAACCAGAGGGGCGAAATACAGCACCCGCCGTTTTGGCCGCTGCGTTGTATTTACTGGAAAAAGACCCGGAAGCGATCATGTTGGTTGCCCCATCAGATCACGTGGTTCTGGACAAAGCCGCATTTCACAAAGCCGTCACCAAGGGCTTGGAAGCGATCCAAGACGGAAAGCTGGTCACATTTGGCATCCAGCCGACCCATGCAGAAACCGCCTATGGGTATCTGGAATTGTCCGCAAAACCGGACGCAAATGGCACCGCGATTGACCTAAAGCAATTTGTTGAAAAGCCAGATCATGATCATGCGGTTCAAATGCTTGAGGCGGGTCATTTCCTGTGGAATGCGGGCATTTTCCTGTTCAAAGCGCGCGACATTGTTGAGGCATTTAAATCTCATGCGCCTGCTCTGATGGGGCCGGTTGGGAATGCCGTGACCAATGCCGAGGTTGATTTGGGGTTCTTGCGTCTGGCACCCGACGATTGGTGCCAAGCCGAAGACATTTCAATCGATTACGCAGTTATGGAACGGTCTGATAATCTGTCGGTTGTGCCATTTGACGGCGGCTGGTCCGATTTAGGGGGCTGGGACGCGGTCTGGCGGGAATTTGGACCAGACGAAAACGGCGTTGTCACCTCTGGGGACGCGACGGCCATTGATTGCAACAACACGTTGCTGCGATCCGACAGCGATCAGTTGGAACTGGTTGGTGTAGGGCTGGATAATGTGATGGCGGTGGCGATGAATGATGCGGTTCTGATCGCTGACATGTCCCGCGCCCAAGACGTCAAAAAAGCCGTTGCCGCCCTGAAAACCAAAGGGTCCGCGCAGGCAACCGATTTTCCCAAGGATCACCGCCCATGGGGGTGGTTTGAAAGCTTGGTTATTGGGTCCAGATTTCAGGTGAAACGCATTCATGTGCATCCCGGCGCTGCCCTGAGTTTACAGAGCCATCACCACCGTTCTGAGCATTGGATTGTTGTCGAAGGCACCGCCAAAGTGACCATCGATGATGAGGTCAAATTGGTGTCCGAAAACCAGTCCGTTTACATCCCGTTGGGCGCTGTGCACCGCATGGAAAACCCCGGCAAAGTGCCCATGGTTTTGATCGAAGTTCAAACCGGGTCCTATCTGGGTGAGGATGACATTGTGCGCCTCGAAGATGTTTATGCACGCGGGCAGGGCGCAAAGGGTTAGGATCCCTGCCATTTTGGCGCACGTTTTTCCAAGAAGGCCGAAATGCCTTCTTGGACGTCATGAGATTGGCCCAATTTCGACAGTGCTGCATCGCTTTGCGCCCATAAATCAGGTTCTGATACAGCGCAGGATTGATCCGACAATGCGAGGCTGGACGCCAGACTGAGAGGTGCATTTTTGGCGATGTCCGTCGCTATTTCATGTGCTTTGTCAATTACTTCACCGTCGGACGTCACGTGATTGAGCATTCCATATTGCTGCATCACCTGAGCTGAAACAGACCGACCGGATAAAAGCATTTCATTGGCCAAAACCCGCGGCATGCGCTGGGCCAGTCGAAATGCGCCACCGCCACCTGCGATCAGGCCAAGCTTTGCCTCTGGTAATCCAAATACGGCATTTTCACTGGCAACGGCCAAATCGCAGGCCAGCATAATTTCAAATCCGCCGGCCAATGCGGCCCCATATACCGCGGCAATCACTGGTTTTTGTCTGCGGCGTTTTACGAACCCCGCAAACCCGTATTGCCCAAACAAAATCTGGTCCGACTGCCCCTGTTGATACGCTCGCAGATCCATCCCAGAGCAAAAAACAGAACCCTTTCCAGACAACACCGTCACGCGGACATCTGGGTCTGCCTCGATCGTGTCAAAGGCCTGCGTGATCGCGGCGCACATAGTTGCATCAACGGCATTGCGTTTTTGTGGCCGGTTCAGTGTCACCCGCGCAATATGATGAGAAATATCCAAAAGGACGGGTGCGTCAGTGGTCATCTTTGGCTTCTTTCTCAGCAAGCTGGCGCAGCTGTGATCGGATGATTTTCCCGGTTGTGGTCATCGGCATCTGATCAATGAACCGAACAATGCGGGGAAATTCATATGCGGCAAGCTGGGTTTTGACATGGGCGGCGATGTCATCTGCCAGTGCGTCGCTGGGGGCGTGATTGGCTGATAACTGAACATAGGCGGCCACAACAGCACCACGGACGGGATCGGGTTTGCCCACAACGCCAACCAATTCCACGGCGGGATGGGATTGGATGCAATCTTCGATTTCGGCAGGGCCAATGCGATAGCCACCGGAACTGATGATGTCGTCATCACGACCCAAAAAACCGATACGCCCCGATTGTGTTTTGTAACCTTTGTCGCCGGTCAGCAGCCATTTCTGATCATCGATCGTCAGATATTTTGCGTCAGTTGCGTCAGGATTGTTCCAATATTTTAGAAACATAACGGGATCAGGCGCCCGGATCGCGATGGTTCCGACCTGATCCTGACCCAAACAGGTTTGGGTGGTTTCTTCGATTATGTCCACGTGATGGCCCGGGACAGCAAATCCCATGATCCCCGGCTCTGCGGGGGCCAAGTCAGCACAGGATGAAACGATCATGTTGCATTCGGTCTGACCGTAAAATTCGTTGATCGTGGTTCCGAAAACGGTTCGACCCCATGCAATCAATTCTTTGCCAAGCGGCTCACCGCCGCTGGCGACACTGCGCAGCTGGAATTTCGGCTGGAGGTCGGCGGGCGCCAGTTGCATCATTTTGAGCGCGGTAGGGGGCAAAAAGGTGTTTTGAATATTGTGGTCTTGGATCAATCGAAACGCGGCTTCGGGGGTGAATTTGCGAAACCGACAGGCCACGACCGGCACGCCATGATGCAATGCGGGCATCAGCACATCCAATAGACCGCCAATCCAGGCCCAATCGGCAGGCGTCCAGATGCAATCCCCGGATTGAGGAAAAAAATTATGGCTCATTTCGACGCCCGGCAAATGTCCGAGCAACACCCGATGTGCATGCAGCGCGCCTTTGGGGTTTCCGGTGGTCCCAGACGTATAGATCAACAAAGCCGGGTCATCGGCGCGGGTCTGAACAGGGGTGAAAGTGGTCGCCATTCCGTGGGTGAAATCGGCATAGCTTATGGCGTTATCGTCGCGGCCATCAACGGATATGACCAGCGCCAGATCAGGCAGGTTTGGCCGGATTTTGGCGATCATGGCCGCGCCCATCGCATTGGTGAGCAACACTTTGGTCCCGGAATCCTGTAACCTGTGCTGTAACGCCTCTGGGCCAAATAAAGTGAACAAAGGCAATGCGATACAGCCCAGTTTGGGGATCGCAGCATGGGCGGTTGCGGTAATGATCCCTTGGGGCAAGAGCACGCCAATCCTGTCTTGTTCTTGGCAATGCCGTGACAGGGCGTTTGCCAGAATATTTGACATGTCGCGCAGCTGTCTGAAATTGTATCGGGTCACCGCAAAATCCGGATCAACGTCAATAATCGCAATTTTGTCGGGATGCTGCGCAGCAGGGCGATCACAAATATCGACGCCAATGTTGAAATGCGTCGGAATGTTCCACCCAAACCCAGAGCGGGTTTCGGTGATATCTGCACCTTTGGTCAGCATCATTTAACCCCTATTAGGTAAATGAACATTCGTTCACTTGCCGAGTAAAACGGCGCAATCGAAGCCCTGTCAACTATGGGGGCTTTGACATGGCGGCCGGATTGCGATTGATTTACGTGATATTTCAGGCGAATGCCTTGGTCAGGATAGATAAAATGCAATTGTCAGTTTCTTTTGAAAATACACGCGATGTGGCCCCCAAATCCGGTCCGGTGACCGTTGGGTGGTTTTTAAACACGACCAAAGGCAGCATCATTTACGATCCGCCTGAACGTGTACGCAGCGTCGAGCAGAACAAATCGCATGCCAAAAGCGCGTCACGCTGCCCTGCGGTTATCAACATGGAAAGCCGCTATTTCATGGTGAAGGCGCCGTTTGATATTCATCTGGCCTTTGTCCGTGATAACGAAGGCAAGCCAGCGCTGCGGAATTTGAATGGCAACATGAGCGGCATTCGCGCCAATAAACTGTCCCAGCAAATTCACATCACCCCAGAACATGAATGGCGTTATCCGGGGGTGCCAACCATTCAGGTCATGACGCCTTATGTGATGATCAGTGATGAGCCGGTTTATGTGACGCAATTGTCGTGCTTTATGCATTATCAACGCGATCAATTGCCGGGCACAATTTTTGGCGGACGGTATCCGATCAATGTTTGGCCGCGCCCGCTGATGTGGGCGTTTGAATGGCATGACACGGATAAGCCGCTGAAAATCAATCGTGGGGATCCGTGGTTTTATGTGTATTTCGAAACCATGCCGCAGGACCGCGCTGTTGTCTTAACCGAAACGGAACGCACCCCAGAACTACTTGAATATATGGACATGATTTCTGGCGCTGTGAATTTCGTCAATCAGACGTTTTCCCTGTTTCAAGCCGCCGAAGAGCGTCGCCCTGAAACTCTGGTCAAACCCATCCGGCGATCTAAAGGATAAGATGTGCAAACTCTATCAAACGATCAGTTGGCGGCGCTGCGTCATGGGGCCATCAATGCGCATCAAAAAGGGGATATCAAAGCAGCCCAGGATGCCTATTGCCGGTATCTAAGTGCGCGTCCAAAAGATGCAGGAATTTGGACCAATCTGGGCGCGTTATATCGGTCTACGGAACG
Organism: Aestuariibius sp. HNIBRBA575; assembly: GCF_040932005.1. Taxonomy (NCBI): domain Bacteria; kingdom Pseudomonadati; phylum Pseudomonadota; class Alphaproteobacteria; order Rhodobacterales; family Paracoccaceae; genus Aestuariibius; species Aestuariibius sp. HNIBRBA575. Next base: position 93,368 of record NZ_CP162414.1, read on the forward strand.
ACATGATCAGGCATTACGTGCCCAACGACGCGCTTATGCGGTACAGCCAGAAATGGCCGGTGTGCGCAATAATCTGGCAAATATCCTGAACGATGTTGGGTTCCACAAAGAAAGCATCGCGCTGCGCCACGAAATTCTGGAACAGACCCCAAATGACACGCAACAAAAGGCGCTGATTGGCAAATCACTCAGGTCTTTGGGGCGATATTCAGATGCAATCACCCATCTAGAGGCCGCGCTGGGCATGCATCCTGACGACGCAGAGATAAAGCTGCAATTGGGATTTGCCCAGCTGGCGGATCGTCAATTCGAGGCGGGTTTGCAAAATTACGAAGCCCGTTGGGACACCGCAGAGGCCAAACCAATATCGATCCCCTATCCGAAATGGGACGGGGGCGATCTAACCGGCAAAAAGGTTCTGGTTGTTCCTGAACAGGGGTTTGGGGATGCGGTGCTGATGATGCGATTTTTGCCCCAGCTTCGTGAAATTGCCGGGCGCGTTCATGTCATGGCGGAAAAACCCATGGCCCGATTGTTTGAGACCGCCGAAGGAATCGATTGGATCGGCAAAGTTGTCTCAAAGGATGAGAAATTTGACGTCTGGATGACGGTTATGGACCTGCCCCGTGTCGGTTTGAAAACCGTCGGGGACATTCCCCCGCCAACGCGATTGAATACGCCCACCGATGCCAAACACCGCGCGGCTCAGATCGTCGCGCCCTATAAGGATGTGTTTAAGGTCGGCATCGTCTGGAGCGGCTCTGTGACGTTCAAGGGAAACAGTTTCCGGTCGTTTGGCCATCAGGAATTCCTCAGACTGGTTGATCTGGACGATGTGCAGCTGTTTTCACTCTACAAAGGTCCCGCATTAGAGGCGTTTCAGGCGGATGGTAGCGCTGCATTCATCGTTGATGCGGCCAGCACGGATCGGGACTTTGCCGATTGTGCGGCGATGATGCAGGACATGGATTTGGTCATTACGTCTGACACTGCAACGGCCCATATTGCCGGTTCACTTGGCGTTCCTGTCTGGACGTTGCTGCATTGGGATCCGTTTTGGTTTTTTGGCCATACAGGTGACACGATGCCATGGTATCCGTCGATGCGGCTGTTTCGTCAAACTGCGCCCCATGATTGGGGCAGCGTTTTCGATCAGGTACAGCCTGAATTGATTAAGTGTATTAAAGATTGGAAGAAGGAGCGGTGAAGGTGGAAACAATTTTAGTCCCAACCTCGCCCGGTGAATTGATCGACAAGTTGACGATCCTGCGGCTAAAGACCGAACACATCACCGACCCGGCAAAGCTGACCAATGTTCGGCATGAACAAACTGTGCTGACCAAAACGGCGCAGTCGAAGCTGCCACCGTCGCAAACCCTGACCGCCCTGTGGGACGAATTGTATCAGGTCAACGCTGCGCTTTGGAAAATCGAAGACGACATTCGCGATTGCGAGGCGGCCGGGGATTTTGGGCAAACCTTTATCGATTTGGCCCGAGCTGTTTATGTGACCAATGACCAACGGTCTGATGTGAAAAAACGGATCAACCTTCATCTTGGATCGGACCTGATCGAGGAAAAATCCTATGCCGATTACACTGGCGGTGCCTCATGAACGTCAAAGCGCATCTAAACATGGCCCGTTCCAGCCTGAAATCCGCTGAGACAGAGCTCAGAGAAGCGTTGAACGCAGACAAAAGCCGGGCGCGCGGGGCGCTGAACTTGCATCTGCACGAAGTCCGACGCGCGATGAACCCTGATTACCGGTATTCGTCGCAGGCTGGTCAGGACGCGGTCATTGACCGGATATTCAAAGGCAAACGCGGCGGCACCTTTGTAGATATTGGCGGCTATGATGGGGTCACTGGATCAAACACGTTCTTTTTGGAACTGTTTCGCAATTGGACCGGCATTCTGGTGGAACCCGTCCCGGCGCAATTGGAAAAGGCCCGCAGAGTTCGAAGATGTTCCTGCATTGGCGTGGCCGTCGCGGCCCAAAATGGCGATGCGGAATTTATTGAAATCAGCGAAGGCTACACCCAGATGAGCGGGCTGTCGGGCACCTATGACCCGGGCCTGTTGGACGCCGTTCGATCAGATCCCCGGCACAAAGAAAAGGTGCACCGGGTTGAAACGCAAACGCTGGAAATGATCCTGGACGAGGCGGGTTTGGAAACACCTGACCTATTGTCGCTGGACATCGAAGGCGGCGAAGTGGCCGTTCTAAAAGCGTTCCCATTTGGGCGATTCAGGCCGCGAATCTGGTCGATTGAAAATAACGCTCAAAGCTCGGAAATCCCTGAAATCATGCGTGAAAACGGATACGATTTGATTGAATTTTGCGGTAAAGACGATATTTACCACGATAGAGGTGCTGTTAACCTTGATAGGGCCAATTAGGCCGTTTTTCGCAACCAAATGCCCCACTTCTGCCCCGATTGTTCTCATCCTAGGAGCTGATCAAGTCAAAGTGGTGGGGTTACCATGTCAAATGAGGCACCAGTAATTATCAAGCGCAAGAAGGTCGTCGGTGGGGACGGTCATCATGGTGGCGCTTGGAAAGTGGCCTATGCGGATTTTGTGACCGCGATGATGGCGTTTTTTATGCTTATGTGGCTGTTGAACGCAACGACCGAACAGCAGCGCAAAGGTATCGCAGATTATTTTTCCCCTACAATTCCGATCAATCGGATTTCTGGCGGGGGCGATGGTGCCTTTGGGGGCAGCAGTGTCTTTTCTCAGGACAGTTTGGCGGAAAATGGCACCGGTGGTGCCGGGAATTTCTCGGGTGATACTGTACGCCCCGGTGATTCCGATGTGCAGGCGGATGGTGGTCAAACACCGGCGCAGGTTGCTGCACTTGAAAATGTCGAACAGCAACTGCTTGGCATCGGTGGAGAAAGCCTTGTTTCAGATCGGGCCATGCGGCACGTTCTGACGCGTCTCACGGACGAAGGTTTGATCGTCGAGATTTTTGACCTGCCGGGCGCGCCCCTCTTTGATGGGGAAACCAATATGCCAACCGAAACCACAGTTGAATTGGTGTCGATGTTTGCACGGGTCCTCAGCATGGTTGAAAACGATCTGGCGATCAAAGGTCATACGCGATCACGGGCATTGGTGGTCAGTGAAAACCCGGTTTGGGAATTGTCGACCTCGCGGGCGCAACAAATCCGAATGCTGCTGGAAAACGCGCAATTTGAAAGCACCCGAATCGAACGGGTTGTTGGCTATGCAGATCGCAAAATCCTGACATCGAATCCGACTTCGCCGCGCAACAACCGCATCGAAATCGTGGTTCTACGCAGTGATCAGTAAGGAAAAACAAGGCGGAGTTATTCAGATTTTATCTGTTAGGGGGCTGTTAAGCGCATTCAGCGTAAGCCTGAGGGGACAACAGATTTTCTTGATGCAGAAAGGCTCGAAAAATGACGATTTCCTCATCTCTGAACGCCAGCGTTGCGGGGCTTGCCTCTAACGCGACCCGTTTGGCGACCATTGCAGATAACATCGCGAACTCATCCACGTATGGTTATAAACGATCAGTAGCAGATTTTCATTCGATGGTGATCGATGGCGGAAACGGCACCTATTCTGCTGGTGGGGTGCGGGTCACAACATCCCGGATGATCGACCAGCGCGGGTCGCTCGTTTCAACAAGTAATTCGACAGATTTGGCCGTTCGTGGTCGCGGATTGCTTCCTGTCACCAGTGAATCATCCGTTGGCGCGGGCGAAACTCCGCTTCTGATGTCGACCACTGGATCGTTTCGTACAGATGAAAACGGGTATTTGAAGTCTGAAAGTGGACTGATCCTGATGGGATGGCCCGCAGATCCAAGCGGAACAATTCCAACTATGCCGCGAGACACCGCCGACGGGCTGGAACCCATTCGCATCAACGCAAACCAGTTTGCAGGTGAGGCAACGACGTTCATGGAAATGACCGTCAATCTGCCGGCCACATCGACCGAGTCTACTGCGGCCGGTACACCCGAAGAATTGTCAATTGAGTATTTTGACAATCTAGGGAAATCGGAATCAATCACTGCTGAATTCATTCCGACGATCCCTGGGACCGGGGCGTCCAACGAATGGCAGTTGGTGTTGCGTGACAGTGCGTCTGGCGGGGCCATCGTTGGTGATTATACGTTGACCTTTGACGATACGCGTGCCGCGGGTGGTACGCTGCTATCTGTGGTCGATAATATCGGGACAAATCCATATGATCCGGTTACCGGGCGTCTCAGCATGACTGTTGCCGGTGGCCCATTGGATGTTGGTATTGGGGTTATTGGCGAACCTGACGGATTGACCCAGCTGTCGGATGCATTCCGACCGGTTTCGATCAACAAGGACGGCACATCGGTTGGCAACATGACCGCAATCGAAGTGGACGCAAATGGTTTCATTAGCGCGTCATTTGACACCGGGATCAGCCGCGTCCTGTATCAGATCCCGTTGATCGACGTGCCGAATGTCAATGGTTTGGAATCCCTGGATCAACAGAGCTATCGGGCCACAACTGAAAGCGGCGACATCTTTTTGTGGGATGCTGGCGATGGGCCAACTGGGGATATCGTTTCATTTGCACGCGAGGAATCCGCCACGGATGTCGCGGGTGAATTGACCCAACTGATCCAAACGCAACGGGCTTATTCTTCAAATGCAAAAGTCATCCAAACAGTGGATGAGATGCTGCAAGAAACCACAAATATCAAACGTTAAGCCATAAAAGGCGGCGCCTGAAAGGATTGAACAATGAGTATTTCACAATCTCTTCAAAACGCACTCAGCGGATTGAACGCCAATGCACGCGCCGCCGAAATTGTTTCGGCGAACTTGGCCAACGTGATGACCGAAGGCTACGGTCCAAGGCAGCTCGAATTATCGAGCATGAATGTTGGCGGCCATGGCGCTGGTGTTCGAATTGATGGCGTTGTCCGGCTTGTCGATCGTGGCTTGCTGGCGGATCGTCGCATTTCTGACGCTGACCATCAGCGTAACGGTATGTTGCATGATGCATTTGTTCGAATGGAGGATGCACTTGGCGGAATTGACGACGCTCACTCAATTGGCAGCCGGGTCGGTCAGGTTGAACAAGCCCTCATTTTTGCTGCAAGCGATCCATCGTCGGATCAGCGGCTACGACAGGTTGTGTCGGGGTTTGACAGTCTTGCAACGACATTAAACACCGCGTCTGATTCAGTTCAGCAAATGCGGGAAGAGGCAGACGCAAGCATTGCGTCTCAAGTAGATACCTTGAATCGCACGCTGCGAAATGTAGAGGCGTTGAATGGTGATATCAGTCGGGCGCTGAACTCTGGCTATGATGCGACAGCGTTGTTTGATCAGCGCCAAAGATTGGTCGATGAGATTTCAGGCATCGTACCTTTGCGCCAAATGGATCGTTCAAATGGTCAAATTGCTCTGATGACCACCACGGGGTTTCAGCTGGTTGATGGTACATCGGCAGAAATTGAATTTACTCCAACCGCCGTCATCACACCAGACATGACGTATGGTTCAGGTGCGTTGTCAGGTTTGACAATTGATGGCGTGCCCTTTCCATCGGGCGAGGCTGCCGGCCCGTTTGAGGGGGGGACCCTAGGCGCGGCATTTGAACTGAGGGATCAAGAACTGGTAGGAGTCCAAGATCATTTGGACGCGGTCGCAAGAAATTTGATTGAGAGGTTCCAAGATCCAGCAGTTGACCCGTCTCTAGGAGCAACTGACGCCGGGCTTTTGACTGATCGTGGGGCTCAATTTGATGTGCTGGACACCGTAGGGTTAGCTGGGCGCATTAGTATAAATCCCAATATTGACCCTAACCAAGGAGGCTTGCTTTCCCGACTTCGCGACGGGGTCCAAGCGGCGACCGTTGGGCCGGTAGGGGACACGAGCATGCTAAATGGTTGGTTATCTGCATTACAAGAATCGAGAAGCTTACATACTGGTGGTATGACCGGGTCAGCTGCGTCTCACGGGTCAGCCGTACACACATCGATCGGTGCCATGCGGATCAATCAAGAAAGTGACGTTGCGGTGTCATCTGCGCGATGGGGAGCATTGAAAAATGCAGAACTCGCAAATGGTGTCGACACAGATTACGAAATGCAGCGCCTGCTCGTGATTGAAGAATCCTATGCAGCGAATGCCAAAGTTATTCAGACCATCAATTCGCTGATGCAGACATTAATGGAGATTTGATAGATGCCTCGAACAACCATTGGAACAATGTCGCAACATTTTTTGACGCAACGCAACAATGTCCGGTTGCGAACACAAATGAACACCCTGACAAATGAGCTGTCCACGGGCAAAAAGAGTGATATCGCCCGCGCCGTAGGATTGGACAGTGGTCGGTTGGCTCACCTCGACAATCGCCTGACGCTACTAGGTGCATTTGAACTTTCGGGGAAGGAACTTTCAAATACCCTAGGGGCAATGCAACTTTCATTGGGCGCAGTGGAAACCGCACGATCCGATCTGACCAATAAGCTGATAACAATCAATTCTGGCAGCTCCCAAAACACTCGCGACTTGGCCAGTAGCAATGGTCAGGATGCATTTGAAAAAGTGGTCAGTTCGATGAATGTTCAGTTTGGTGGCCGTTCTTTGTTTGGCGGTGCGCAAACGAATGGACCGGTATTGGCTGATGCATCAGATATGTTGGCTGATATCCAGGCGAATATCGGGGCTCTTACATCAGCATCAGACGTAATCACTGCAGTCGACGATTGGTTTGATTCTCCGACCGGTGGATTTGCTTCGATGGGATATCTTGGGGGAACCGGAGCCCAAGTTGAACAGAAATTGGGTGATGGTACCGAAATCTCAAGCGACTTTCGCGCAAATTCAGACGAGGTGCGAAATGTATTGAAGGGCACGGTAATTGCAGCAATTGCAACAAATGCGGGTGGCGCTACTGGCTCTGCAAATGAAGTCGCTTTGTTGAAGCATGCGAGCGAGCTTCTTCTTAGCAGTGGTCAAGAAATAGTCGGCATGCAGGCTCTTGTCGGGCAAAGCGAACAACGCATTGATGAAAACCTTGTTCAGTATGAAAGCGAAGCTGCAGCGCTGTCGATTGCGAGGAACAACATGGTTTCCACTGATCCATTCGAAACGGCGACTGCGCTTGAACAAACTCAGATTCAGCTCGAAACGCATTATACACTCACAGCAAGGTTATCGCGGCTTTCTCTCACGGAGTATTTGCGTTGAGAACATTAATTCAAGCATTGGTCTTTCTGCTAATCGGATCTCAAGTTTTTGCCACGCCAATCAGACTTAAAGATTTGGTGGAATTCGACGGCGTCCGAACCAATGAACTGGTAGGTTATGGATTGGTCGTTGGCTTGAATGGGTCAGGGGATGGCCTCCGAAATTCCCCTTTCACCGAAGAAATCATGTCGAATATTCTTGAACGTCTCGGTGTCAATGTGACCGGCGAACAATTCAGGCCGCGAAATGTTGCAGCAGTTCTTGTGACAGCAAAGCTACCTCCCTTTGCCCGGACGGGCAGTCCTATCGATGTGAGTGTTTCTGCAATTGGGGATGCCAGCAGTTTGTTAGGTGGAACGTTGATTATGACGCCCTTAAACGCCGCCGATGGAGAGATTTACGCCGTGGCACAAGGTGCAATCATCGCAGGGGGTGCGTCGGCAGAGGGGGATGCTGCGCGCGTAGTTCAAGGCGTTCCTACTTCTGGAATGATCCCTTCTGGAGCCACCGTGGAGAGGGAAGTTGACTTCGATTTCTCAAATTTACAAGAAATTCGACTCGCATTGCGTACACCAGATTTCACCACTGCGGCACGCATTGAAACTGCAATCAATTCAGCATTTGGACGACGTGTCGCGTTGATGACGGACGCCGGCACAGTGGCGGTCGACATTGAGGCAACGGGAATGCGTTCGCCGTCGCACGCTTTGGTACGGATTGAAAATATTGCAGTGGAGCCAGAGCGCCGTGCCCGGGTTGTTGTCGATCAACGTTCAGGGACAATCGTCATTGGTGAGGATGTCCGCATTAGCAGTGTGGCCGTTAGTCAGGGAAACTTAACCCTGCGGATCGAAGAAGCACCACTGGTCGCACAGCCGAACCCGTTTTCAGATGGAGAAACTGTAATTGTTCCCCGAACCCGTGTTGGAATCGAGGAAGAGCCTGGAATTGGGTTGGCTGAAGTACGTGAAGGCACTTCGCTTTCAGAAGTTGTTGCCGGCCTTAACGCCCTAGGGGTTTCACCAAGGGATATGATCGATATCCTTAAGACGATCAAGGCAAGTGGTGCGCTGCATGCGGATTTCATCGTTCAATAAAGGGCACAAGTGGCTAGCGCTGACTTGATCTACGTCCGAAGTGAGATGTTATTCCCATTTCAAATGATGGGAATAGTTTCATTTGCATTGCTAAACTGCAGCGTTACATGAACCGTCGCAATTGTGGGGTCAATGTGACTTTCTCACTCCGATACCCATTGTCGATTTGAACTTTTTTGGCGAAGGTTTTTAAGAACTTCTGTGCGGCCAAAAGATTTTGAAAGTTGTAATTGCAAGTTTTGCTTTTCCACACGAATGGCGTAAATTTGTTGGTTAATCTCTGTGCGACGTGCCTGAACCCACCCTTCCCACAAAGGGTCAGCACCACTGAAAACGGATGCATCTGTTTCAATGTCAATTGTTGCCGCACGACCAGAAATGGACATTTGTAGTTGGCCCAACAAGGTGTTCAATTCGGCTTCACGGCTGTTCAGTATCGACATTTGAGATTGTATTTTAGTGTAATGCGCATCAGCGAGTCTGTGTAATGTCGCCAGTTTTTTCTTGTCTGCCTTATGTCTCATTTTGATTTTCCTGCCATGCTTTCTGCAAAACGGATCGCTGCGGCAACTGCTTGATAGTGATCAGGTAATATTTCTTCTCCAACCTCAACGGTGGCAAACAACGCCCGCGCCGTCGGTGGATCCGAAAAAATGGGAATCGCATTATCGGTTCCGATTTCTCGAATTTTAGCGGCAAGTTCATCCACGCCTTTTGCGACACAAAGTGGAGCCCCGAGGCTCATTCGATCCCACTTTAATGCAACGGCATAGTGGGTCGGGTTGACGATTATGACGTCTGCATCTGGTACGTCAGCCAGCATTTGGTTCATTGCAATTTCAACAGCTTTTTGGCGACGTTGCTGCTTCATCGCCGGGTCACCGTCTGAGTTTTTCATTTCATCGGTTAGCTCTTTGCGAGACATCATGTTTTTCCTCGCGTGTTCGGCTTTTTGCCACAAAAAGTCGATGATGCCGATCGTGACAGCAACAACCAAAACAATGGAAAGAAGTCCGATGACCAAGTTGGCAAGTTCGACAACTACCAGCCGGTGTGACGTGCCAATTGAAGACATAATCCGAGGGAGTTGGTCATTGAGATAATACCCTAGAATAAAGGAATAAATTGAAAGTTTGACAAAGCTCTTGAAGAATTCGAATAGGCCGGATCTTCCAAATTTTTGCTTCATATTCGAAAGGGGTGATATCCGGGATAACTTAAATTCAAGCTTGCTTGGTGCAAAAACAATTGATTTTTGGGTAAACAGGCTTCCTAAAACTGCGACAGCTGGAATGATAAAAAGCGGCAGGAGCGCCATCAAAAGCGTGGAGAGCAGATCACCCATTTGAGAAAAATGCCCGGCAGAGAATGCTTGAATTGATAGAGCGTTTGCACCTTCTATCAAAGACTGCAGAGCGGCCCCCATGGCATTGACCGTGCTGCCCCCGACGGCGAGCAACGCAATTAACAAGCCTGCATATGAAGCAGCGGTATTTAAGTCGGTCGATTTAGGGAAATCACCCTTTTTGCGTGCGTCATCGAGCTTCTTTTGGGTGGCTTCGTGTTGCTTGTCACTGTCCTCTTCACTCATAGGTGCCACCAAATGGGGAAGACATGAAATCTAAGAAAGTCGCAGACCAAACGGACAAGATTAAAGGACTTGAAATCATGAGCAGTGCGAGCCCAGCGGCGGTAATCGCAGGGGCGCCCACAAAAGCGACCATTAATTGGGGCATGGCACGGTTAATTATGCCCAGTGTCACGTTGTATAACAACGATGCGATGATAAAGGGTGCGGCAAGTGTGAAGGCGCTCGCGAATGCTGTTGTGATTTGGGAAATGCCGATTTCTGCGACAATTTCCGAGGAGGGAAACTCTCCCGCAGGGACAAATCCGTAGGTGAGGATCAAATAATTGGCGATATGAACATGCAGCCCCAGTAATGTCGCGAGTGCGACACCTGAAATAACAAGTAAATGCGCCATCGCGGGCTGGGGGTCGTTGCCGGCGCTTCCTCCAAAAATCTGCGACAGCGACGTGGATTGCGCCGCCATTGTGCCCGCCATTTGCAATGTCAAAATAAACATACGCAAAAACAAACCGAAAAAGAGCCCTACAGCAATCTCTGAAAGGATGATTGGGATGAATCCAATTCCAGCGTCAATAGGTAAGTAAGCTGTTTGGGCGATGGCAGGATATACAACCAACGTAAACATAACGGCCATTACGAGCTTAACCCGCACAGGCACCATTTGGTCCCCGAACGCAGGAACTAGAGACATAGCGCCAGACACTCTTAGAAAAACCAGGAACAGGCCAGCTGCGCTGTCATTGTATTTTTCGATGAATTGCAGCAATTCAAACGTCATGCAGCAGGAACCATGCCCACCAATGCGGGACGCGCATCGACACCGATTTCTTCAAATGAAAGCACGGGGTTCGATATCCCCTTGGCGGACATAACCGTTCGCACAAATCGCCGCCTGCGCATTGAAGTGACAATTGCAGGGAAATTCCCGTTTTCAGCGGCAAGAGACAGTTTTGCCGAAATGGCATTTGCAAGTCTGTTGAAGTCATCAGGCGGTAGCGCGACATCAGCGGGCCCGCGATCGTTGTTGAGTTGATAGGTCGTGAACACGTCCTCCCATTCTGGCGCCAGTTGGATCAAGGGAATAGTCCCATCTTGGCGGCGAAGTTCCGCAACAAGCTGAAAGCCGAGCCTTTGACGCACGTGTTCTGCAATGCCTTCTGAAGTGGTGTGGATTTGACGTGCCTCTGCACAGGCCTCGATTATTAAGCCAAGGTTACGGATCGAGACACGCTCTTCGAGCAGCAATCTGAGGACAGATAACAAAACATCAATCGAAACACGTTCTGGGATCAACTCATCCAGCATTTTCCGATTTGCTTCTGCACGCGACGCGTCCGAGAGGTTGACCATTTCATCTAACAAGCGCCTGAGCGCCTTGAGAGTAAGAAGCCGCCGAAAGTTTCTTTTGATGACTTCAAGCAGATGCGTTGCCAATACTTCGGTGGGCAGAACCGTTGTCATGCCGCGAATGGCGGTGGCCTCTTGTTCGCCCGATGAAACCCAACGAGCTGGGGCGCCATAAACCGGTTCAGATACATCTTCGCCTGCGATGCTGTCGTCGACCGGGCCGGAAAGTAGCGCAAGGAGTTTGTCTGGTCTAAGCACATCTCTGGCTTGCTCAACGCCTTGAATTTTAATGATATATTCACCCATTGAAAGCGCCGAATTGTCGGTCAATCGGATCTCAGGTAGCAACAACCCGAATTCAGTTGCTACATGGTTCCTCATATTGGCGATCCGCGCATCCAGCCCGGTTCCTTGATCAAGTACCATTTCAACCAAATCAGGAGCAAATTCGACATGGATGTCGTCAAGGTCAAGCACGTCGCCCATCGACGTGTGAATCTGAGGTTGAACCTCGCCGACTTCAGTGGATTGTGCCAATGCGGCTTCTTGTAACTGTTTTCGACGCACTAAAAATGCGCAAGCAAACAACACGCTTGCACCGATAATGAACGGCACAAACGGCAATCCAGGCACCAGTGCAAAGAGCGCCATCAACACCCCTACTGTAGTAAGAGCAGAAGGGTGGCGGCCGAGCTGAGATACCATCGCGAGGTCGGTTGCGCCCTTTGCACCGCCCCTGGCCAAAAGCAATGCCGAAGCAATCGAGATAATGACGGAAGGGATTTGGCTGACCAGCCCATCGCCAACTGTTAGAATGGAATAGGTTTCAAATGCCTTTCCAATCGCCATATCATGCATCGTCACGCCGATGATTAAGCCAACAATCAAATTCAAGCCCGTGATAAGCAGGCCAGCGACTGCGTCGCCTTTTACAAATTTGGAAGCACCGTCAAGTGAGCCAAAAAAAGTGGTTTCGGCTTGTTCGGTTTCTCGACGCAGCTTTGCTTCTTCATGATTGATTGCGCCAGCGCTCATATCGCTGTCGATAGCGAGCTGTTTTCCGGGCATGCCATCAAGGGCGAAGCGCGCCCCAACTTCGGCCATACGCGTCGCGCCTTTGTTAATGACGATAAAGTTTACAATGAGCAGGACGCAAAAAACGACAAGGCCTAGAAAGACGTTGCCCCCCATGACGAAGTTGGCAAACCCTTCAATGACTTCCCCGGCGGCGTTTGTGCCGGTGTGACCTTCTCCAATGATGAGTTTCGTTGACGAGACATTCAAAGACAAACGCAGCATCAAGGATGCCAACAAAACCGTCGGGAACGAAGAAAAATCAAGCGGACGTTCGATGAATAGCGTGACGGTAAATATCAAAATCGCAAGTGAAAACGAAACTGCCAATCCAAGGTCAAGTACCCAAGCTGGCATTGGGAGGATCATCATTACGATGATGGCCATCAAAGCCAGGGACAAAAGGATTGTTGGCTGAAACAGGTTTTTCAGCGAAAAACTATTCATCGTTTCCCTCCGGTATTGTTACGAAAGAACGATGGGCCAACTTTGTTTTACTAACTTGCGCGTAAACCTTGATCATATTGATGTCGGAGTTTGGTAAATTAAAGTATGTATTTGGACGAAAAGCCATAGCTGCACCTTCTGCTGCATCTATAGTTTTAGTAAATTGAGAATGTTTATAATTGGTTATCTATAGAGAGGGTTCAGCTATTCATCAGATGTTGGGGAGCTTTCGGAAGGATACCTAGCAAGAAGAGCTGACACAAAATCGCGAGTCTGTGAGGATTCCTCTAGCAATTGCGAACGTGCGGTTAGGGATGCAGTAGAGTTTATTGGATCCAAATTTACGTTGTTCATACGCGCCGCTGCGGTTTGAAGGAGTTGATCTTCAGATTGCGCAATGCGGTTCCACGCCTGAGCTCTCCAAGCCAGATTTGAGTTATCTTCCAACTCAGCGATCTCTAGTGTTTGATGTGCTTCTTTATACGCACCTTGGTTGATTAGGCTGTTAACGCGGATTTGCTGAGATCGAGTGTCAGAGAGGCCAGATAAAACTCTGTCGACTAATTCTATGTCCCCGACAATAGCCGCAGCTTCAGCGCGAATATACCTTCTCTCACGCATGTCATCACGTGTTGCGGCTGTTCTTAGAACATCCAAGGCACGCTCAGGAAATCCATAGGAAATTAGACGCTCGGCAAATTCGTTGCCGACGTCCGGGGGGAGGAAATCAAGATTGTTTTCGAAGGTAAATTCCAAGAATTCGCCTTGATTGGAATTCTCTGCAAAGGCTTGAAAAAAACTATGTCGCGTTGTCTCAAATTCGGGCTCATGGAAGTCGTGTTCGGCTTGATTCAACAACTCAAATCCCCGCGTAAAGTTGCTGTTGGCAACGTTTGCGGATATTTCAGCAGCTAATAAGCGATTAGAGGCTGATTTTTCTGCACCTTGTAATCGAAGCGATTCAGCGAGTGACAAAATGGAGGCATCTACATTTTGACCCTCAGCAAGAGACAACTCGATTAACCTCGACACACCATCTGCGGTTAGTCGAGGGCTCTCTTCTGCGAGCTCTGATAACTGATCAACAGCTTCAAGTTCATTGCCCTGCTCTACGCTAACTTCAGCTAAGACCAAACCAATTTGAGCAGGCTCGGTAACACCGCTTTGAAGGGCCTGTTTCAATGAATTTTCTGCGGAGTCTCCGTCCCCTGCTTCTACCAGAAGCTCAGCTAATGTTGTTCCAAGATGCCCCCGCAGCTGTTTTGGCAAAGCTCTCAGAGTGCGCACCAAAACCGCGTGGTCTACGTTGTAGTCGCTTGGAATGTCTTGGAGCGCAAGAACGGCCCACAATGAAGAACTTGATTTGCAACTTAGTTGTGAATTCCAATCCATCTTTGATGTCTTATGACCATCTACAATTAGTGCCATTTCCGATAGCAATGCGGTTTCATCTGAATCAGAGTCCAAAAGCGCCAAAACTTGGAGCGCTTCTGCGCCAAATCCAAAATAGATGTAGGTTCGCGCAAGATGAATTACGCTATCACTCTGCAGTGACCCGGATTCAGAGGTTAAATTGAGGCGGTCCTCGCGAACCTGAGCATCAAATTCTGCCTCCTCCGAAAGCCAACTGCTCACATCAAATTGAGAGTTATCTAGACAACCAGACAGGCTGCGCTCAACGCCCTCGAAGCCGCCGTAAATCGGGCTGTCGCGTTCAATTGTTGTGCGCGTTGAAACGCCGCTGGTGGGGATGACATCAATTGATTCTGCTTGTTCTGCCGGGCTGGTCTGTATTTGTTCATTTTCGATGCTTTGAAAATCAGAAGCGGCGAGCAACCCCTGACTGGCGGCTCGTGCGAGGCCTTCGACGAGCTGTTCTTCAACCTCACCCACGCGTTCAAAATTTGGCTCTAACGCTTGGTTTTGAAAAAAGTCTGTTGTTTCCCTATTTTGCACTGTGTTTGAGATTACAATGGGAAGTGTAATTGCATTTTCAGGCCGTGTTCTTGCAAGATGCCTTTGTTCTGAAACAGGCTCAGACTCTCGGGGATACAACAAGGCTTCGAATTCGGAAGAAGCAGGGGGAGGACCGTCAACGATATCTATGACTAGTCTGTCGTTGCGCCATAAAAATGCAGTTGCATGACAATCACAACCAAGTTGCAAAGAAAGTTCACCGTCGTCAGCACTAATTGAGGCCAATCTATCATTTTGAATTCGTTCATAAACTTGCGAAGTGTTGAATAGAACGTTTTCTTGATTTATCTCGAGTCCATATCCGAGGTTGGTCCTGCCAAGAATCCAGTCGGAACCAGTTGGTATCGATACAACAAGACGTGCAAAGCTGTCATGATCTCCGCTTCGGATTTCATAAGTCTCAGCGTTGGTTATCGCGGGGAAAGCTGTAAGAACTGAGAGGAGAAACAGCCGCTTCATGCTGCTTCCTGCTTGGCTGATTTCAAGGCTTCTTCCAAATCTGAAAAGCTTGGCCGGAAATGCCCTGGAGTATTCTGGCGACCAACCTCAATACAGATATTCGTGGCGTGTTGGTGCAGATTGGCAACCAGGACTTCCCTAATGAGTTGATAGAAATGCGAATCTTCTTCAATTACGGTTTTGACTTTAACGGCGAAAGGGCCAACTAGGCCATAAGCGAGGAACACGCCCAGAAACGTTCCGACGAGCGCGCCACCGATCAACTTTCCCAAAACTTCGGGTGGTTGATCAATAGAACCCATCGTTTTAATCACCCCCAAAACCGCCGCAACAATTCCAAGAGCGGGAAGCCCGTCTGCGATGGTTTGCAATGCATGAGTCGAGTGCATCTTGTGATGCAGGCTTGCTTCGATGCGTTTTTCGAGCACCTCTTCCACTTGATGAGGATCATCGTAATTCATCGAAACTGAACGCAAAGTGTCACAAATAAGAGCAACCGCCTCTGAATCTGCAGACACTTTGGGATAACGTCCAAAAATGCTCGATTCAGGTGGGTTTTCAATGTGTTCTTCAAGCGCAACAGGGCTCGACCGAGCGACCCGAATAAGCTCATATAACAGGCAAAGCAGGTCGCGATAATCTTCTGCAGCCCATTTGGGACCTTTGAAAACTTTCCCAACATCTTTGATCGTATGTTTGATGGCAGGAACATCATTGCCGATGACAAATGCGCCAACGGCAGCGCCCCCGATCATGATCATCTCAAATGGCAGGGTTTTAAGGATAATTCCCATCTTGCCCCCCGCCAAAAGGTATCCGCCAAACACCATGATAAAGATGATCGCGATGCCAATCAGACCCACCATTCTCAGACACTCCAACTTTAATAATGTTATTGAGGAAGACGTTTCCTCGTGGTTAGAAGGATTGCAGAAAACCCTTAAAGCTTTCTGATCATTTCTTATTCCGTAGGAACATTTGCATTGCGGCCGGCAACAATTACGCTGATCGCATATGCGGTGGATGGTTCTAATCCGGCCATAATTGATGCGGCGGCGTCTGGGCGCATTCGACCAAGAAAACCAGCGGCAAAATTGGGTGCCATTTCTTCGAACAATAACGACGCTTCAGCGGGTTTCATGTTCTCATAGACACTAGTTAATCTGTCGATGTCGTTTTCTGCAGCGCTATCGGCTAAGGCAATGGTGTCGCGCAGACTCTGTTCAGCGGCTGTGAGCTGAGCAAGTTTTTCGTCGATCTCTTGTTCAGCAAGTGTCAAAGCGTGCAATCGATCTTCGAGTTGACCTTCACGTTGCCGAATGCGTTCTTCCCGTGTTTGGAACGCAGTGATGAGCCCTTCCAGGTTTTCTCCGCCTTCACAGATCCCGGTTTCCGAATCGCTCACCTCAACTGCTTCAGGTAAATCTACGCTGTCGCGAGCGTACGCTTGTGACGCTTCGGACCCGACGCGCAACATTCCTGACATCATGAGTAACCCTGTGACGATAAACAAAGCTCCTCGGCGTTGACGGAGCCGCCTTTTCATCGTGATTCTCCATTCGTTTCAGGATGGCGCACAAACAAAGGCGCATTCGGTGATCGCGTAGGCTTGGGTGTTGGGTCTGGCAGGTCGTGCATAGAGGCCAATAGCAATTCAATTCTTTTGGCGACGGCTTCTGCTCTTTGCGTGTGGGAAACCAAAGTTGTCCCTGAATCACGTGCTTGGGCCCGCGTTTTGACAAGCATTTTGTTCAAATCATCAACCTGTGCCGACAAGAGAGCAACTGCCCCTCCGACACCTTTTTCTAAATCGGTAAAACGTCTTAGTCTGCGGGACAAAACATAACAATAAAGTGCTGCGCCAAACGCTCCAGCGCCAAGCAATACATCCGCGATGTAGATCATATTTTCATCCTCAAATTGGTACAAATTCCATGATGAGCAAGTCTGAAACTCGTCCATCTCCGGTTACGATTTTTACGCGTCTCAGCATTTGAGAACGCAATCGATAAAGGGCGGCCGGATCTTCAAGATCGGCAACATCTACAGCCCGCAAATAGCCATTCAACACATCAATGATTCGCGGTGCTACGCCCTGAACTTCGTCCGCATATTCTGGAGGCACCTCCAGACTAGCGCGAAATCGCAAATGTGATCCGCCAGTCAACCCTGGCATCGCAATCATCAATGGATCTAGCTCGATAAAGCTCATGGGTGTTAAGGGATCGAGAGGCGGTTCTTCGGCATGATCTTCGGCAACTTCCACGTGATCGCTGCCGCCGATTAGGCCCATTTGCACAGCAAAAAAACCACCTGCACCCCCGACAATGGCAAAGACCAAGCCAAGAATGAGCGGTAGTTTAGACGCCTTTTTTGGTTCTTCTTCTGTGGCCTCGGGTTCGTCGGACATGCCAAGCCTCGTGCATTTTGTTCAATTCGTTCGAAACAATTCATAAACCGATATCCACTAACCGATTGTTAAGGCTGTTCGATCATTTAGGAATTCAGACGGACAGAAAGTTCGTCTCTAATTAGAGGTGATCCCTTGGACGGCATAAGCTCCCTTTGGAACAATCTTTCTTCGTCGAAGAAATTGATCGTAGTTCTTGCATCCATTGCTGTATTTGCAGCAGTCATTTCACTTGGGCGATTAGGTCCAAGCCGTGACATGTCTTTGCTTTTTGGTGGCCTAGAATCAAAAACAGCGGGGGAAGTTGTTGCCTCGCTTGAGGCGCAAGGGGTGATCTATGAAATTCGCGGCGAAGCGATTTACGTAGAAACATCAAAACGTGATTCTTTGCGCATGACTTTGGCCGGAGAGGGATTACCGGCGAATGGTGGATCAGGTTACGAATTGCTGGATAATCTGTCTGGGTTTGGCACCACGTCCCAGATGTTTAATGCCGCTTATTGGCGCGCCAAAGAGGGGGAGTTGGCAAGAACGATTCTTGCGAGCCCACATGTTCGTTCTGCGCGTGTGCACATCTCAACGCCAAGTTCACGAAGCTTTCAGCGCGACCAAAAAACGACAGCCGCGGTAACGGTGGCGACCGCAGGTGGAAATCTGTCGGTCTCTCAGGCCAGAGCGCTCAGATATTTGGTGGCGTCTTCTGTTCCGGGACTGGCGCCTGATGATGTGGCGGTGATTGATGGCGAAGGTGGCTTAATCGGCGCTAGCGAAGAAGCAGGCGCAGGAAATTCGTCCAGTGATCGCGCGCAGCAAATTCGGGATCGCGTTCAAAGGCTGCTAGAGGCGCGCGTTGGCTATGGGAACGCTGTAGTTGAAGTTGCGGTTGATACGGTGACGGAAACCGAATCGATCGTCGAACGTCGGTTTGACCCAGATGGCCGCGTTGCCATTAGCACCGAAGTCGAAGAACGCACAAACACCGCCCAAGATGTCGGCGGCGGTGGGGTGACTGTCGCTTCAAATCTACCCGATGGTGATGGTGCGGGCGGGGACGGGAATTCGTCGAGCCAAAATTCAGAAACGCGCCAAAGAACGAACTATGAAGTGTCCGAAACTCAACGGGAAATTATCAAAGCACCGGGCGCAATCAGAAGGTTGAGCGTTGCGGTTCTCATAAACGAATCCGTCACGACAGATGAGGATGGAAACGAAATCACCGAGCCGCGTTCAGAGGATGAAATGACGGCACTGCGCGAATTGGTTTCCTCGGCGGTGGGATTTGATGAAGCCCGCGGAGACGTCATAACACTTCAGTCCATGAGCTTTGAGCCGATTGAGCCTGTAGGTTCTGAAGCAGGGCCAATTGTCTCAACCAGTGCACCTTTGGACGTCATGTCGCTGATAAAGCTGGGCGTCATTTCAATAGTTGCCCTGATTTTGGGCCTGTTTGTGGTGCGGCCAATTTTGACAAGTGGTGCGACGGTTTTGCCTGAACCTCTTGCGTTGCCGAACGATGATTCCGAAGCTGAATTGGGTGAGGCATCTGAACCGTTAGAAGACGTACCACTTGCTCTGCCGGGCGCCCCGATGCTGGGAATGGCCGACTTTGGCGACCCAGATATGATGATGGGTGGTGGCGATTTTATGGAAGAAAATCCAGTCGATCGCCTACGTGAGATGATCGAAGAACGGCAGGATGAAACTATGCAGATTTTGCAAAACTGGATGGATGATCCCGCCGACGAAGTAGAGAAGGTTTAACATGGGGAATACCATCTTATTTGAGGATTTCACCTCAACTGAAGTAGAAGAAGTTGAGCCGTCTTTGACCTATGAGGACGGATATTCGACAGGCTTTGAGGCAGGGATTGCCCAAGCCCAAGCAACGCAGGATGCGATATCCTCTGAAATGCTGCAGGTCCTGTCAGATCTCAGCTTTACCTATGCGCAGGCGCGTCACGATCTGCTGAAGTCATTGGAACCTTTGTTTGATTCAATTTGCACAGCATTGTTGCCTGCGCTTGCCCAGTCATCACTTGGACCACAGCTGGTAGAGTTTTTATTGCAAAATGCCCGGGATCTGAGCGCAGATCCGGCGCTAGTCGTTTCGGCTCACCCATCAGAGGTGGCGGCGCTAAAGTCCCATTTGAATGCGCAGTTTGACGCGCCAATTCAGTTTGAGCCTGATGGCTCATTTGAAGTTGGTCAGGTTCTTTTGAAACACAATGAAAACGAGACGATCATAGATATGACTGAGGCTGTTGAGAACATAATTGTTTCTCTTTCCGCACTTCGTGAAAGCCAAAACGACCTGAAACAGAGTGGATATTCAAATGAATGAAAATGATGCAAACCCGCTTCGAAATGTTCCTATTGAAATTTCTATATCTGTGGGGCGCGCGCGCCCATCGATTGGGGAACTACTGGATTTAGGTGAAAACGCTGTTCTTTCACTTGATCGTCGTATCGATGATCCAGTCGAATTGTTTATTGGTGACAAGTTAATTGCGCGAGGTGAATTGCAAGAGGCCGAAGGCGGTGAACCCGGTCAATTGGCGGTAAAACTAACTGAAGTTGCATCGCTGAAAGGCGAACTCGGCTAAATGAAGCACATAAGTCTAATTTTAGTCTTTTTGTTTGCTTTGGCGCTGCCAGCCTCAGCACAAGATCTGTCGCTTTCTTTAGGGGCAGATAGTTCAACGGCAACCCGATCCGTCCAACTCATTGCTTTAATCACAGTTCTGAGCTTAGCGCCCGGATTACTGATGATGATCACGTGTTTTCCTTTTGTTGTGACTGTTCTGGCCATTCTGCGCCAAGCGATTGGCCTGCAACAGTCACCTCCGAATATGTTGATTGTGACACTTGCCCTTTTTCTTACGTATTTTGTTATGGAACCCGTGTTTCTAACGTCTTGGGCGAATGGCGTGGCGCCGTTGATTGCAGAAGCCATCGATATAGAAGAGGCATTTGTCCGTGCGATAGAGCCATTTCGTGAGTTCATGAGCAATAGGATTGACCCTGGTACGTTTGAGGCGCTCGCGTCGTTGCGCGGCGATGTTGATCCCGGGATGGCAATTCCAGAATCTCCACTTTCCGTTTTGGTTCCTTCATTTTTATTAAGTGAACTTGAACGCGCATTTCAGATTGGCTTTCTGATATTCTTGCCTTTTTTGATCATCGATCTAGTGGTTGCGGCTGTTCTTATGTCGATGGGGATGATGATGGTTCCACCTGCAATTGTCTCATTGCCGTTCAAGTTGGCGTTCTTTGTGATTGCTGACGGATGGGCGTTGATCGCGCAGAGCCTCGTGCGTAGCTATTTATAGCAGCTATACCGAATCCCGAACGGTTGATGGTGATGTGCGAAGTGCTGGACCATCGCAAACCTGTCGCTAAACTGCTGTCAGCAGCACCTAGCGCATCGTTCAAGAGGTTCGAGATTATGAAAACTATGATTCTGGTTGGGGCGTTGTTAACAGCGGCATCCAACTCTATAGCGGAAAGCCACGAAACGCCATTGCAAGGCGATATTGCAAATGGTGAGACACTTTTTGCGCGCCAATGCGTGGCATGTCATGTGGTTGTGAATGACGCAGGCGAAACGCTTGCTGGGCGCAGTGCGCGCACTGGTCCGAACTTGTTTGGATCGACTTTGCGTCCGATCGGAACGGTTGAAGGATATAGATATGGATCCGCAATTCTCTCTCTGGGCGAGCAAGGATTGCACTGGGACGAAGAAGGGTTTGTTGGCTATATCCAGGATCCGACGGCGTGGCTAAGAGACGCGACCGGCGATGCCAGTGCACGCGGAAAGATGTCATACAAAGTTAGGGAGGAAAGCGATGCTTATGATATTTACGCCTATTTGCATTCGCTTGATCTAGAGCCGGAAAGCTGAACTGTGCTTTACCTAAAATCTAACCACTCGGGCTTGCTGATCGCTAGCAGGCCCGAGTAAACAATATGTAGGTTCAAACGATCGTTTGATCAGACATCTTGCCGGACAATGTCGATAATTAGAACATCAACGATCCGGTCCCCCATAATTTCAAATGCGGCGTCACGAAGCGCTTCGCGTAGAATGCGCATGTTGGTTGTGCTGGTAAACGCCCCACTGAAACCACCTTGATTGGCATGTTCAAAAAACACCTGGAGAAAGTGATCCCGTAGTTTGGGTTCATGGGCAAAGACGGCTTCTTTTCCACCTGCGGGCACTTCGATACTAAGAGACAAAACAACGAGCGCATCGACAGCTGAATCCACAACGACAGGCACAACGAATTGGTTGTTGAGCCTTGCATATTCACGCCCCTCAACTTCCTCGGTTGGATCGGGACTTGGTTCTGCCGCTGCGTGTTCCACTTGCTCGGTCACATGCGGAACATCTCCGCAGGGGTTGTCAGATTGTGCCAGCTCAGGTTCAGGAGGAGGAGAAAGAAACAATCCTGCCCCGACTCCGCCCCCTACTCCGACGATGAGCAAGATCAATGGAATGAGAAGTTTTTTCATCGAGTCAGTCCTTAGAATGGCAAAATGATATCAGCGACTTGCTGGCCGTATCTTGGTTGTTGCATGTCAGTAATCTGACCAGACCCACCATAAGAAATCCGCGCTGAGGCGATCTTGTCGTAAGTAATCTCGTTTTGGCGGCTGATGTCTTCTGGTCTGACATATCCCGTGACCAGCAATTCCCGCATCTCAAAATTCACGCGAACCTCTTGGCTGCCTGATATCGATAAAACGCCATTGGGCAGGACATCTACGATGGTTGCTGCAACGCGCAATGTTAGTTTTTCATTGCGGCTGACCGACCCATCCCCGCTGGAACTGCTTGATGAATTTAAACCCACGGCGGCGCTCATACTGGCGCCTTCTGGTAGGTTTTCGTCAATACGTTGCGGAATGCCAAACAGTGACGGAACGGACATCTGTTCAGATCCAGCACGTGAGCGCGCGCTTGAATTAGAAATCTCAGCTCGGTCGTCGATTTCAATAACCACAGTCATGATATCACCGCGAATGGCCGCGCGCCGTTCACCAAGCAATGATCCCCTGGTCCCCGACCAAAGTGATGCCGGCGCTGCTGGCGTAATGGGGGCCGTATCAGCGGCAAGTGGCAAGCCAGGCGTCATCATTGCGGTGTGTTCTTGCGTGGCTTGAGGGGGGCTAAATTCCGGTTCTTGTCCCACATTTTCCAACCGAGCACATGCCGTTACTGATATAAGGGCGAAAAGGATAATTTTTTTCAATGGCTTGTCCTCAGTTTGATACAGTTGCGCTGCCGTTTTCTTCGACCCGCGCCGTAATCGTTGTCCGTGATGCTAGGTTCATCACGCGGATGTAATCGCCAGCTGCGGCCCGTTCGAGGGCCCGCCCTTCGGTGCTAATGACCAGCCCCGCTCGATCATAAATTAGCGTGATTATGGCGTTTCGTTCGACGACAGCAGGGGTTGAAACATCGCCCAAGCGAATGGGCCGGCCTGCATAAAGTGCAACGCGCGCCTCCATTCCGATGAGTAACGAAGGATCAGAAACACCACCCGCATAATTTCCGGCCGCCAAAACAACATCTTCGGGGCCAATAATCTCTTGCGAACGAATTGTACGTGACGCCAATAAGGTTTCAGAGAATGCAGGCGCAGAGCTGAAGGCAAAAAGAAGGAAAAATACAAATTTCATCTGATTTGCACCATGGATCCGAGCATTTGATCTGATGCTGTGATCACTTTTGAATTCAGTTCATATCCCCGCTGAGCCTCAATCAAATCAGTGATTTCTTTGACTGCGTCGACGGAGCTATCTTCGAGATAACCCTGCCGCAACAAACCCAAACCATTCTGACCGGGATTGGAAACCGTTGATGGCCCCGAGGCAGGCGTTTCTAAAAAGAGATTTGAACCGATGGCTTCTAGGCCTTTTGGGTTGGTGAATCCTGACAGGCTGAATTGACCCAATAGTTCAGGCTCTACGCGATCTGCGAAATAGGCGTAAACTTCACCTTCTGCGTTGATAGAAACAGATCGCGCGTCGCTGGGAATGGTGATGTCAGGTGATACCGAGTAACCATCCGAAGTCACTATCAACCCGTCTGCAGATCGTTTTAACCCGCCATCTCTGGTGAATGCGGACCGGCCATCGGGTAGGGTAACTTCTAAGAAACCTTGACCTTCGATCCCAAGATCGAGATCGCCGCCTGTCGCAGCAAGAGACCCTTGTGATAGCATAACAGATACCGCTGTCGGACGGACGCCCAGGCCCAATTGAACACCGGTTGGCAAAACGGTGCCGTCCGCAGAGTTAATCGTACCAGGACGTGTCAGCTGTTGGTAATGCAAATCCGCAAATTCGGCGCGCCGGGCGTTGTATCCGGTTGTGTTCATGTTGGCGAGGTTGTTGGAAATAACCTCTACCCGCATTTGTTGCGCGGTCATGCCCGCGGCGGCAATTTTTAAGGCTCTCATAAGTTCACTCCATTACCTAGACCGACCAAGCGCTTCGACGGCGCTGCGAAGTCGTTGATCTTCTTTTTCAAGGAAGCTCTGACCTAATTCATAGGCTCGCTGAACCTCGATCATGCGTGTGATCTGCAATACGGAATCCACATTGGATTCTTCTAAGAATCCCTGCATCATTCTGCCGTCGGTCGCTTCTTCGTATCCGGCATCTGCGCGGAACATTGTGCCGCCTTCGCGCGTCATTTCAGTTGGATCATTGGGTATTACCAAGCCGACCTGCGCGACGGGTTGGCCATCTGCACTTAGGGTTCCGTCCGGTGCGATGCCAATGTTATCAACGCCTTGTGGGATAAAAACCGGTGCGCCACCTGCATCTAGAACAGGATAACCATCAGGGGTTACCAAATCACCCTCACCATTTGGTGTGAAATGCCCGGCACGCGTCAATCTCTGCCCTTGGGGGGTGTCGATCAAAAAGAAACCATCGCCTTCGATTGCCAGATCAAAGGTCCCACCTGTGAGCGTGTGGCTGCCCTGAATGGAAATTGTGTTTCTGACAGAGGCAGTCGCCATCGAAATGGATTCTTGATTATGCTCAAGCGACTTTACGTGCTCAGAAAAAATGACGGATTCGGTTCGATAACCGGTGGTAGAAGCGTTTGCGATGTTATTTGCGATGACCGACATTTCACGCATCAATCCTGATTGTCGTGTCAGCGCGGTATATGTAGCATTTTCCATTCTATCCTCCGGCGATCAGTGGGATCAGGGTGTCTTGAAAAAAGGACACTAGGGATTCGGTCATGAACCCCATCGAAACCCAAAACACGGCGACAATCGCCGCGAGTTTCGGAACGAATGTCAGTGTCATTTCCTGAATTGAAGTCAGCGCTTGAAACAATCCAACCGTCAAACCCGCGACCAAAGCCACGGAAAGAATTGGCATCGAGGTGACCACCGCAACCCACAAACCTTGACGAAGAGTGTCATAAAAAAGCGCTTCATTCATCAGATAGGCATCCTCAGAATTTCCTGATAGGCCTCAACGACTTTGTCACGAACGGTGACAACGGTTTCAACAGCCAACTCTGTCTGAGCCAAAGCCTGAACCAATGCATGTGGATCCGACCCGGTCGTCATTGCATCCATCGAGGCTTGTTCGCTTGCACGCAATGTGGCCATAAAATCGCTGGCGGCTGCGCCAAAGTTGCTGTCCCCAGCAGCTTGTTCGCTTGGGGATGTTGCAGGTCGGTTCGCTGCATATTGTTGCGCGACGCGCAAAGCACCTAGTTCCATGTTACTCTCCTATCGACGAAGTAAATCCATCAGCGAAGCGGACATTTGCCGCACCTGATCAAATAATTTTACATTGGCCTCATAGCTGCGCTGGGCCTCACGGGCGTCGGCGATTTCAACCAAAAGGTTCACATTTGATCCCGCATAATGACCGGTGTCGTCTGACATCGGATGTGAGGGATCAAAAAGCATGGGCAAATCTGTCCGGTCCAGATGAACGCGGCCAGTTCTTACAGCTCCGGTCGTGCGCCCACCCTCTACCGCTTCGGTAAAGCTAACCGTTTTGCGGCGGTATCCAGGGGTATCTGCATTGGCAATGTTTTCTGAAACATGCCGTAACCGCTGTGATTGGGAACGCATTCCGCTGGAAGCAATTCCAAGTGCATCTGAAAAATCTGTCATGAATGGCCCCTATTTCCGTCCGATGGAAATGCGCATTAGATCTAGTGAATGGCGATAAATGGCGAGTGCGCGGCTGTGTTCCCGCTGAATTTCGACGGACTTCAGCATCTCTTCCTCAACGGAAACTGAGTTTCCATTTGGGGAGGATTCAGATTGAGAATTGGTAAGAAATGAAGTCGCATTTGTGTGCGTGGATTCGAAATGACCGGCGCGTGTTTGGCGTAACGCGCTTTGCATGGGCGCATCATATATTTCTGCAAAATGCGAAACAGATTGCGCCTGAAATCCAGGTGTGTCGGCATTGGCAATGTTGCGCGCAACAACGGCCTGATTTTGGCCGGCATGTTGAGCGAGGGACATTGCTGTCCGGAATACTTCCAGGTTTTTAAACATCGGGGCTTCTCCCTCGAGCGATATAAATTATGCTTTAAGGGTGATTCCTTAAGATCGAGTTGTCGGCAGAAGGAATAGCACGATGACAGAATGTCTTTTTGAACAAACCGCAGCTGCAATTAGCGCCCATCGAATTGTCCATCCCGTGGGCAGAGTCGTGAGCGCGTCAGGTGGGCGAATTGCAGTAGAAGGTCTTGGCGACCGCGTAAAACTTGGGGATAGAGCGCGGATTTTATCCGATGTTTCTATTCGATCCGAAGTCATCAAGCTAATTGAAGGGCGTGCGATTGTGCTGCCCGAAGGTCCGGTTGATGGTGTTTGTGTCGGCGACATGGTGCGAATTGACCCGCCCGCTCCGTTTCGACCTCATATGAACTGGATTGGTCGGGTGATTGATCCCGATGGGAATCCTCTTGATGGACGTGCCTTGCTGCCGGGAACACAGAAACGGCCGTTGCAGGCTTCTCCGCCCGCGCCAAATCATAGACGCGCAATGGGGGAACGATTGCCGACCGGGCTCGCAGTGTTTGACACTTTGTTACCTCTTGCGAAAGGACAACGTATCGGTTTGTTCGCAGGTTCAGGTGTGGGGAAATCAACATTGTTGGGAAACTTTGCCAAGGGCGTTCAGGCCGATGTAATTGTAATTGCCCTGGTCGGTGAACGCGGTCGAGAGGTTCGAGATTTTGTTGAAACGGTATTGGGGGAAGAAGGGCTTGCACGGTCGGTCGTGGTGGCGGCAACATCTGATCGCGCGCCTCAAATCCGACGGCGCTGTGCATGGGCGGCAATGTCAGTTGCAGAGTTTTACCGGGATCAGGGCTTACAGGTCTTATTGCTTGTGGATTCAGTAACTCGATTTGCGGAGGCACATCGCGAGCTTGCTGTTGCAGGTGGAGAGCCTGCATCTTTGCGCGGTTATCCGGCGTCAACCGGTCCCGCGATTGCAAGCCTGTGCGAGCGCGCCGGCCCAGGAGAGCATAACCAAGGTGACATAACGGCAGTTTTTAGCGTTTTGGTCGCAGGATCTGACATGGATGAGCCAGTTGCCGACATGTTACGTGGGGTTTTGGACGGGCATGTTGTGCTTGATCGAGAAATTGCAGAACGAGGTCGATTTCCGGCCGTGGATCTACTGCGGTCAGTGTCGCGATCGTTGCCTTCTGTTGCGACAGACACTGAAAACGCACTTATTTCTACTGCTCGTTCCACCTTGGGGTCGTATGATCGTTCTGAATTGATGATCCAGTCTGGATTGTATGTGAGTGGTACAGATCCAAAGGTGGATGAAGCCATTCAAATCTATCCACAGCTGGATGCGTTTATTGGAATGGCACAAAAGCCCAACATTACAGCCAGCTTTGCGGAATTACGCCGTGCGTTGCATCCAACCAGTCAAAGGTAGATTTAATAATATCGAGGTGCAGACTGTAGCAAAGTCAATGCGATTGAGTTGCTTCCCAAGTTGCCAATCGCATTGATTTCTGACTGCACCAAAAACAAGCGTGTGAGTTTTTCCTGCATTTCGCTGTCTTGAAATTCAGAAAGGTCACTGGTGCCAAAAACACTTTCAGAGCGTTCTTTGAAGTTCGAAAGTTGGAGGTCAATGTCCAATGACCCAAAGCTACTTGAAAAACCAAGTGCAGTTTCAAACATCGTTCGGATTGGGGTGTTCCCCATCAATGAAAACCATTGGCCATCAATCGTCGATGAGTTGGACAAAACTTCGTCCAATGCGGATGGCATGTTTAGTGCTAACCGCATTGAGTTATCTTGTTCCCCTACCGCCAATTCGAACTGTCTGTCGTCGTATTTTTCTAGGATTTCATCGGCGAAGCCGTCAAATCGTACGCGACCTGCCCCCCCCATATTTCCAAATCCAAACGCTTCTGAAAACGCAGCATAGCGTTTGTCGGACAACTTATTTGCAAGGGAATCATCGTTGATTGTTCCTTCAGAAAGAACTTTCTCGATGTAGAACTTGTTGTTTATATCGTCATCCAGCCCAAAGGCCCCAAGGGCAACTTCTAGCAACCGGCGGTTCCCAACCAACTCCTCTGCGGACTTGATCTTGGTTATGTTCTCACGGAAATAGTCGCTTTTTCGGACAATGGTGCTGCTTTCTTCGAAAGCCTGCTTTTGCATATCCAACGTTCTATTTAGGAATCGCCAGCCAGCATAACCGGAAATGGGAACAACGGGTTGATAGGTCATGACAATCTCGGGGCTGTCGCGAGCAAACGTTCCTCTCTCGGAAGAAGTGCACGCAATTGTTTTAATGCACGATAAAACTCGCCTTCTTGGACGGCTTGAGTCGCAGCGTCTAAGTATAGTTTGCTGTCGGTGTCGGTTAGAACCAAGCTAAGCTGTTCTATTCCGCGCATGAGTTGCAGCTCAGCTTCTTCTTCTGAGGCGTCACCGGATAAAACGAGCTGAGCAATGTAACACACTCGTCGAACTGGGGTGTTGACCTCGTCCGGACGAATTGCGTCGCGAAGGCGCAGGATGTTTGCGTTTGGCGTCAAAACAGAGAGGCGGGATCGCCGCTCTCCATTTTCAATGACCGCTCCGTTCACAAGAATGCGCTCTTTGGGACCAAGCTTTAAGACCAATCCGGACATTAGCTTGCCTCCTGTGAATTCAAACCACGCATAACAGAGGTGTTGATTTCAATGAGCAGCGAAACGTCTGCTTCGTTTTTAAGGGCCAGTCTGGAGTGATGATCCGTGAATTCAGCGAGGTAGAATAACCTAGCGCGCAGATCCCGGGGAAGGGCGTTGTCATCATCCGCAACTTCTGCGGCAAAATGGTGCCACATACGTCTGTTTTCGTGCAACGCGGTCACAAGGTCTGGAAAGGAAGCGGGAAGATTTTGTGATGCTTTGCGTAAGCGATTGGTGATTTGGCCAAAGAGTTGAACTTCTGCTGATCGCCCTGTGCGAAAAGGAGAGTTTTTTGGCGCATAAGCTTGTTGAGCTTGAAAAATGGCGTTCACGTCGGTGTCCTTTCGGGACGGAGTGGCGGCATCTGCGATTTTATCGCAGGTCTAAGGGGTAGGGAGGCGCGGACGCCTCCCTGGTTGCCCTTAACGGAAGAGCGACAGGATAGACTGAGGCGCCTGGTTGGCGATCGACAACGACTGGGTACCCAGCTGTTGTTGGACCTGAAGAGCCTGCAGACGGGCTGAAGCTTCTTCCATGTCCGCATCTACCATTGACCCGATACCGGATTTCAAAGAATCGGTCAGTTTGGAGATAAAATCAGACTGAGTTTCAATCCGACCTTGTACCGAACCGAAGGACGCCGATGCAGAAATCGCTGTGTCAATCAAAGTTTCGATGGACCCCAACGCAGCGGATGCACCAAGAGCCGTTGAAACATCAATCGCTGCAAGTGCACCAAGGCCACCAGAACCGGCATTGGTAAACTGACCAGAGATTGTAAGGTCGTTCCCAGTGTTGTTGGTGATATCCAATGTACCCGTAGAACTAAAATCCACATCGATCGCAAGCCCAGTCGCTTGCAATGCAGCGCGCAATCCAACCGCTGCGATATCTTCTGGCGTGGTAGCTGCAACGTCATCTGCGGTGAAGGTGTACGAAACCTCCTCTTCACCCACAGTCAAAGAAATTTTATCACCTGCGGCGAAAGTGGGGTCGACAATAACAACAGAGTCGCTTGAACCGTCATCAATTGTCATCCCAAACACATCAGCGCTGGTTGAAACACCAGTCGTACCGGTAAACACCGCCGCTGCAGTGTAACCACCTGTGGACAAATCCTGGGTGGACACACTGATGTTGGACGCTGTTACAGTACCAGACGCATCACGATCCAAAGAGGACAAAACATCAATTGTTGCACCTTGAGACCCATCAATCAGGTTCAAACCGTTGAACTGCGCCGCTGAAACAACAGAGTTAATCTGATCTTTCAACGCAGTAACGTCATCGTTGATTTTACCGCGATCAACGTTGTCTTCTTGTGCAGCAACAATTTTGCCCTTCATCTGCGTCAGAAGGTCAGTGATTGTTTCGGACGCGTTGCTGGCAACAGCAACCGTAGATTCACCCAGTGCAAGGCTGTCAGAAATGGCTTTGAAGCCTTTGACATCAGATTCCATCACTTTGGAAATCGCCCAAACCGCGGAGTTGTCTTTGGCGGATGCAACGGATTTACCCGTTGAGATCATACCCTGAGTATCACCCAGTTGGTTGTTGATGGATTTCAGAGTTTGCAGCGCGACCATTGCGCCATTGTTGGTCAGAATGCTGGACATTCTTGAGTTCCTTTTACAAGGGCGTTTCAACGCCCGGATTTAAATAGACCGCTCATTCAAAGCGGCAGGACACGTCATTCTGACAGTTGCGGTCATCTACTATGGTAGATCAGCGCCATCCCAATCGGATGCAGGTTGAGTTTGGGGGGAAGCAATAAATGAATTACTAACAGCAAAGCTTCGTGTTCAGCGGTTTTGATTAAAGTTTTAGGCCTTCTTTTCAAACGCTGGCTTTGTTGGTGTATAATTGGAAACTTGCCCATTTCCATTATAGGTCGACAATGTTCCGTGCGCGCGTTGCACGTCTTTGATTCGTTTGCTGGCGTCGGCCAGTCCGCGCATGGCTGCGCGAAGCAACGCCTGATTCCTAGATACCGTTGCGGCGAGCATTGTCAGGGATCGTTCGTCTGCGGACACTTCATTCAGTTTGATAAACAAAGCTGATTTACGTGCACTTGATGATTCAAGCTTTTCAAAGCGACCTTCTAGAATCACTTCTCGTTCTTCATCCAATAGGTTCAGAAGATCTTTTACCACGCGTTTATCCATTTTGGCGTTCTTTCAGGGAGTTGAACAAGGATTCTGCCAATCCTATACCGCCACTTCTTGCCATTTCTTCGGCCTGGGCCTGTCGCAAGAAAGAAGAAAATTGATCTTCTCCTATACCTCCGCCAAATGATTTTGACGCTTCGCCAAGCCCGGCAGATTTTAGCATTTCTGAAAGAAAAGTGGCCTCAAGTTGGAGCGCTGCTTCACGCAATTGGGCGTCATTATTCGTGGTGGGGACGATGCCGTTTACCGATCCATTATTAGAATCACCTACAATCATATCGTGCTCCAAATTCTTACATTTGATTGAGTGTGTCTTGAAACTGGTAAAGATTGAGTAAGCTATTTGAGTCATTCTGCTTATGAATTGAAGCATGGATATAAAATGGCAAGCGAATCAACTTCCTCGATAATTGGGCCGAACAGTCTGGTGTTTCCGTTTTCGTCAGAGGGGACCATCAACCCGATAAGTGCCGTGAATGAAACATTGCGCGATACCGGTTTTTTGGCTGTGCTGCAGAATATTGAAGCAGAAAGTACTCCGGTCCTCCCCGTACCTGAGCCCGTACCTGAGGTAGAATTGCCCGATGCAGAAATGGTCGAAGAGCCAGATATCGATGGCGACGATCGCTCCAGCGAGGACGCTTCTGAGGGCAGGTTGGTGGCCCAACCTGATATGCATACTCCGCGATATATGCCCATCGGGGCAAATATCGCGCTAAGTGGTGAACAGAATTCAGTCCCTACTTCCACCGTAGAAGAGCAACCAAATCCATTGGCTCCGATGCAAACGGTGTCAAACGATAGCGATCCGGTCGCTCAGCCAAACCAACCCGAAGAAACTGAGACGAATCTCATTGGACGTCATTCAGCCACTGATGCATCAGGAATAGTTGCTCAGACATCTAATCCAAATGAACCGGTAAAATTCACCACTTTTGAGCGGCAAGATTTTCCAATTCTGAAGGCAAATCATTCTGAGGTTATTGCCATAAGAGGTGAAACGAAGTCACAGGATGTGAGTTTTGGCAATCCGGGCGATCAGCGAGGTCAAACATCAGAATTAGCCACGCGAAAGTTGGAGAATTCTGTTCAAGCTGTAGAAATTGGTAAAGCTATTGCGGCACCGGTAGAAGACGGAAATGCTGTGCCCGTCCGGATCAATGTAGCGCAGCAAAGGTTTCATGCCCTTCTTGGGACGCAGATGCCGGGTGAGATCGCATCGCAAACGTCTATGAATGAACCGCGTCTGTCGTCAGCAAAGGGTGAAGAGCAGATTGCCCAAGTCGCCAAATCACCGAGTTCGCCAGTTCAATTGATGACAGACGTTTTGGGAAAGCGATCGCATCAACCTTCAGTTCAAAACGCGACTCCGATTGCGCAAGAGGTCAAGCCGATATCCGCTGAAAAACCTGTTGAAGTGGGTGGGCTGCGTCATGAAAAAATGGATGTTGTTCCTCAGTCAGGTCGAGCGGAAAATGCTGAAAGACAGGTTGCCGGTTCTGTGCGAGCGGAGACGACGAACCTAATTAGCAACACTATTCCAGTACGAACGCAAAGCAAAACAATACCGGCCCCGTTGGTACAGTCAGCAGCTGACACAGATTTGACATATGATCGAGCGCCTTTGAATCCGCCGATAGATAACAAACACCAGAATTCGACGCCTAGCGCGACGATGCCTTCGGCACCATTGGTTACCAGTAAGGCAAACCCAGTGCCTATCGTGGATGCGAAGCAACCTGAGAGGAAAGAAATCAAGTTTGGTACACTGCGCGATGCGGTAAATGAACGCCCAGTGGGAAAAACACCGACCGCGCTTCCTGAACGTCCGGACGTTGCCGTCGCCACGCCAATTGCGATGAGCCAGAATGTTGCGTTTTCACCATTGGCCCCAGTGGACGTCGAAGCCAGTTCCGACATGTTAATCGCTCAGGCGACACAGGTTGACACTGAAATTAAGACAGCAGAGGCGCGATTAAACTCGGTCAATACATCGTCTCATAATCCACAATTGGCATCGAACGTTGCGCGCCAGATCGCTGCGAATATCTCAGTTTCGCAAACTGGAACAACTGAGATTAGCCTAAATCCAGAAGAGCTGGGGAGGGTTAAGCTAAGCCTTTCGGCAACGGAGACCTCGTTGGTTTTGACGATTAATACAGAGCGTCCCGAAACCACTGATTTGATGCGCCGCCATATCGATGTGCTCGCTGAGGAATTTCGGGCGCTTGGATATACATCAATTGATTTTGCGTTCGGACAACAAGGTTCACAAAACAGTGATAGTGAATCCAGCGAGCAATCACACACACAAAGCTCCGTTGAGCCTGGTGATGCACCCGATGAAGTTCCAACCGAGCGGGCATTGTTGTCCGATTTAGACATTAGACTTTAAGAGGATCCCACGATGGAAGTAAATTCGGCTGGTGCGAGCACCACGACCCATTCAGCAACGACGAATGCAACCTCGTCAGTTAGTTCAGATTTCGAAACCTTTCTGAAAATGCTGACTGTTCAAATGCAAAACCAGGACCCGCTCAATCCAGTGGATTCATCCGATTACGCGGTTCAACTCGCGACATTCTCCGGGGTCGAACAGCAAGTTTTGACCAATGACTTGCTCAGCGCTCTGTCTGGTCAATTGGCGGCGTCAGGAATGTCGGACATGGCATCTTGGGTTGGAAAAGAAGCACGTGCAATCGCACCTGCTGAATGGGATGGTACCAATAGCGTTACTGTTTCTCCCAATCCGCTGACGGTTGCCGACCGAACAGAGCTCGTCATTCGGGACCGATGGGGATCAGAGGTTGATCGTCGAGAGATTCCTGCGACTACTGACCCCTACGAATGGGACGGTTTGGACAGCAACGGTACGCCTCTGCCAACGGGTCTATACAGCTTTGAGCTTGCCAATTTTAGTGGCGATGATTTGGTGACGCAGGACCCTGTAGAAGTTTACACGGAAGTGATGGAAGTTCAAAGCAACGGCCATCAAACGGTTCTACTCCTGTCCAGTGGCGTTCATGTTGCTGCGTCGGGTGTCACGGCACTTAGAAATGGATCGTAATTTCTTGGTTTAGGTCAATGCGAGCATTGTCATTACTGTGATACCTGCGCCAATCAACGCCCAGAAAACGGCAGGTAGAATAGGTTTGGGCTGTGCAGGTTGTTGAAGCTGTGACTTCTGGACGAGCAATTGTTCAATGGCTTCTGGCAACCTGGGACCAAACCGTCCCAATACCATAATGGCTTTGCTCATATCCCGAACCATTGCGCGGGGGCCAATGCGATCTTTGATGTAATCTTCAACGATTGGGTGGGCGACTTCCCAAATATTGATGTGGGGGTCAAGGGTTCTGGCGACGCCTTCTACAACCACCATAGTTCGCTGAAGCAGGATCAATTCAGTACGCGTTTCCATCCCAAAACGTTCTGTGACTTCAAATAGATATGTCAGAAGTCGCCCCATCGAAATCCGGCTGGCATCCATCCCAAAAATGGGCTCTCCGACGGCTCTCAGAGCGCGTGCAAAAGCGTCGACATCTTGGTCTGCGGGAACGTAACCCGCCTCAAAATGGACTTCTGCAACGCGTTGGTAATCTCGACGAATAAAGCCAAACAAGATTTCCGCATAAACGCGCCGGGTATATTCGTCGATATGCCCCATGATGCCAAAATCATAAGCAACGATATCACCTGCGGGCGAGATTTTTAGGTTCCCTTGATGCATATCAGCATGAAAAAAACCGTCTCTCAGAGCATGGCTCAGAAACAACTGCAGCACTCGTTCTGCCAATGCGGGGCGGTCATGGCCCGCGAGGTCAAGTGCAGTGATATCGCCCGCGCTGATCCCTTCAACCCAAGTCTGGGTCATCACCCGGCGTGCCGATAGGTTCCAGTCGATTTTAGGGAGATCAAAGCCCGGGTCGTTTTTAGTGTTAGACAAAAACTCAGATGCGGCGGCGCTCTCTAATCTGAGGTCCAATTCGCCAGCAACGACCCCTTCGAAATGGGTAATAACGTCCATGGGGCGTAGGCGCCGTGATGACGGGGACAGGATTTCGATCGCCCGCGCCGCTAAATAGAACGCATCGATGTCTCGCTGAAACGCGCGTTCGATTCCTGGTCGTAAAACTTTGATAGCGACATGTTCGCCGGTTGCGGCGACTTCCGCCTTGTGAACTTGGGCGATGGATGCGGCCGCAACGGCATCTGAGAAAGACGAAAAAGTTTCATTCAACGTGATATTGAGTTCGCGTTCGACCTCAATTTTTGCGTCCTGCGTTGAAAATGGGGGCAGTTTGTCCTGCAACACGGTCAATTGCGTCGCCAGTTCTGATCCAACAACGTCTGGGCGGGTCGACAATACTTGGCCAAACTTAATGTACGCAGGACCCAAAGCGGTGAGGGCGCGGGTGACGGGCGGCACGGATTGATCCCCGCGATAGCCCAGCCATTGGACCGGCCAGACCAATCCCCTAACGACGACGCGAACCAGTTTTGGTGTGTCAAAGGCTTCCATAATTTCGCGCATAGCCCCGGTGCGTTCAAGCGTGGCACCCGTGCGAATGAGGCGAAGTAGGTTATGAGGGCCGCGCATCTACAGTTTCCATCCAGAATGCAAAGCAGCAATGCCCATCGTCATGTTGCGGTATTTTGCATTGCCAAATCCGGCCTGTTTTACCATATCTAGGAACGTATCCTGATCAGGGAATTTTCGAATAGATTCAACCAGGTACTGGTAGCTATCCCGATCCCCTGCGATGGCTTGACCCATGCGGGGAATGACATTGAAGGAATACAAATCATACAGTTTCTGCATGCTGTCATTGGGAATGTGTGAAAACTCTAACACCATTAAACGTCCACCGGGGCGCAGCACCCGATAGGCTTCGTTCAGGGCCTCTTGGGGGCGCGTCACATTCCGAATGCCAAAACTAATCGTGTAGACATCGAATGTGTTGTCAGCGAAAGGCAATGCCATCGCATCACCCGTAACCCAATCCAAGCTTTTGCTCATTTGCTGAGCTTCGGCGCGTTTGCGGCCTTCGATCAACATGGATTCTGTTAAGTCCAGAACCGTTGAATGACCTGATCCCGCCCGATCCAGAAACCGAAAAGAAATATCCCCTGTTCCGCCTGCGACATCCAACAGCTTTTGACCGGGTCGTGGGGCCAGCCAATCCATCATCGCATCTTTCCAAACGCGGTGAATGCCCATGCTCATCACATCG
This sequence comes from Aestuariibius sp. HNIBRBA575, assembly GCF_040932005.1. Lineage (NCBI taxonomy): Bacteria > Pseudomonadati > Pseudomonadota > Alphaproteobacteria > Rhodobacterales > Paracoccaceae > Aestuariibius > Aestuariibius sp. HNIBRBA575. The sequence continues at coordinate 129,606 of NZ_CP162414.1, forward strand.
TTCATGATGTCATATTTGCTGGCAACAGACGTGAAAACGCCCTGAACTTTGCCCGCTTTCTGATCTTCGGATACGGTTTCAAAGCCGAAATGGGTGGTTTTGTTGTCGGTATCGTGCACGGATTTGGTCATTTGGCTTGCGATCCTATGTCTTCGTGGCCTTTCTATAGCGGCCAATCAGGGGTTACAACGCAACCCGTCAATAGGAAAGCACGCCATGCCCGAATTGCCAGAGGTAGAGACAGTCCGTCGCGGGCTAGAGCCATCAATGCAAGGTGGTATCATCACAAAGGCAAGTGTGAACCGCCCCGATCTGCGCTGGCCATTTCCGCAAAACATGGCAGAGCGGTTGACCGGCGCGCGCATTTTAAGGCTACGGCGGCGATCGAAATACATTTTGATGGATCTGGATAGGCAAGAAACCCTGATCATTCATTTGGGAATGTCGGGCCGGATGACTGTTTCGGGGGACCCATTGGGGCAGTTCCATCATGAACATCCCGACATCGAAAAACATGATCATGTTGTGTTTGATATGGAAAACGGTGCCCGCGTGACCTTTCACGATCCGCGCCGGTTCGGGGCGATGGATTTGGCCGCAACGGATGTGTTGGATCAGCACAAATTACTGTCAGGAATCGGCCCTGAACCGTTGGGCAACACCTTTGACGGGCCGTATCTGATTGAACGGCTATCAGGTAAGAAAATGCCGATCAAAACAGCGTTGCTGGATCAGAGAATCGTTGCCGGATTGGGCAATATTTATGTTTGCGAGGTGTTGTTTCGGGCGCAAATTGATCCAAAAACCAAAGCCGGAGCGATTTCATCCGATCAAATTTTAACCCTTGTTCCAATCATTCGGGACGTCCTTTCAGAGGCAATTGAAGCGGGTGGAAGTTCGCTTAAGGATTATCGTCAAGCAGATGGCGAACTGGGTTATTTTCAACACGCATTTCGGGTTTACGGACGCGAAGGTGACCCCTGTTTAACCCCCGGCTGCGGCGCAGTGATTGAGCGATTCGTCCAATCCGGTCGATCCACATTTTGGTGTTCGCAATGCCAAAGATAGCTTGCATGAAGGTAATCGTTTGTTAAGCCTTGGGGACTGTGACGGGAAAACAGGGACAAACCATGGCCTATGAGACCATCATCGTCGAAACATCCGACGACGTATGCGTAATTACCCTTAATCGACCAGATGCGTTGAATGCGCTCAACAGCCAGCTGTTGGCTGAATTGTGCACCGCATTGGAAGAGGCGGATGCCAGCGACAAAGTGCGCTGTATTGTATTAACCGGTTCCGAAAAGGCATTTGCCGCCGGGGCCGATATTTCTGAAATGTCTGAGAAATCATTTGTTGAAATGTATCAGGCAAATTTCTTTGGCAATGAAGGCGACCGGATTGGTCGTGTTCGCAAACCAATCATCGCAGCTGTGTCTGGCTATGCGCTGGGCGGGGGATGCGAATTGGCCATGATGTGTGACTTCATCATTGCTGCGGAAAATGCCAAATTCGGCCAACCAGAGATTAACCTTGGGGTGATCGCTGGTATTGGCGGCACACAGCGATTGACCCGGTTTGTGGGCAAATCCAAAGCAATGGATATGCACCTGACGGGGCGGTTCATGGATTCCGCAGAAGCGGAACGTTCCGGGCTCGTGAGCCGGGTTGTGCCAGTGAAAAAGCTAAAAGAAGAGGCGTTGGCCGCAGCTCATAAGATCGCAGAGAAATCCACGCTGGCGGCCTCGGCTGCGAAAATGGCTGTGAACCGCGCCTATGAGACGACATTGGCCGAAGGCAACCTGTTTGAGCGCCAATTGTTTTTCTCTCTTTTTGCGACGGATGATCAATCCGAAGGCATGGCGGCGTTCAAAGAAAAACGTGAACCGCAATTCCGCGACAAATAACGCGGATTTTTTGACTTTGCACGGCTGCCAATATGCCGTATAGGCAGCCGATACATGCGTGTGATGCCCGCTTTGGCAAGAATCAACTGGTTGGTCTGATCCAGGTTGGGTGTCGTGCACGCGGCGAAATTTTGAAACACCCGAACTGGAAATGAACTCATGGCCAATACTCCACAGTCTAAAAAACGCGCCCGTCAAAACGAACGCCGCGCTGCCGTAAACAAAGCACGTCGTTCGCGCATCCGCACATTCCTGCGCACTGCAGAAGAAGCCATCGCTTCTGGTGACAAAGACGCCGCAGCAAATGCTGTTCGTGCGGCTGAGCCAGAATTGATGCGCGGTGTTACCAAAGGCGTATTCCACAAAAACACAGCGTCTCGCAAAATGTCTCGTTTGGTTGCGCGCGTTAAAGCCCTAGGTTGATCTGACCTTACGGAATCGTGTTGCAATTGCATCACCCAAGAGATTCGAAAGGCGTGCCATCCGGCGCGCCTTTTTTCATGTCAAAGCGCTTAAACCTTATATTTCTAAGGGCTGCTGCATATGCGAGAGATTCTTTTTGCATGAAGTTAGAGTCAAGTGTGATGTTCTGTTGAAGCAGGCTCCTTCAACTTGCTAGTTTGTGCCTGCGATTCACTCGTTCCTGGGGGAACATGGGGAAGATCGGCGACAATGTATGAGAGGCTGCAATCAACGAATTGCATCTGATCGAGGGACAGTCACCGAGATTCATGTGGGGGGTGCGCTGCATCTTTGAGATGCGGCAACCTAGTCTGCGCAACAGCCGAGTAATCGGTGTGCCGGGCGCCATGTCTATATCAGGGTGGGCGAAGTTTGGACATGTGTCCAACTTGCCCCCAGCTTTGACCACACGCGAATGTCAGTTCGCGTGACCGGTTATGCTTTGCTGATGAGTGATTGCAAAATAGTGGGTGAGAATTTCACCTTGGGACGGCAGTGACACGGGGACATTATGAACGGCGATTCTTGGGGCCAAGTCAAAGAAGGCTTAAAAGCGTATGTGGGTGCGAGTAATTACACGAGTTGGATTGAGCCTCTGGCGATCTCCAGTGTTGAAGGCGGAGTGGCTTTGTTCGAAGTCCCGAGCCCTTTCTTTGGCAATTATGTCTCTCAGAATTTCGGCGATCAGATCATCTATCACCTGAATAAATCGGGTGCCCTGGTTGAACGGTTGCGGTTTTTGACCACCCCGGCAAATCGTCCCGTCAAAACACCTGCAACATCCAAACCAGCGGTTGAAACCGCGGCCCCAGCTGCCAAGTCTGACAATTCAGGTCTGGTGTCTGGCGGGCAGCTAGATGCGCGTTTTACGTTTGATTCGTTTGTGGTCGGCAAGCCAAACGAATTGGCCCACGCAGCGGCCCGTCGCGTTGCCGAAGGCGGCGCCGTGACGTTTAATCCATTGTTTATGTATGGTGGTGTCGGGCTTGGTAAAACCCACTTGATGCATGCGATTGCCAATGAATTGCGCCTGCGCCAGCCGGAATTGAACGTCCTGTATCTAAGTGCGGAACAGTTCATGTACCGGTTCATCACCGCGCTGCGCGAACGGAAAATGATTGATTTCAAACAATTGTTTCGGTCCGTCGATGTTCTGATGGTCGATGATGTTCAGTTCATCGCAGGCAAAGATTCCACCCAAGAAGAGTTCTTTCACACCTTCAACGCGTTGGTTGATGCGGGCAAACAGATCATTATCTCTGCGGATCGCGCCCCCGGTGAAATCAAAGATCTAGAAGACCGGATCAAATCGCGTCTGCAATGTGGTCTGGTTGTTGACCTGCATCCGACCGACTACGAATTGCGACTTGGCATTTTGCAATCAAAGGTTCTGCAATTTGCAGCCACCTACCCAGAGGTGCAAATCCAAGGCGGCGTTCTAGAATTTTTGGCCCACCGCATTTCGACCAATGTGCGTGTCCTAGAGGGTGCGCTGACCCGGCTTTATGCATTCGCGTCTTTGGTTGGTCGCGAAGTGTCGCTGGAACTGGCCCAGGATTGCCTGTCGGACATTTTGCGCGCCAGCGATCGCAAAATCACCGTCGAAGAAATCCAGCGCAAAGTGTCCGATCACTACAACATCCGTTTGTCGGATATGATTGGCCCAAAACGTGTGCGTAATTTTGCGCGGCCCCGTCAGGTGGCAATGTGGTTGTGCAAACAGATGACCAATCGGTCATTGCCCGAAATCGGACGTCGTTTCGGCGGTCGGGATCACACAACGGTTATGCACGGTGTGCGCAAAATCGAAGAATTGAAAACCACAGATAGTCAAATTGCCGATGACTTGGAAATGTTGCGCCGCGCATTAGAAGCCTAAGCGACTTGACCCCGCTGCAACACTCTTAGACAGTCTGACAAAAGCCCTTGAGCCGGCTTGGGAAACAGGTAAGTTTTCCATCCGGCCTTTGGTGTCGGTAAAAGGCCGAAATTGCACGGGGCCAATTTGAACAGGGCCGGATTAGGACGGAGCGAGAGACATGAAATTCTCAATTGAACGCGGAACGCTGCTCAAGGCAGTGGCGCAAGCGCAATCAGTCGTGGAGCGTCGCAACACGATCCCGATCTTGGCCAATGTTTTGATCGAAGCCGAGGGCGCCGAGGTGCAATTCCGGGCGACGGATTTGGACATCGAGGTGGTCGACAAAGCCCCCGCAGTTGTTGAACAAGCCGGTGCAACCACGGTTTCTGCTGTAACGCTGAACGAAATCGTCCGTAAATTGCCAGATGGCGCGTTGGTGACTTTGTCCGAAGATGGTGCTTCTGGTCGGTTGACCATCGAAGCGGGGCGGTCAAACTTTTCGTTGGCGACATTGCCCCGTCAGGATTTCCCGGTCATGGCATCGTCGGAATATGCCGCCAACTTTGCCGCGCCAGCTCCGGTTTTGCGTCGGTTGTTTGATAAATCCAAGTTTGCGATTTCCACCGAAGAAACCCGCTATTACCTGAACGGCGTGTATTTGCACGTTTCCGATGGCGAAGACGGCCGCGTTTTGCGCGCTGTGGCCACGGATGGGCATCGTTTGGCACGCATTGATGCGCCATTGCCCGCAGAGGCCGCTGATATGGTGGGCGTGATCGTACCCCGCAAAACGGTGGGTGAATTGCGCAAATTGCTGGATGACGATGACATGGAAATCAGCGTGTCTGTGTCAGAAACCAAAATCCGCTTTGCCACGCCGAACATTACCCTGACCTCTAAAGTGATCGACGGGACATTCCCGGATTACACACGGGTCATTCCAACTGGAAACACCCGCAAATTAGAAGTCGATGCCGCTGAATTTGCAAAAGCAGTTGATCGCGTTGCAACAGTTTCATCTGAACGCTCGCGCGCGGTAAAGCTTTCGCTCAGCGAAGACAGCTTAACCTTGTCTGTGAATGCGCCAGATAGCGGGGCCGCCGAAGAAGAGCTGGCCGTGGCCTATGGCGATGAACGTCTGGAAATTGGGTTTAACGCGAAATATCTGCTGGAAATTGCCAGCCAAGTGGATCGCGAAAATGCAGTGTTCCTGTTCAACTCTTCGGGCGACCCGACCCTGATGCGCGAAGGTAATGATACGAGCGCAGTCTATGTTGTCATGCCAATGCGCGTCTAAGGGTTTGATCCTGAACGATAAATTCGACAGAAACGTAAGGAGAGGGATATGACGTCCCTCTTTTTGCATTCTCTGGGCCTGTCACATTTCAGGTCCCACAAACGGGCAGAGCTGACGCTTGATCCGCGTCCTGTTGCCTTATTTGGCCCCAATGGTGCGGGAAAAACCAACCTACTAGAGGCAGTGTCGATCCTGTCGCCGGGTCGGGGATTGCGGCGTTCCTCTGCCCAAGACATGACCCGCAGGCCCGAAGCGTTGGGTTGGAAAGTGACGGCAACGCTGCAGAGCTTGCAACAATTTTATGAGATCGAAACCGTTTCAGAAAATGGAGCCGCACGTCAGGTCCGGATAGACGGGAAACAAGCGGCTCAGACGATGTTAGGGCGGATTGCACGGGTTTTGTGGCTGGTTCCATCCATGGACCGGCTATGGATCGAAGGTGCAGAAGGTCGGCGACGGTTTTTAGATCGGGCAACTCTCAGTTTTGAGCCGGGGCATGCAGAGCAGGTTTTGATCTATGAACGTGCAATGCGGGAAAGAAACCGGTTGTTGAAGGATTGCGTGCGCGACCCGCATTGGTACGGTGCATTGGAATTGCAAATGGGCCAATCTGGGGCTGCCATAACTTCTAACCGTTTGAATGCATTGCAAAAACTAAAGGATGCGCAAGGCGAGGCAGAAACGGCCTTTCCGACGGCGAACCTGTCCTTGATCCAGGTCGAAGGTGAGGCACCCCAGAATGCAGAGGATCTGCGCGACGCTTTGGCGCAGTCCAGAGCGCGTGATATTCAAGCGGGGCGCAGCTTGGTTGGTCCGCATCGCAGCGATTTGGCCGCGACTTATGCCGCCAAAGATGTCCCTGCCAAAGATTGCTCGACAGGAGAGCAAAAAGCCCTGTTGGTGTCCCTGATTTTAGCAAATGCCCGTGCGTTGGCCGCTGATTTTGGGGCACCGCCTTTGTTGCTTTTGGATGAGGTTGCCGCGCATCTGGACGCTGATCGTCGGGCTGCGCTTTATGATGAAATTTGCGCTTTGGGCGCGCAGGCTTGGATGACCGGCACCGGGATGGAATTGTACGAAGGGTTAGGGGACCGCGCCCAATATGTTCATGTCACGGATGAAAATGGGCTGTCTCAGGTGGATCAAGGAACGACGCTGACATGACCCTCTCAGCGTTTGACTTATTGCTTTATGCGGGTGGGTTATTTGCGTTGTTTTTAACGCCCGGTCCCGTATGGGTCGCCCTGATCGCTCGTTCTCTTGCGGGGGGATTTCGGGCCGCTTGGCCGCTGGCCTTGGGGGTGGTCATTGGTGATGTAGTTTGGGCGGTATTGGCCGTGTTGGGGGTCAGTTGGATCCTATCGATTTATGGCGGTTTCCTAGAGCTTTTGCGTTGGATCGCCGCGATTATTTTTCTGGCCATGGGCTATCTGATTATAAAATCAGCGGACAAAAGCATTTCCAGCGACAGCCGATTGACCCGGCCGGGCGCGGTGGCTGGATTTTTGGCGGGACTGGCCGTGATCTTTGGAAACCCAAAGGCCGTGCTGTTTTATATGGGGGTGCTGCCCGGGTTTTTTGACCTGTCGCACCTTACCACATTAGACATCGTTTTGATCGCGGGATTGTCGGCATTGGTGCCTTTGGTTGGGAACTTGATATTGGCTGTGTTTATCGATCGGGCGCGGTCAATGCTTAGCTCGCCACAGGCGCTAAAACGGACGAATATCACCGCCGGGCTTTTATTAATTTTGGTGGGTCTGGCAATCCCGTTTGTATGAGCGAAACGAACCGGTATCCGCCGCAAAATGTGGGGGTTGCGCGTGACATCCCCCCCAAAACTTCGTATAAAATCACAAAATTACGAAGGAAGTACTGAATGTCCGATAACGATCAAGCCTCTGAGCAGTATGGCGCGGAATCTATCAAGGTTCTTAAGGGGTTAGAGGCTGTGCGCAAACGCCCGGGCATGTATATTGGGGACACCGATGATGGATCGGGTCTGCACCATATGGTCTATGAGGTCGTTGATAACGGAATTGACGAAGCGCTGGCTGGCCATGCGGATGCGGTGAACGTTAAAATTCACGCCGATTCCAGTGTTTCTGTCAGCGATAACGGTCGCGGCATTCCGGTGGATATCCACCCAGAAGAAGGCGTTTCCGCCGCCGAAGTTATCATGACGCAACTGCATGCTGGCGGTAAATTTGACAGCAATTCATACAAAGTGTCCGGCGGTCTGCATGGCGTGGGCGTTTCGGTTGTGAACGCGCTGTCGGTCTGGTTGGAGCTGCGTGTGTGGCGCAACGGAAAAGAGCACCTGGCGCGCTTTGGTCACGGTGTCACGACCGATCATCTGGTCGAAGTCGGCGATTGCGGTGATCGGACCGGCACAGAGGTGCGTTTTTTGGCATCGACCGATACGTTTTCGGACCTGGAATATTCGTTTGAGACGTTGGAAAAACGCTTGCGGGAATTGGCGTTTCTGAACTCGGGTGTGCGCATTATCCTAGAGGATGAACGTCCAGCAGAAGCATTGCGCAGCGAGCTATATTACGACGGTGGTGTAAACGAGTTCGTAAAGTATTTGGACCGTCACAAAAACCCAATGATGCCTGAGCCGATTTATGTGCGTGGCGAAAAAGACGATATCGGCGTCGAGGTCGCGATGTGGTGGAATGACAGTTACCACGAAAGTGTCCTGCCCTTTACCAACAACATCCCACAGCGTGATGGCGGGACCCATATGGCCGGTTTCCGAGGTGCGTTGACGCGGACCATTAACAATTACGCTCAGTCCAGTGGCATCGCCAAAAAAGAGAAAATCAACTTTACCGGGGATGATGCACGGGAAGGTTTGACATGCGTTTTGTCGGTCAAAGTGCCGGATCCAAAGTTTAGCTCTCAGACCAAAGACAAGTTGGTGTCATCCGAGGTGCGTCCCGCGGTCGAAAGCCTAATGAACGAAAAGCTGACCGAGTGGTTTGAAGAGAACCCGACAGAAGCCAAGATCGTTGTCAGTAAGATTCTAGAAGCCGCCCATGCACGGGAGGCAGCGCGAAAAGCGCGTGATTTAACCCGCCGCAAAACAGCGATGGACGTTAATTTTTTGGCGGGAAAGCTAAAAGATTGTTCCGAAAAGGATCCATCAAAAACCGAAGTTTTCCTCGTGGAGGGGGATTCTGCGGGCGGGTCCGCGCAGACCGGGCGCGACCGGCAGACTCAGGCGATTTTGCCTCTGAAAGGTAAGATTTTGAACGTTGAACGGGCGCGGTTTGACCGGATGCTCGGATCACAAGAGATCGGCAATCTGGTGATGGCGCTGGGAACGGGGATCGGTCGTGACGAGTTCAACATCGAAAAACTGCGTTACCATAAGATTGTCATCATGACGGATGCGGATGTTGATGGGGCGCATATTCGAACGCTGCTGCTAACGTTCTTCTTCCGGCAAATGCCGCAGTTGATCGAGAATGGTCATCTTTATATTGCGCAGCCACCATTGTACAAAGTTTCGCGCGGAAAATCCGAAGTTTACCTGAAAGATCAGGCCGCTATGGACGATTATCTGGTTGAACAAGGGTCGGAAAGTGCCGTGTTGCGATTGGGATCCGGAGAAGAGATTCTGGGCGCGGATCTGCGGCGTGTCGTTGACGAGGCGCGCCAGCTAAAGCGCGTTTTGGATGCGTTTCCAACGCAATATCCACGCCGAATTCTGGAACAGGCGGCAATTGCCGGCGCGTTTGTGTCCGGCGCTGTTGATGCTGATTTGCAGGGCGTGGCCAATAAGGTTGCGGAACGTTTGGACCTGATTGCGTTGGAATATGAACGTGGCTGGAACGGACGTATCACGCAGGACAAAGGCGTGCGTTTGGCCCGTATTTTGCGCGGCGTCGAAGAGGTCCGCACCTTGGACGGTCCAATGCTGCGGTCCGGTGAGGCCCGTAAAACCGGTAGCTTTACCGCGAGTTTGCAAGAAACCTACACAATGCCTGCAACGTTGGTGCGCAAAGATCGGTCACAAGTGATCCACGGTCCGCTTGACCTGTTGAAATCGATTCTTGGCGAAGGTGAGCGCGGGCTGACATTGCAACGCTACAAAGGTCTGGGCGAAATGAACCCGGATCAGCTTTGGGAAACAACGCTGGACCCCGATGCCCGCACATTGTTGCAGGTTAAGGTTGAGGACGTCGCTGAGGCGGATGACATCTTTACCAAATTGATGGGGGATGTGGTGGAACCACGTCGCGAATTCATCCAAAACAATGCGTTGAGCGTCGAAAACCTAGATTTCTAAAGCTATACACCCTGCTAAACAGCCACACAAAGTCGTTGGATTTTGTGTGGCGTTTTCGTCTGGAACGGTGCCAATCCGCGCAAAAGCGACCAAATAATTAGCAGACTTTGCGGAATCCGCACATCTCGTGTAAGTAGCGATGTGAATTCCTGTGACATACAACACAGGGTTGAAAAATGTGACTTTATGTGACTTTGATGTTTATGCGTAGAAACGCCTCAAGCAACAAAAAGTTGAAGGGACTGTGTGGTGCTGACTTGGATTGATCTTAATGGTTACATCCGAAACCGGACAGGTTTGCAGAAGCAAGCTATCCTGATTTCTGTTGACCTGATGATGATCGTGATCGCATTTGGCACAACGATTGCATTGACCCACCCATGGGCTGTTTTTGCGGAAATCGCAGTTCAATGGAAAAGCTGGAGCACCTACCTCTTTATACTTGTGTGCCTCGGGGCGAGCTTTTCGATCTTGCTGGACCTGCATCGCGTCAAGCTAAAATCCTACGAATTACAATCGGTTATGCGAACCGCAGCCAGTGCCGGACTTGTTGGGTTATTTGGCGCGTTGACCAGTATGTTCTTAGACAATCCATTGGTGAACATGTCAGACATGTTTATCTTTTCGATGGTTCTGACAATCTATTCTGTGGGCGCACGTATCATGATGCGCCACCTGACATTAGAAAGCTACCTAAAGGCGCAAACCCGAAAACGCGTTTTGATTTATGGGGCTGGGAACACCGGTGTACAGCTCGCCGCTGCGTTGAAAACAGATGATTCCCTTGAAGCTGTGGCATTTGTTGATGACAACCTAACGCTTCAAAAAATGGTTGTGTCCAACATGCCGGTATATTCGCCAGTCCGGTTGGAAGCGCTGATTTCAAAGAAAGAAATCGATATGGTCATCCTTGCGATGCCATCAATTTCACGACCGAAACAGTCCCGCATCGCGCGCAAGTTAGAAGATATGGGATGCGAAGTGAGCATGCTTCCTTCGTTCGTTTCGTTGATCAGCGAGGGTGATCGGGATTTGATCAAACGCGTTCAACCCGTTGATCCCATTGAGTATTTGAACCGAACGGGTTTAGAACACGACATCAAAAATCTGTGTGACATTTATGGTGGCCGGTCGGTCATGGTCACGGGGGCGGGCGGATCAATTGGGTCTGAGCTATGCCGCCAAATTCTGGCGTGCCGTCCCAAAGAACTGGTGTTGTTTGAAATCGGTGAACATGCGCTCTATCAGATTGAGCGCGAGCTGAGGGATCTGGTCGGAACGACAGGCGTTAAAATTCGATCTGTTTTGGGGTCGATCACCGACGAATCAACCGTTCGCCGCGTCCTTAGCCAATATGGGGTCGAAATTGTTCTGCATGCCGCAGCTTACAAACATGTGCCCATGGTCGAACGCAACATGTTGGTTGGTGTGCGCAACAACGTTTTGGGCACCAAAATCCTCGCTGATGCGGCGCGCGATGCAAAGGTTAGCCACTTTATTCTGGTTTCCACAGACAAAGCGGTGCGTCCGACGAATGTCATGGGCGCGTCAAAACGCTTGGCTGAACTCGTGATCCAAGATTTGGCAACGCGTGCGGATGAAACCCGGTTTGGGATGGTTCGTTTTGGGAATGTATTGGGATCATCAGGGTCAGTTATCCCGCTATTTGAAGAGCAGATTTCCCGTGGCGGTCCGGTCACTCTGACCCATAGTGAAATTTCGCGGTTTTTTATGACCATTGGCGAAGCGGCGCGCTTGGTTCTGATGGCGGGCGACTATACCCAAGGTGGGGAAGTGTTTGTTTTGGATATGGGTGAACGTATTCAGATCCAGAAATTGGCACGTCAGATGATCGAACGCGCTGGGTATTCTGTCCGGGATGCCCGCACCCCAGATGGCGATATTGAAATTGTGATTACCGGGCTGCGGCCGGGTGAAAAACTACACGAAGAACTGTTGATCGGCACCGAAACGCAGCCAACCGGGCATCCGAAAATTTTGTGCGCCCAAGAAGAGCGGCTATCCGAGATTGAGATGGCCACTGCGATTCGTGCGCTTCAAACGGCGGTGATAGAAGGCAACGAAAGTCGCGTAAAAGACGTGATTTGCCGGTGGGTAGCGGGCTATGTGCCGCAAAACGAACTGGACGAAGCGCAAGCCTGATCCTAGCGACGACGAAATGGTTGCATTGCGGTTTTTGCAATCAGAACAATGTCAAAGCAAATAGATTGATGTTTCTGATAGATTAAATCCAGACGCGCTTTGCGTGGGACGCAGCGGCGGGTGTAGATCACATCTGTTTCAGCGGCTGATTGACTATGACGCAATAGTTTCTCTTCGTGCGCATGGTAATAAAGCGAAGCGAGGCCCGTAACGCCCGGCCTGTTCATCAACACCTGATTGTAGATTTCCGGGTAACGTTCGACAAAATCGCGCAATGGTGGCCTTGGACCGACAAAGCTCATGTCCCCACGAAGAATGTTCCACAATTGCGGGAGCTCATCCAACCGTGTCCGCCTAAGAATATGCCCCAAGTGCGTTATCCGATCGGATTTATTCCCACCCGAGGCGCCGCTATCCGTCGCGGATGACCGCATCGTGCGAAATTTAACCAAGCGAAAGGCGCGGTCGGGTGAATGCATCCTTTCTGACAGAAACAACACCGGTCGACCCTGCAGAATCAGGCACAAAATGCCCACCACCCCGATCGGGACCAAGAGGATGATGCCGAGAATCAACGCCAGCAAAACATCCAGCAGACGTTTGGATACCGTCATTACAGTCGGCTAGCGAGCCCGAGCGCGCTTCCCAAGAGTTGGAAAACTGTCTGCGTCGCAGTAATCGGGCTTTCTGTTGCGTAAACCAAATCACCGGATTGAATTTCAAATTGGCCGGCGCTGAACAAGCCATCCGCAGACGTCAAATCCAACGTGAACACAACACGCGAATGGGTCGGGCCAGAGCCGTCTTGGCGAATATGAGACGTTGAATATTGGCGCAAAATCAGGATGCCCTGTGGATTTGCACGTGTGTCAGCCACACCGCCGATGACCGACAATGCCTCGAGTGCGGAAATGTCGGATTTCGTAAAATCGTGGCGCGCTTCGGACCCAGCAGCGCCCAAAGACAGGAAGAAACGTTCATCTTCTTCCACATAGACTTTGTCGCCGCCAACCAAGGTTGTATCCAGCCCCGGATTATCCAATAGGCGGGCCATCGAAATCCCATAAAGATTGCTGCCACGTTGCAGACGAACCTGCGGATTGTTGAAACTGGTCACTGCACCGCCGCCGTCAGATATCAGCGACAAAATCGAATAGTTCCGATCTGGCATCGGGTATGTCCCAGGGGCAGAAACCCCGCCGACCAGACTGACCGTGTTTTGTCGTCCTTCCTGAACTTCTAGTTGGACCTGCGCGGACGGTGTTACCTCTATGTATTTGTTTTCAATCGTTTCTCGCGCGTGTTGGGGGCTCATCCCGGATATGCGTTGTGACCCAACATAAGGCAGAAAAACCGTCCCAGAGGATGAAACGCGCATCGGTTCAAGCGTAACAAACCGCTGGCCCGGGCTGGTCAAAAGCCCGTTTTCTTCGTTGCTCCAGATGGTAATTGAAACGACGTCGCCTGCGGCAATAATCCGATTGGCGGCCTGCGGCGTCCGGTCTATCCAGCTCAGACGTGAGGGGCCAATCTGGGGCCAGTTTGCAAACTGAGGCAGGCTGTCACGTGTGACGATTTCAACGGCAAAATCACGGATTTCTTCTGGGTCATCCTGAGATCCGAGAACCTCACTTTGAAAACCTGCACCGCGTGGCAAAGAGCAAGCTGTCAGCACAAAGCTGAGCGCGGCGATGATTAGGATTACCGGTTTTAATTGCATTCTCTCACCCCCCAGTGATGACAGAATTGCTATCGTTATCTCGTCAGAAAAGAAAGCGATATCCGCCCCCCGCGACCCTATTCAGCCACAAGGTGTTGCGCAAATTACTTTTGGGCGTCTTGTCCGATATGGGATTCGCCGCGTGCCGCTGACAGCGCCATTTGCTTTTGACGTTCGCGAAAACGATCTTTGTCAAAGTCAGAGGTTTCATGTGCGCATTGATGGCAGGACACCCCTTGTTCGAATTCAGGGCGTTCTTTGTCAGAGGGTAAAATGGGTCTGCGGCAGGCATGGCACAATTCATGCGGCCCTTCGCTTAGGCCGTGACCAACCGAGACGCGTGCATCAAACACGAAACATTCACCGTTCCATTTGCTGTCCTCCTGAGGCACCTCTTCTAGGTATTTCAGGATGCCTCCCTTTAGGTGGAATACGTCTTCGACGCCCTGACCCAATAGGTAGTTCGTGGATTTTTCGCACCGAATGCCGCCGGTACAAAACATCGCGATACGTTTGTTGTGGAACCGGTCTTTGTTGGCTTCCCACCATGCGGGAAATTCCCGAAAGCTGGCCGTTTCAGGGTCCACAGCACCCTCAAAGGTGCCGATGCCCACTTCGTAATCGTTGCGTGTGTCAATCACGGCCACATCCGGCGCGCTGATCAATTCATTCCAGTCCTCAGGCGCAACATAATGTCCCACTTTGGCCAGTGGATCGATATCCGGCTGGCCCATTGTGACGATTTCCTTTTTCAGCCGCACTTTCATACGAATAAAAGGCTTTACGCTTGCGGTGCTTTCTTTCCATTCGAAATCCGCGCAGCCGGGCAGGGATTGGATATGGGCGATCAACGTATCAATGCCGTTGCGATCCCCCGCAACGGTGCCGTTAATGCCTTCCTTGGCCAGCAAAAGCGTACCGTTGATCCCGTTGGCTTGGCACACAGCCAGCAACGGATCCTTAATGGCGGCAGGATCAGGGAAAGGGGTGAAATGATAGAGTGCTGCGACGATATACATATTTTCGCTCTACTCCTGTTGTCCCTTGTTTACAAGGCGCTTTAACGTCGCGCCGAGGCCAATGCCAACCCGTCAACAACGGCGGTGAAAACTTCGGATGTTTCGGGGGTTGCAGTGGGAAATAGAGTTTCAATCTTTGTTCGGATCACGTCAAGCAAACTAGACCCGCCCACATAAATCACTCGTTCGATCGAGGTTGCAGGAACGCCGGAATCCGCCAGCGTTTCGAGGGCGCATTCAGCGATTTCATCCGCGTAGCCGGTGATTTCGGCCTGCATCGCGTCCCGCAGCAACGTGGCTGTTAACCCTTTTTCGATGGGCCCCAGATCAATCGTACCGTCTGATCCGCCATTGGCCTGAATTTTCCCAGCCTCAACCGCATAGGCGATGTCATGTCCCAGATGCATTTCCAACACATCCCCCAATCGCCCAAACAATTTTGGGGATTTTGCCAATCGTTGCCATTTCTGGACGTCACGCAGCAGCGCCGGATTGTAAACAAAGGTGATTTTTTCCCAAGTCGCCAAATCCTGAAACAAAGACCGCGGCGCAGTGTGGCTGCCGGGGCCCATTTCATTGCCAATCTCTGCGCCATATCCCAGCAACGGCATCGCATGCGCGAGGCTGATCGCTTTGTCAAAATCAGTGCCGCCAACGCGAATCCCGCGACTGGCCAGGACCTGTGTTTGGTCCCCAACGCGATCACAAATGGTAAAATCCGACGTCCCCCCGCCGATATCGACGATCAATACACGCCCGGTGCCACCAACCGCCAGCGCTGCGGCCTCTGGCTCTGGTAGAAACGTGACAGACTTAAAGCCAGCCAGCAGATATGCCTCTTGGAGGTCAATCTGCGCCTGTTCGTTTCGGCTGTCAGATTTGGAATGAAACCGAACCGGACGCCCGGATAGGGCGTGATCGTAGGTCTGGTAGGTTTCCTTTTCAGCGCGTGTTTTGATCTCGTGTAAAAATCGCGCAATCACTTCGATCAGAGTTAGACGTTCGTTGAAAAACTGCCGACGTTCACGTGCCAGATTTGTGCCAAGGATGCTTTTGAGCGACCGCATGAAACGGCCATCTTGGCCTTCTATCATGGCGCGCGCCGCTGAACGTCCATAAAGCGTATTGCCGTTCGAAAAATCCAGAAAGATCGCCGTGGGCAACGTTTGTTCACCCGGCTCCATCGGGATCACATAAGGGGCGCCATTTACCGCGACACCTGCCGCCGTATTTGAGGTCCCAAAATCAATACCCAGAACTGCCATGTGACCACCCCTATTTCAAAGAAGTGGGTGTTTATGAGGAATGTCGCATGGATGCAATTGTGCCTATGCGGCAATCGTCGCAAAATGCCACGAAACCAAGGAGAATCCCATGTCCCGCGCCCTGATCGTGATTGATGTTCAAAATGACTTTTGCCCCGGCGGCGCGTTAGCCGTTCCAGAAGGCGACCTGATTGTCCCCGGGATTAACACCAAAATGTCGGGTTTTGACGTTGTTGTGCTCACTCAGGACTGGCACCCGGCGGGTCATTCTTCGTTCGCCTCTTCGCATGACGGAAAATCCCCGTATGACATGATCGATATGCCTTATGGATCGCAGGTTCTTTGGCCAGATCATTGTGTGCAGTCCAGCATGGGCAGCGCATTTCACGCGGGACTGCGCCAAGATGGCGATTTGATCATCCGCAAAGGTTTTAACCCGGCGATAGATAGCTATTCGGCGTTTTTCGAAAACGATCAAACGACACCCACAGGATTAGAAGGGTATCTACGCAACCGAAACATCACCGCGTTGACGATGGTCGGGTTGGCGACTGATTTTTGTGTGAACTACTCGGCTCTGGACGCGGCAAAGCTGGGTTTTGATGTCGTTGTGGATCTAGAGCTTTGTCGCGCGATTGACCTAAACGGGTCGCTTGAATCCGCAATGTCAGACATGAAATCCGCCGGTGTGCAATTCGCCTAACCCTTGCATCTTTGGCGTGTCCAATGATCTAAGGATTACATGCAAAGGTTGGAGGATCCGATGGTCGACATTGCAACCCGTGTTTGGAACCACAAATGGAAGATCGATCCAATCGTTCGATCCTTGATCGACACTGATTTTTATAAGCTGTTGATGTGTCAGTCGGTTTTTCGGAACAAACCTGACACGCAGGTCACATTCAGCCTGATCAACCGTTCAAAATCAATCCGATTGGCCGATCTGATTGACGAAGGTGAGCTGCGCGAACAACTGGATCACATCCAATCTCTGTCTTTGTCTCGTGGTGAAAGTACATGGCTGCGCGGGAATACGTTTTATGGCAAGCGTCAGATGTTCCGGCCGGATTTTATGGAATGGTTCGAAAACATGCGGTTGCCGGACTATCATCTGGAAAAACGCGATGGGCAATATGAGCTGACCTTCGAAGGGTCTTGGCCAGAAGTGATGCTGTGGGAAATCCCAGCGCTGTCCGTGTTAATGGAGCTGCGCGGCCGGGCCGTTTTGAACGATATGAAACGGTTCGAGCTTCAGGTTCTGTATGCGCGTGCCATGACCAAGCTTTGGGGAAAGATTGAACAACTTCAAAAGGTTGAAGGATTACGCGTCGCTGATTTTGGGACACGCCGTCGCCATTCGTTTTTGTGGCAGGATTGGGCCGTACAGGCGATGGTCGAAGGTTTGGGCGACAGCTTTACCGGGACGTCAAACTGTTTGATCGCCAAAAATCGCGATTTGGAGGCGATCGGAACAAATGCGCATGAATTGCCGATGGTGTATTCCGCGCTTGCGCAGGATGACGCGCAATTGGCCCAAGCACCTTATGAGGTTTTGTCCGATTGGCAGGAAGAACACGAAGGTAATTTGCGGATCATTTTGCCCGATACTTATGGCACCGAGGGGTTCTTGAAACGGGCCCCGGATTGGTTGGCGGGATGGACGGGCATTCGCATCGATTCTGGCGATCCTGCAACCGGGGCTGAGGTTGCGATACAATGGTGGAAAGACCGGGGAGAAGACCCAACCCAGAAGTTGGTGATTTTTTCAGACGGATTGGATGCGGATAAAATTATAGAGCTACAACAACAGTTTGCAGATCGTGTTCGGGTTGGCTTTGGTTGGGGTACGATGCTGACCAACGATTTTGTTGGGCTCAGCAAGGATGACGCATTGGCGCCATTTTCGCTGGTCTGCAAAGCAGTGTCTGCCAATGGGCGATCGACCGTTAAACTGTCAGATAATCCGCGCAAAGCGATGGGCGCTGACGGGGAAATCGAGCGTTACAAACGGGTTTTTGGTGTGGGCGAACAGCAGGAAATGGACGTGTTGGTCTAAGGTTCCAACGCGTCGATTGTTTGTCGCAACAGGGCCGCACTGGCCTTTAGGCCTGCGGTTTCATCTGCGTTCAAATCCGGCATAAGTTCGGCAACAACCCCCTGCGCCCCGATGATACGTGGGAGGGAACATGCCACGTCATTGACGCCCAAAACGTCTGACACCACAGACACAGACAGCACAGCCTGTTCGTCTGTGGCAATGGCCTGAACGATCCGCGCCAGCCCGGCCCCGATCCCGTAATAGGTCGCACCTTTGCCATCGATAATGGTATAGGCGGCGCGGCGCACACCCTGATCGATTTCTGCTCGGATTTCCTCAGTTAATGGCGCCGATACTTGGGCTGCGAAATCATCAATCGCAACGGACCCGGCGCGCGCATTTGACCAGGCCAAAACTTCTGAATCTCCGTGTTCGCCCAAAACATAGGCGTGTACGGATCGCGGCGAAATTCCAAGATGCCGTCCAAGTAGCCAGCGAAACCGAGCAGTGTCCAGAATGGTCCCGGACCCAATGACACGGACGCTGGGAAGTCGCGATATCTGCGTGGCGATCTGGGTCATGATATCCACAGGATTGGAGGCGATTAACAATATTGTGTCGGGCGCGACCTGCATGATCCTGGTAATAACGTCTTGAAATACAGCGGCATTGCGCGCCAGTAGATCCAGCCGACTTTCGCCGGGTTTTTGGCTGACACCCGCTGCGATGATGACCACGTCAGCGCCATCCAGTGCGCCATATCCGCCTGATTCAACGATGGTTGAGGACGCAAAAGGTACGGCATGGGCAATGTCTTGGGCCTGCGCGCGGGCCAGATTTTCATCCTGATCAACCAGAACCAATTGGCTGGCAGTGCCATTCAGAGCCAATGCAAAACCGGCTGAACTGCCGACCATACCCGCGCCAACAATACCGACTTTCATGAGCATCTCCTGTGTGAAATGGGCGTTTTAATCGTCTTCGCCGATTTTCCCACGCATGGCTTTGATCTGACCCCGTTGTTTTTTGGCAGTCACACGCCGACGCTGCGATCCAAGGGTCGGCCGGGTCGCGATCCGACGTTTGGGACGTTCCAATGATTTCAAAATCAGCTCGACCAATCTTTCGCGTGCAATGTCGCGGTTTCTCGCTTGGGAACGGGTGTCTTGGACAAAAATGATGATGGCACCATCCGCGGTCCATCGGCGCCCAGCCAAACGGCGCAGCCGGTTTTTAACCGGCTCGGTCAACGCAGGTGAGCGCGCCGCTTCGAACCGCAATTCAACGGCGGTGGACACTTTGTTAACGTTTTGGCCACCAGGGCCAGAGGCGCGGACGAATTGCTCCGTCAGCTCCCAATCGGCAATTGTGATCTGGTCGTTAACTATCAGGGTCATGGTTGTTCATGGGGGACCGGCCAATGGAATCATAGGCCTCAAATCCGGCACGTTTTGCGTCTTTGGCGGAATAGATATTGCGTAGATCAGCCATCCGGGGGGCCGTCATATGTTTGGCGATGCGTTTCAGGTCCAATGCGCGGAATTCGTTCCATTCGGTCAGCAAAACCACCAGATCAGCGTTTCGGGCGGCTTTGTAGGCGTCGTCAGACCAAATCACACCGGGCAATAGCGCCTCACCTTCGTGTTTGCCTTGGGGATCGGTGACACGCACCTTGGCACCGCCGCCGACCAAAGCCGGGACAATCGTTAGGGCAGGCGCATCCCGCATATCGTCTGTGTTGGGTTTGAACGTTGCGCCCAGAACGGCAATTGTTTTGCCATTAAAGCTGCCGTCGCAAAGGTCTAACAGCTTATCGACCATGCGGCGTTTTACTTCTTCGTTCACTTTGATCACGGCCTCGGTGATCTGCATGGGCATGGCATGTTCCTGTCCGATACGCGCCAACGCTTTGGTATCTTTGGGAAAACATGATCCGCCATAGCCCGGTCCGGCATGTAAAAACTTGTTGCCGATACGCCCATCCAGCCCCATGCCTTTGGACACTTGTTTGACATCCGCACCGACCTTTTCACACAGACCAGCGATTTCGTTGATGAAGGTAATTTTGGTCGCAAGAAAGGCGTTGGCGGCGTATTTGATCATTTCCGCGCTTTCCAGATCCGTCGTGATGATTGGGAAGTCACGTAAGAAAAGCGGCCGGTAGATATCCGCCATCACATCAGCTGCGCGGTCGGTTTGTACCCCAACAACAACCCGATCAGGGCGCATGAAGTCGTCGATCGCAGCGCCTTCGCGCAAAAATTCCGGGTTTGAGGCAACGTCAAATTCAAGATTTGGGTTGGCCTTGTGGATCACTTGTTTGACCTTGCGATTCGTACCGACGGGAACCGTAGATTTGGTCACGATCACGACATATTCGTTTGCAAGTTGCGCGATCTCTTCGGCGGCAGCCATGACGTAGGTCAGATCCGCATGACCGTCACCGCGGCGGGTCGGAGTGCCCACAGCAATAAACACGGCTTCGGCGCCTTCTAAGGCCTGTTTTAGATCAAGCGTAAACGAAAGACGGCTCGCAGCGACGTTTTTGGCCATCAATTCGTCGAGGCCCGGCTCATAAATGGGCACTTCGCCTGCGTTCAGACGTTCGATTTTGGACGGGTCTTTGTCCACGCATACGACTTCGTGGCCGAAATCTGAGAAACACACCCCAGAGACAAGCCCAACATAGCCTGTGCCAATCATCGCAATCCGCATGAACCTTTTCCTTCTTTCGGCGTTATTTCCCCCACCTTTTGAAGATGATGGCCGGGCGCGCAAGCCCCAATCACGATACGAGAGAAAGCCGTGACAAAAAACCCTCTGGTTTGTTTACCTGCTGTTAATCGCCGCACGGCGCTCAAAGGCTTTGTTTAACGGGGCCAAGTAGAGACTTAGGGCATCATTCAAAAGGAGTTTGCTGATGTCGGAAGTGTCTTCCCGGCTCGAATTGCCCTACCTGCTGCCATCGCAGGCCCAGAAACATGTCACCCATAACGAAGCCCTGCAACGTTTGGACGGATTGGTGCAGCTCACTTTGATGAGCTTTGACGCCGACACGCCGCCGGGGCCACCCAATGATGGGGATGCGCATTTTGTTGGGTCCAGTCCCACGGGCGCATGGCTGGGGCAGGCAGGAATGCTGGCCATCTGGGACAATACAAATTGGACGTTTACTGCTCCTCTCGCGGGTTGGTTGGCATGGGATGTCGGCAATCAGGCGTTTGTGGTGTTTGACGGATCTAGTTGGCAGGATTTGCCTGTGATCCTTGAAAATGTGTCAGGTATCGGGATTCAATCGACGTCTGATGCGACGAACCGTTTGTCGGTGTCATCTGATGCGAGCCTGTTTTCGCATGCAGGGGCAGGGCATCAGTTCAAAATAAACAAGGCCTCTGCCGGAGATACGGCATCATTGTTGTATCAATCTAACTGGACAGGGCACGCTGAAATCGGGCTGGCTGGTGACACGGATTTGTCGATCAAAACCAGCGCAAACGGGTCCACATGGTTTGAATCGCTACGGTTTGAATCCGGGACCGGACTTGTGACGGGTCAAGCCGTTCAGAACGCCGCCGATGATGTGACGCCGGGGCGATTAATGCGGACCGATTATGGTTACAGTCGTGGCAACGTCGTTGGCACAGTTTCAGAAACCGCGGGCCTGCCAACAGGTGCGGTGATTGAACGGGCCAGTACCGCAAATGGCACATACATACGGTTTGCCGACGGAACACAGATATGCACGTATACGGGCACGTTGGCCTATGATGCAGCCAACCGGTTGGAATACAGCTGGACCTATCCGGCGGCCTTTGCGGCCGGCAGTACGCCGGCAATTTCAACCAATTTGATCAACGAATACGGAGCCACGCCGGGGCCGGATGAGTTTGGGCTGTTTGGCGGTCGGTTTGGCGGGGCCGGGATGCCTGAGACGATGGTGGATATACGGCTATATCGCATGTCGGGCGCTACGAATTTCCTGGCTGGGGATACATTACAGTTTTCCGCCACGGCCATTGGTCGCTGGTTTTGAACAAAAAGGGCCGCCCCGGCGATGGGACGGCCCTTCGAAAGTTCAGGAGGTGAGGCCGGTTAGACTGCTCTTTTCAGAGGCCCACCTAAGGTTTGCTGACCAAGGGCTGCCCTAGCCAAACATCCCCCAAGTTGTCCCGACACTATTCTCCAATCTCTTTCTTGACACTGGATCACCTCCTTTCAAATGTTTCGCCTGAAAGTAGGTTTGCACAGATTTAGTATAAGTCAAAATCTTTTTGACTACATTTACCATCATTATGTTGCGGATCGTGCCATCAATTGGGTG
Source organism: Aestuariibius sp. HNIBRBA575 (assembly GCF_040932005.1). Lineage (NCBI taxonomy): Bacteria > Pseudomonadati > Pseudomonadota > Alphaproteobacteria > Rhodobacterales > Paracoccaceae > Aestuariibius > Aestuariibius sp. HNIBRBA575. The sequence goes on from NZ_CP162414.1 coordinate 151,956, forward strand.
ACGATCATTCGGAACGGGACCAATGCGATCAACGCAATTGCCAGTTTCACACCCCAATCAGCCACTGCCAGAGAGACCCACAATGGGGCATCTGCGCCAAATGTCAGGAACGGCATTGTATCCAACGCCCAAGAGGTTTCGCCGTCAGCCGCGGCGCCAAATGAGATAAATCCGGCGAATGCGATGGTGAAAAACAACGCGGTGTCGATTGTGGATCCAACCAGCGTAGATGCCAGCGGTGCACGCCACCATGCGCCATCGCGCAGACGGGAAAAGATCAGCACATCCAGCATTTGCGCCACAAGGAACGCAACAGCAGACCCAATCGCGATCCGGATCGCAACGGCCGGATAGGTGTATCCGTCGCCTTGCAACATGATCTGCGATCCGATCAGGGAACAAATGATCCCAACAACAAAACCAGCAAACACAACGCGACGCGCGTCTTGGGTTCCGTAAACGCGATTCATCACATCTGTGACCAGAAACGCAAAGGGATAGGTAAACGCCCCCCAAGTCAGTAGGCCGTCAAGCAGCAGGAACTGAACGAGGATGTTTGAAACCACCACGATGGTGGCCATGGCAAAGATGCCAGGTAGAATACGTGTCATGATATGATCCGTTTTATCAAGGTAGCGGAGACTTGGCCCCCGAATGGGGACGAGCGGCGTTTAGAGACCAAAACCGCACCGGTCAATCCTTTTTTAAGAATTGATTTGATACTCGACGATCTGAGTGCGCTGGAACGCCCGGAAATTATCATCCGAAATCAGGGTCATTTTTAACTGACCCTCGGAATCCTGCCAGATGCTGATCCCTTCTAGATTGTCATAGGTGCCAACCCAGGTTTCAAACAGTGTTTCTTCGTTTTGGCCGTTTTCATCGAACCGCCGAACGCGGCTGCGAAATCCAAACCCAACAAAGTCGCGTTCAAGGATATATAGCCGCCCATCTGGGTCAAAATCCGCGCCGGTCACCAGAAATTTGCCACGTCTGGGCAGGTGAAACGGAATGGTCCACGTGCCGCCATGGTACCGATAAACCGGGAACGGCCGAGTTTCGCGCCCGGACCGTTCTGGAATCGTATAAATGTCACCGCTGGAATCCAGCGCCAGCGCCTCAAGCGAGGAATTGTGCTGCATGTTCTGGAATTCAGCATGTTGGGGCAACCACGTCCCGATGTCGTTGGCGTCGGAATAGGTCCAGACGCGGTGTTCTCCTTCGAAAGAAATGAACACCCGGCCATCAGGGCGCAACGCGATCCCTTCGCTGTCAATCTGAAGCCGCAAACCCAGATCGGGCATTTTGCTACTCAGTAACATCGAGCTGGCGGTGATGTCTTTGACGATCCCCTGATCGCGCGTGAAATGTCCCTGCAACAGCAGCCCACGATCATTCAGGGCGTAAAAAGACTGTCCTGAATCAAAGACTTCGATGCCGCTCATGCCACCAAATCCGGGCATATCGCTTTGCCACGTATAGCTGCCCAAAAAGGTGACGTTTTGGCTGTCATTGGCCGAAACATCCGCACGGGCTGGCGCGGCCAAAACCAAGGCCGCGATGATCCATTTCAGCATTGGTTACTCCGATGCGGCAACCGCGCTACAGGTGCCGGGCATCCGCGCCATCGTCAGGGGGGGCCGCGGTGTGGACGGCGTGGCATTCGGATTTGGCGGGGGTGGGTTCAAGATATCGTTGACCCAATTCTGCGCATCGGCACAGCCATCCCCAGCGGGGGGCGGAGCCTGATCTTCGCAGTTTGTCGCGCCGCGCGGACAGGACAGGCGCACGTGGAAATGATAATGATGCCCCCACCATGGCCGAATTTTGCGCAGCCAGTCACGATCACCGGTTTCCCAATTGCACATGTCGACCTTGGCACCGGGAAATACAAAAATCCGCGCCACACGGGGATCCGAAGCCGCTGCACGCAGCAATTGACGGTGCTCTTCGGTCCAGCTGTTATTGGTGTAGGCACCGCTGGCGCGACGCATGGAAATCGACGAAATATTTTCACGTTCGCTGCGGGTCAGGTTCAACCGATCCGGGGGTAACATCCAGATATCAATGTCCAATCCGGATTGATGGCTGCGATGGCCGGACAGCATTGGGCCGCCACGCGGCTGGCTCATGTCACCGATATAAAGCCCCTCCCAGCCGGGCAGGCGGGCCGCAAATCTGGACAGATCCTGAACGTAATCCACAGTGTCGGGCTGGGCCCAATTGCGATTGCGGCTTAGGCGCATGGCCTGCCATGTCGGCCCGGTTTCGGGCAGCTGAACCGCACCGGCCTGACATCCGCGCGCATATCCACCGACGGGCTCTGAATCCTGAGCAGACGCCGCAGGAATATAGCCAAACACCTCTTTGGCGGATCGGTTATCATTGCTGTTTTGGGACGAAACGCGGGTAGCCGTCGCGTTATTTGTCGCCGTTTCACCACGATCCCGACAGGACGTCAGGGCCAAAACACATGTCATCGCTAAAATGAGGCGGATCATACTGCTCGATCTCCTTCTGGTTTGACCCAACGTAGCAGAAATAGCCCCAAAAGGAAAAGAATGATCACAGGAATAAACCCTTGTTGGTTGTTCCCGGTCCATGCGGTGATCAAGGCGATTAATGCAGGTGCAAGAAATGCGGTTGCTTTGCCGGACAATGCAAACAAGCCAAAGGCTTCGGTGGGGCGGTCAGGGTCCGCATGGCGCACCATCAAGGAACGGCTGGCAGCATAGAGCGCCCCGCCAGCCCCGCCCGTGACGGCCCCGCAGATTAAGAAGATCACGTCTGGCAGGCTTGATCCTTCGGGTAGGGGAAACCCAAACAAGTGTTGGCGGGACATGCCGATGATCACCGCCCCAACAGCGATTAAGCACCAAATTGCCACGCGAATAACGGGTTTGGGTCCGACACGTGCGTCAAAAATACCCCCGATCGCGGTCGTAATGGCCGCTGAAATGGCGCCGATAATCCCAAATACGCCGATTTGAACTATCGACCATTCCAGCACCAGCGCGGCATAAAATCCGCCAAAAGCATAAAGCGCATTCAGGGCATCCCGATATAACATCGAACTGATCAAGAAATTGAGCAGGCTTTTCCGGTGTGTGATGGCCTTTAATGACGTTTTCAAATCGCTCCAAATTTGGCGAAAGGGCACCGAAGATTTTACCTTGCGGGGATCGTCGCGTACCCATGCAAAGAACGGGATCATGAAAATGACATACCAGATCGCAATGAACGGTCCGACGGCTCTGGTGCCTTCTCTGGTTTCAGGATCAAGCCCAAACAGGGGCGCATTCCCGAGCAATGTCACACCATTTTCGTTCTCAGCCAGCAAAAGCAGCATGATAAGCAGCGCCAACACTCCGCCCCAATACCCAAAAGCGGCACCCATTCCTGATATACGTCCAACGGTTTTTTCATCGCCTAATGACGGCAGGATCGCATTGGTGAAGTTGAGGGCAGATTCAGCCGCAAAGAAGCCGACATAGAAAATGACCAGCATCAAATACAGTGACGAACCATCAGGTGTCAGCCCCCACAATGACGCGGTGGCGGCGACGAAAATCGCTGAAAACAACAATATCCAAGGCATCTTGCGGCCCGAATTATCGGCCCAGACCCCCAAAACAGGCGCGGTCACTGCGATCAGCAATCCCGCGATGGTTTGGCTAATGGCCCAGATACTTTGAGAGTTGGCTTTGGCGGCCTCTTGGGTCAGGCCTGCATCCATAAAATAGTTTGTGGCCACATAGGCAAAGTAAGGACCAAAGATAAACGTGAGGCCCAAAGTGTAAAAGGGTTGTGACGCCCAGTCGAAAAAGAACCAACCCCAAATACGTTTTCGCAAACTGCGATCCATCCCAACCCCCTGTTTTTCTCAGTTAGACAGGGAATGGGCGGTGCAGGCAAGGACTTGGTGAGGATTGCATGGCGTTAGGTGTCTTGCATTGGGGGCCAGCTGCGGGTTGCATCTGCGTTGGCCCAGTTCAAAACCCAATCGGGCGGGTCAATGCGGGGGCCGGTATGGCCGCAATATTTGGCGAATTCATCCGGGCACACGATGCCATCTTTGTCGGTGATCGCTGACCGGATCAGAACATGGCTGGTGCAATCGCCGCCGCTGTTCCACATGCTTTGTTCCACATATAAAAACCGGTCATCCCAGCCAATACCGCGGCTTTTCATGGTCAGTTTGTCAAACATTCGCACGCGGCGACGATACCGGGTGGACGACCCCGCAACGGTCAATCCCCATTTCTTTTCTTTCAATGCGCGCAGCAATCCGATCCTAAGCCCTAACGGCGTGCGTCCCAGATCATACAGCGTCAATGTGCGCCCGTTGTTCAGCTCCATCAGAAAATCCAGATCAATGGGCCAGCAGATATGCGTGCTGACATGGGTGCCATCGATCGGGAGCATGGGCTGTTTGCGGGCCTGCCACAATTGCCACATTAAACGGGGCATCGGGTACATTTGGGTCTCCGGGGAATCGCTTGATTAAAAATTGACGTTTACGTCAATTCGCATCGCTTTCAAGCTTTACGACACGGAAAGGAGTTGTCTGATAGGACAAGAATGCTTAGGTCCCAGCAAAGAGAAATAAGGAAACAACGATGCAATCAATCATTCAAATCCTGCTGTTGGTGTTGGGCGTGGCGCGGACTTTCATCTTTGTCCACTTCATCATGAGCTGGTTGATTTCGTTTCAGGTGCTCAATATCCGTCAGCCATTTGTCAGCCAAATCTGGCATGGATTGAACCGTTTGCTGGAACCAATCTATGGGCCAATTCGTCGGGTTTTGCCCGCGATGGGCGGAATTGATCTGTCGCCGATTGTGGCGTTGCTGGGGATTGAGGCGATCCGGATCGTATTGTTCAACAATATGTAGCAAACCAAATGCGCCAGGCTGTTCTGGCCCGGCGCAATGCGTGTTTTAACCGACAAAAAAGATGGGACCGCTTAGACGGCGTAATCCTCTGTTTCGGGGGCGGCGTGATCAAAATCGACGCTGCTATAACCCTGTAAAAACAACAGCGAGGTCAGATCGCCAAAGTTGATGCGCAGATCGGATTGGGCCGCAACAGCCGGCTTGGCATGTAGGGCAATACCTGATCCTGCCAGATGCAGCATCCCCAAATCATTGGCGCCATCACCGACCGCCATGGCGTCCACGGCTTGACGCGGCAAATGTTCGCTAAGCGATTGTAATGCGGCGACTTTGGCCTCGCGTCCCAAAATGGGACGGGCCACATCGCCGGTCAATTTGCCGTCTGCGATCAGCAGTTCATTGGCCTGCGCGTGATCAAAGCCCAGCTCATCCGCGACCTTTTGTGCAAATGCTGTGAACCCACCAGAAATCAGCACACATTTCGCGCCGTTTGCCTTCATCGTGGCGATCAGACGACGTGCACCTTTGGCATAGGTGATGCGTTCGGCCAGAACTTTGTCGATGATCGATGCATCCTGCCCACGCAACAGTCCCACACGTTCGATCAGGGCAGCGTCAAAGTCCAATTCACCGTTCATCGCGCGCGCGGTGATGTCAGCTACTTTTTCACCCACACCCACTTCGGCGGCCAATTCATCGATACATTCCTGTTCGATCATGGTGCTGTCCATATCCGCCAGCAGCAGTTTTTTGCGGCGGTGACCCGTGGTTTGAATGCACAGATCCGTGTTCAGGTTCTGGCAATCGGCCCAGACCTGATCAAAGTTGTCTGGCCGCTTCATGACCGGGAATTCCGCTGCTTCATCTGGGGCCAGCCAAACGGCATCGCCCCCGCCCCATGCATTGCGTAACGAATCGACCAAAGCCGGATCAAGGGTGGGATTGGACGGTGCGGTTAGCAGCGTAACGGTGAACATCGTTGTTTCCGATCGTAGTCAAAGTGAGTCGCATTTGGCGGGTATTAGGCCGGTTTAGCGCCATTTTGCCGGTTGTGGAATGCGTTGGATCAAACTAACACCGGCGGTGGGACACCCTTCCCCAACGAAGGGCGCTTATCTGGAAGGATAGCTAACATGGCTATGACGACACCGGCAACGCGGCCGGCAAATCCGCGTTTTTCTTCTGGCCCCTGTGCCAAACCCCCCACATGGACTCCTGCTGTACTTGCTGATGCACCGCTTGGTCGCTCGCATCGTGCCGCAATTGGCAAAGCCAAGCTGAAAGACGCGATCGAAACGACGCGCGACATTCTGGGCGTCCCCGCAGATTACAAAATCGGCATCGTTCCGGCATCTGATACGGGTGCTGTTGAAATGGCGCTGTGGTCTTTGCTGGGCGAACGCCCCGTGCAAATGGTCGCATGGGAAAGCTTTGGATCGGGCTGGGTCACGGATGTGGTCAAACAGCTGAAAATCGAAGCGACCGAACACAAAGCTGGTTATGGCGAAATCGTCGATATGGCGGCGTTGAACTACGACAACGATGTTGTCTTCACATGGAACGGCACCACGTCCGGCGTGAAAATGGCCAATGGCGACATGATCCCAGCGGATCGCGCCGGGCTGACGATTTGTGATGCAACTTCGGCTGTATTTGCGATGGATATGCCTTGGGACAAACTGGATGTGACCACGTTCAGCTGGCAAAAAGTCATGGGTGGCGAAGCGGCCCACGGCATGCTGATCCTCAGCCCGCGTGCGGTTGAACGGCTAGAAAGCTACACCCCTGCTTGGCCGTTGCCAAAAATTTTCCGCATGACCAAAGGCGGCAAATTGATCGACGGTATTTTCACCGGTGCGACGATCAACACACCATCGATGCTCTGCGTCGAAGATTACCTGTTTGCCCTGAACTGGGCCAAATCGGTGGGTGGTCTGGACGGGCTGAAAATGCGGTCCAATGCCAACGCGCAGGCAGTGTGGAATTTCTGCGCCACGCGCAATTGGATTGATAATCTGGCTGTTGATCCGGCGACTCGGTCCAACACTTCGGTGTGTTTGAAATTCACCGATGACCGGATCACAGACGGTGCGACATTTGCCAAAGCCGTTGCAAAACGTCTGGAAAATGAAGGTGTTGCGCTGGATATCGGCGCCTATCGTGACGCGCCTGCTGGTTTGCGGATTTGGTGTGGCGCGACAGTGGAAACCAGCGATATCGAGGCCATGTTGCCTTGGCTCGACTGGGCGTTTCACGCCGAAATCGACGCGCTTTAATTGAGATTTTGAGGAAAGCGATCCGTCGCTTTCCCGCTCATCCCCCTCTTTCTATTAGACAAGGAGCCCCATCATGGCCCCCAAAGTACTTGTATCCGACAAACTGTCTGAAACCGCTGTTCAGATTTTCCGTGACCGTGGCATCGACGTTGATTTCATGCCTGACCTGGGCAAAGACAAAGACAAGCTGGCCGAGGTGATCGGCCAATATGACGGTCTGGCCATCCGGTCTGCGACCAAAGCAACAGCTAAGCTGTTGGAAAGCGCAACAAACCTGAAAGTGATCGGTCGCGCCGGTATTGGCACCGACAATGTCGACAAAGAAGCCGCGTCCAAAAAAGGCGTGATCGTGATGAACACGCCATTTGGCAACATGATCACCACTGCTGAACACGCGATTGCGATGATGTTTGCCGTGGCGCGCCAAATTCCAGAAGCATCCGCATCCACCCATGCCGGAAAATGGGAAAAGTCCAAGTTTATGGGGGTCGAGCTGACCAACAAAACATTGGGTGTGATTGGCGCCGGGAATATCGGTGGGATCGTTTGCGATCGTGCCCGTGGCCTGAAAATGAAGGTTATCGCCTTTGATCCATTCCTGTCGGAAGAAAAAGCCGCGAAAATGGGCGTTGAAAAGGTCGAGCTGGACGAATTGCTGGCCCGCGCCGAATTCATCACGTTGCACGTGCCGCTGACCGACAGCACTCGCAACATCCTGTCGGCTGAAAACTTGGCGAAAACCAAAAAAGGCGTGCGGATCATCAACTGTGCCCGCGGTGGTCTGGTCGACGAAGCCGCCTTGGCAGAATTGCTGAAATCCGGCCATGTGGCTGGTGCAGCCTTTGATGTATTCGCAGAAGAGCCCGCCAAAGAAAACGCATTGTTCAACCTGCCAAACGTGGTCTGCACCCCGCATCTGGGCGCGGCAACAACCGAAGCGCAGGAAAATGTCGCATTGCAAGTGGCCGAACAGATGTCCAACTATCTGTTGACCGGCGCCGTTGAAAACGCGCTGAACATGCCATCCGTGACCGCCGAAGAGGCGAAAATCATGGGGCCTTGGATCAAATTGGCCGATCATTTGGGCGCTTTTGCCGGCCAAATGAGCGAAGATCCCATCACGGCGATCAACATTCTTTATGATGGCTCTGCGGCGGATTTGAACCTGGATGCGTTGAATTGTGCAGTGATTGCCGGGATCATGAAAAAGGCAAACCCAGACGTAAACATGGTGTCTGCGCCAGTGATCGCTAAGGAACGCGGCATTCAGATCAGCACCACAAACCAAGACAAATCCGGTTCTTTTGATGGCTATATCAAAGTCACCGTTGTCACCGAAAAAGTGGAACGTTCCATCGGCGGGACTGTGTTCAGCGACGGCAAGCCACGTTTCATTCAGATCAAAGGCATCAATATCGACGCCGAAGTTGGCGCGCATATGCTGTACACCACCAACGAAGATGTCCCCGGCATCATCGGGACGTTGGGCCAGACAATGGGCGAAAACGACGTGAACATCGCGAACTTTACGCTGGGTCGGTCCGAAGCCAAAGGCGGCGCGATTGCGTTGCTTTACGTGGATGCACCCGTGCCATCCGAAGTGATTGCCAAATTGTGTGACACAGGTTTGTTCCGTCAGGTGAAACCACTGCAATTTGACGTCAGCTAATCGACGATAAAATTCGAATTTGGTATCGCCGTCCAATTTGGGCGGCGTTACTGTTTAAACGGGTAGAAAAGGAACATTTGATGTCGCTCTATGCAATCGGAGATATCCACGGCCATTTGGATAAACTCACCCGTGCTGTTGATTTGATCGAACGCGACGGCGGCCCGGATGCTGAAATTGTTTTTGTTGGGGATTACACAGATCGCGGCCCCCAAAGTCGCGAAGTCATCGACTTTTTGATCGAGGCCCGCAGCGCTGGGCGCAAATGGACGTTCCTAAAGGGCAATCACGACCGGGCGTTTCAATATTTTATGCAGCCCGTACCACGGTTCGATCCGCATATGTTGGTAGGGATGGATTGGCTGCATGATCGTATTGGTGGGAAAACCACATTGCGATCCTATGGTGTCGAAATTGATGAACGTTCCCGCTACGAAGAGGTTCTGAAACAGGCTCATGAATTGGTTCCCCAATCACATCTGAATTTTCTGGATCAGACCACAATGATGCATCGCCAAGGTGATTGCGTGTTTGTGCATGCCGGTATTCGTCCGGGCATTCCGCTGGGCGCGCAGGCAGAAAACGATCTGCTCTGGATCCGAGAGCCGTTTTTGTCCAATACGGACGATCACGGCCCGTTGATTGTGCATGGCCACACCGCGTTAAAGCACCCACAGCACTACGGTAATCGCATCAACTTGGATGGCGGGGCCGCCTATGGTGAAATGTTGCATCCGGCCGTGTTTGAGGGCCGCGATTGTTGGCTACTGACGGATGGGGGCCGCGTGCCGCTCACTCGCGTCTGATCACGCCGGTGATGGCGGCTGCAACCAGTGCTGTGATCACCCATCCGATCCCTTTGGCAAACCAACGCAGCCACCACCCTGTGCGCCCCCAATCGGATCGGGACGTGGATGGTGCCCATGCGCTTTCTTGGCCCAGTGATACCAATGGAACCACCAGATCGGTGGCATAGGCCCATGGGCTAAAGGTTTCCCAATCTTGCCCTGCTTGACCGATTGCGGACCAATATTGCGCCGGATTGTCAGAATGTGTTTGGGTCGCGCTGACCCAGTCATCTGAGACCAAAATCGGGGCGGCATTTGGGGTCATATCCCCGGCTTTCCATGTCTGGTCGAAAAACCATGCCAAGCCGATAATCAACAAAATCGCCATGATCAGGGACCGCCCCGGATGATAGCCATACCCGACCATGATCCGCAGGAAAAAGTCCCACAGGCCCGACGTCGCCCAGCGTAGGGACTGACCTTCTTCGGTTAACAACATGGCGCGATTTGATTGGCGTAAAATCTGTTCTTTGCGGATCAAAACCGCATTGACGTCATCCTGATGTCCCAATCCGCGCAATACATGCGCCAATTGTTCATAAGGTTGCGCCGTAAACGGCGTGTCCGCAGGGCGTCGTTCCAGCCATGCCAACCGTGCGGCAATGTCGGTATCTGCGTGGCGTGAAAAATCACCATAACGAAACCCATCCAGCCGGATCGGGTAATTGGCGCCGGGCCCGTTTGGTTCATCCCGAAATCGTGCTACGCTGGCCCCGGCAAGGTTCACGATCCCCTGTCCAATCTGATTTTCGGCCAAATACAAAATCCCGCCAATCCGCGCGCGTCCAACCGATAGGGCCATGTCACGACCGTGTTCCTCTGTCGCGCCAAACACGCCGCCCAGAATGTCGTCGTTTAGACTGATGGCGGTGTTGGACACAAACATGTCATGCCCCACAACCGCCGAGGCAAAGAAAATCGTGCCACGTGTGGTGAGCGTGGTAATGCCTTCGGAATAAACGTAATTTCCAAGGAACAAAGACCCGTCAACATGCAGCGACGGGGCAAAAATGGCGTCTTGGCCTGTGCTTTGGATCGTGGCGTCGCAGATTTGCAAATCCCCGCTGATGCGCGCACCTGCCAGACTGATTTCACCTTCGCAATGGATGCCCCCGCGCAGATAAACCGATCCGCTAAACCGGGTGTTATCAGCCGACAAACCATGCAGCAGCGACCCGGAAATATGCAGCCCCCGCAGCGCTGCATTCACAAGGTTGACCGGTTCCGCCAGTACGCAATCGCGCAATGTGATGTCGCGCGCGCAGTCGCAGCCCTGCAGGTCCAGCCGTCCACTGATCCAAGCCCCCCGCAACCGCAAGCCTTTGGAATGCAGGCCCGATGTGTCGTTCAGCAACACATATCGCACCATTTCCGCACGAATTTCTGTTTCAGGGCTGGCGTGATCCGGGCGATCCCCTGCACCTAGAACGATCCGCTCTGGGTTCTGGCATTCAGCTAAAAACCGTTCTTCGGCAGGGGTTTGTGGGGAATATGGAACTGTCATGCGGCAAAGCTGTCATGATAGGCCAAAGCTGGCAAGCGCGGATGTTAGATCATTGTGATCCCAGACCCATCTGTGATCCGGCCAATTATGACCGCGGGATACCCTGCTGCGATCAGGTTTTTTAGGGTTGTCTCTGCGGTTTCCTCGGGAATGGCGGCCAGCAATCCGCCCGCCGTTTGGGGATCAAACAGCAGGTCCGTCATCGCCCCATCAGGCAGCTCTGGTACCAGATGTTTGTTGTCGCGATACAGCGTCGAGCGAACCCCAGAATTGGTCAGCTCTAATGCGCCTTGCATCACGGGGACAGCGTCCATGTTGATCACCGCGCCGCAATTTGATGCGGTGCAGATATTGTCCAAATGACCGGCCAGGCCAAAACCTGTCACATCCGTCATGGCATTGGCATGGGCCAAAATTTGTGACGCTGTGGCCTGGGATTGGGTCATCACGTCATAACAAGCCGCGATATCAGCGCCTTTTGCCAACCCGGCCATTTCTGCGGCCAACAATGTGCCGGACCCGATGGGTTTGGTCAGGATCAAAACGTCCCGCACCCGTGCATTGGCCAATGTTATGAGGGGCTGTTCGCATAGGCCGGTGATGGAAAATCCGATGGTCATTTCGGCACCCATACTGGAATGACCCCCAATGATTTCCGCCCCGGCGGATTGGAAAACCTGACCAGATGTCGCCATGATTTCATCCATCATGCGGGCCTGAAGCGTCGCGGACATATGCGGTAGGATTATCTGCGCCAACGCAGCTTGGGGGGCGGCCCCCATCGCCCAGATATCCCCCAAGGCGTGATTGGCAGCTATTTGGGCCATCAGGACCGGGTCGTCGGTGATCGCGCGCAAATGATCGGTGGTGATCACCTGTTGCTGGCCGCCTATTCGCAACACAGCGCTGTCATCCCCGGCCCGATGGTCGATATCGTTTCGAAATCGCGGCAGGGTGTTCAGGGCGTGTGTCAATGCATCCCGGCCGACCTTGGCCCCGCACCCGCCACACAGGGGTTTGTCGATCGCGAGGTCCCTAACCCCATCAGTCACAGTGCGCGCAACAGCGGTGGGTTTTTGAAAAGGAAGTTGGCGAAATTGATCCATAAACTTTTGATCAATATGGTTTTTCCATTTCCACAACAGCCTGCCTTTGCGGGCGCGACCCAGCTTTTCTGCCATGGCGACTTTGCCCCCCAAGGACACAAGTTTGAGGTAATCCTTTTGGGGTTTATAGGGAATTGGCGTGCCGCCAGATAAAACCGCGCGGAGGTTTTCAAACAAAATGGGCGCCTGACGCACGGCAAACACCCCGGCCTTGGGGCGCGGCGACATGGTCAAATGGGCGCAATCCCCAACAGCGAAAATGGCTGGGTCTGAGCTTTGCAATGTCGGCGACACGTTGACAAAGCCGTCCTGCAGGGCAAGCCCGGTTTTTTCGAGCCATTTATGGGGCATCGCCCCCGCCGCACCGGTGATAAAATCAGCGAACAGCGTTGTACCGTCGTCAAAATGAATGTGTTGTGGGTCAATCGCTGAAATGGCAGAATTTGCGTGTGTATTAACGCCAGCATTTTCTAAGGCGTCCAGCAGCATTTGCCGTGTATCGGTTTGAAATTCTTTCAGAATTTCCCCTCGATCGATCAAATGAACGCGACCCTCTTTGTTGAGAACACGCAAAGCATGGGCCATCGCCATTGCCAGCTCTGCGCCCGCAACCCCACCCCCAATGACAGCAACAGAGGCGTCCTTGACGTGTGTGCGATAGGCATCCCATTTTGCCGCAAATGGCCCCAAAGGCTTGGCGGGCACCGCAGCGTCGCTGAAACCCGGCAGCCGGGGCATGGCAGAGGTTATTCCAATGTCGATAGAGGCAATGTCATAGGCAATCGGTGGACGCCCCGCTACGTGGATCAGCCGCGCTTTGGTGTCGATATCATCAACGGCCCCGATGATGAGTCTGGCCCCGGAAAACCGCGCCAATTTGATCAGGTCAATGTCCAGCTGATCCCGTTCATAATGCCCCGCCACAAAGCCGGGTAACATGCCGGAATACGGCGCGGTTGGATCAGGGTTGATCACGGTGACACGTGTTCCCGGCAGCGGACGCATTCCCCATTTTCGCAGGATCAATGCATGTGTATGGCCGCCGCCAATCAACACAAGTTCACGGGTCAGGGGGATGCTGGATTTGTTCATACTGCCAGCCTAAGCGACATATGCAGCATTTGCCATGTGCGGGATGATCACGGTGTCGTGGTTGGACGATTGTGGCCGCAGATCAGTGATCATATCCCGTCATTTCCAAATATCCGACCCCAGTATGGGTGCCTGTAATCCGAACTGGCCCTTCCCAATAGGGGATGGATGTGGCCATCCATGCATCAGGGTTAACCGCACTAATCGTGGTGTCCACACCGTGATCCGGCACCAAAACCTGCCAAGTGACAGGAACGGTATGGCCGCTGACTTGGTGGGATTGCTGCGGGGTCACCTCAACGGCGCCATGTGGCAATGGCGTGGCGTTTCCATCCGCAGTGATCCACGTCCCAGACGTAAAGGGCGCACCGTCGGTTTGGCGCAATTGAAACGCCATCAATTTGGTTCCATCGTCAAATGACAACGAAAACCAATCCCATCCGGTTTGATCCTGCCCCAAAGGCTGTGATGACCATTCACGATCAAGCCAAGCCTGCCCAGTGACCGGAATGTCCTGATCCAACAGCGAAATCGCCCCGGACAATTCATAAAAGGGCTGCGAATAATAGTAACTCGCCTGACCTTCGGCGGATTTGACAGAATATCCGTCCTGACCCTGAAAAATCAGCGGGCCCGTGGCGGCTAGATCAACGTCATAGTGAAAATCGCGGCCGCCTGCGGTTAGGCTCAGTTGATCAAAACGGTCACCCTGCAACGCCCATTCATCGATCCAGGCCGCAAAGGGCGCAGCCGTCACACCCGCCTGTCCCACACCCCCACGTCCATATCGTTCAGCGACAAAATGTGCGTCGGGTGTCGTGACCGCAGCATGGCCCAGCCAAATCTGCGGATCGGACCATCCTTGTCGCGTTGTGGGTTCTAATGCGGATCTGAACAATGTCCATTGCAGACCATAATCGGTGCCATCCGGCCCGGTCATATTGGCAGTGACATACCACCATTCGATCCGATAATCCGGGTGGGGGCCATGATCGCGAGGGAATGAAAATTCCGGGTTTGGCTGTGGATTGGCAAAGCCATCAACATCAGTGCCCAGCCCTGCGAACCCTTGGGCCAAAGTGGCGCTGGGCCATAGCAAGAAAAACAGGACCTTAGCGTTCATTCGAAAACACCTTTAGCAAATCGCTGGGAGGGGTGCGGGCCAAACGGCGGGCGGGCCATAGCGCGGCCAAACCCGCAGCGACCAAGGAAAACAGCCCCAAACGCGCATAATCCCATGGAAAGAAATATATTGGCAACTTCCACCCAAAGGCGGCCACATTCACGACGCTCAGCAATGCCCATGCCAGTGTTAACCCCAGCGGTAGCGCAAAGAGGGCGGTCATAACGGCCAATAACATCGCGCGGATCAGCTCTAGCCGTCCGAGCTGGCCGCGGGTTAGTCCCAGCGCCCAGACCGGTGCCAATTGGGGCAAACGCATCCCGGCCAAGGTCAGCAGGCTCATCAAAATGGCAAAGGCAGCCACAGCCAAGGTCAGCACGTTGAGCGCCCCGGTGACCGTAAATGTGCGTTCAAAAACCTTTAGGGAAAAATCCTTGATCCCGGCTTGATCGATCATGTTGGTGTCAGCCAGCCCCGCATCACGTAAGGTTTGCATCAGGTCCGGCACATTTTCCGGGGGCAACCGCAACCCAAGCCTTGTGACGCGCACATTCGGGTAATGCGCCTCAAAGAGCGGCTCTGCGATCACGGCTTGGCCGATTGGGTTGCCGTAATCGCCATAAATTCCAACAATCGGCAGAGACAGATCCGCACCCAGCGCAATGACATCCCCCAGTTTCAGTCCACCGCGACGCGACATTTGCTCATTTACAACAACACCTTGGCCTGAAAAGACCTGTTGCCAGGGATCGGCATTGGCCTGCAAAAACGTCCAATTCTGCGCATACGATTCATGCGCACGCGCGCCGTAAAGCTGGCTAGGCAATGCGGCGATATCGACCTCAGTGCGCAAGATCGGCAGGATTGCATCCACATGTGGCTCGACAATCGATAGCAACTGTTCGGCATGATCCGCATCATCCCCATAGACGTATAATTCTGACGTCAGCCTTTGATCCAGAAACCCAACAAATGTCAGCCGAAACGAAGACACCATCGTCGATACACCCACATTTGCCGCCATGGCCAATAACAACGCCATCAATGCAAGCGATAAACCGGGCAATTGTTGCCGACTATCGGCCCAGAACCATTGCGGAATCACGTTTTTGGACAGGCGCGCGCCCAGCGACAAGGCGCAGGATAAAACAATCGGCAACGCCAGCGCGGCCCCCAGCAACAGCGCCCCCAGCATGGCAAATCCAGCGACCAATCCAATGCTGAGCTGGCTGAGGATCGCAGCGATGGCCAACAGGGATAACGCGCCAACGATTTGGAACGATTTGGCGCTGTTTTGGTGCATGCTCCAGGCGCGGGGCCGGGCTGAGGCCAGCAATGGCATTTGGGCGATTTGCCATAATGCCTTGGCCGAAGCCAGCCCGGCACCCCCCAAGGCAATCCCCATCCCTGACAGCCACCAGCTGGGACGCAGGGCCAATGTGCCTGACACCGTCGCCCCATATAGACCCTGCAATGTGGCCGCTACATCCGGCAATAATGCCGCGGCGATTGCGTATCCCAACGCCACCCCAAACACCCCGCCGATCAGCGCAAAACAAGTGATTTCAAACATCAACAGCCCGATGAGCCTGCGCAGCGGAATGCCAAGCGCGCGCAACGTTCGGATCAAGCTGCGCCGTTGTTCAAAGGCCAACCCAATCGCGCCATGAACGATGAAAATGCCCACTGCAAATGCCAGCAGCCCAAAGGCCGTCAGGTTCAGATGAAACGATTCCGTCAGCCGCGCGATATCGGACCCTGTCTGGACCTCTTGGATCGAAAGATCTGGGGTGATGGTCTGTAAATCCGGCTGCTTCATTGGCTGATCTGGATGCAGCAAAAGGCGGCTAACTGCGTTCGGTTGGTTTAGCAGAATTTGGGCGGTGCCAATATCGGTGATCACCGTTCCGGGGGCCATGTTTTCATCTATGATCATGTGAAATTGCGGCAGATCGATTTGTTCCAGCGCCGCCATGGTGCCAAACAAAATCCCCTGTCCGGTGATAAACCCCTGCAAATCCGGGCCTTGGTCCATATCAACGGGGCCCAGACCGCCGGGCGACGTCACCGGGTCCAGCCCCACCAATCGCACATTATTGAGCCGACCGTCCAATACCGGGCTGACCAGCCACCCTGATCGACGCAGCGCGATGTAATCTGACTGGCGGATCACATCACCATCGCGCGGCAATATCTGTCTAAACTCAGCTTCTCCCAATGTGGCTGCGGCGGAATCATAGCTGGCTCTGGCTTCGGAATTGACGGCCTGCACACCCGACCACAAAGCCGTGGCCAATGTTAATCCGGCAAGAAGTGTGAACAATTGCAATCGGTTACGTTGCCAATGGGACATCAGCGCAAGCAATCCATAACGTGTCATGCGATTTGACCCCGTCGCAGATGCAGGCGACGTTCCATTTGCGCAGCGACCCGTTCGGAATGGGTGACCATCAACAGGGACGCGCCGCTTTCTTTCAGAAGTTCAAGCATCAATCCCAACACATCATCCGTAGTGGTTTCATCCAGATTGCCGGTTGGTTCATCGGCCAGAATAAGGCCCGGCTTGGCCGCCAAAGTACGGGCAATGGCAACACGTTGCTGTTGGCCGCCGGACAATTGTTCAGGGTATTTATCCATCTGTTCCTGCAGACCCATTTTTGCTGACAAAGCCGCCACAAATTGCGGATCATAGCGATTGGCAAGACGCGCCTGAAACGCAATATTGGCAGATACGGTTAGCGACGGGATTAGGTTAAACTGTTGAAATATAACGCCAACATGCATGCGTCGCATTTCAGACCGTTCAGCGTCACTCATCTGGGTCAACTCTTGGCCTTTTAGGGTGATCGACCCCTGATCAGGTTGATCTAACCCGCCCACCAAATGCAAAAGCGTGCTTTTCCCGCTGCCGGATTCACCGGTCAATGCCAGCGTTTCACCAGCGGTCATTTGCAGGGAAATCCCATCCAGAACTTTGATGGGACCTGTGGGGCCGTCAAACGATTTAAAGAGATCACGCACAACCAAAAGCATATGTTCACCCAAAGCGCCGCCGTTTTGGCGGGCTCATTCCTTGTCTTGATGTTCCATTTCGGTTTCAACAACAGCGGATTTTTGTGCACTGCGTTCTGGCCGTCGCACCATCATAAATGGCCCATACCAGCCTCTGATCCGGCGAAAATGCCATCGCCCTTCGATCCGACTTAGGGCACGGTTGACCATCCCATCATAAAACGGTGAATCATCTTCATCAAAGTCGGTATATGTCTTTAGAAAACTGACCTCTAACCCATCGCGGCTGCCGGAAATGGCAGACAAAAGATCCCCGTTAATGTCGGATCGAAACGTGTTGGGTTCCATGATTTCGCCCGTAACCAAACCAGCCGTTTCCTGCAATACGGCCTCAAATACAACGCGCGGGGCGGCGGCATTTGTGTAGCCGAAATAGCCGGACCAACGCCCTGTTAGGCTGGTGTATTGGCGATCCACGGGGTCAGCCTCGTCTTAGGGTGTCGCCAAATTCAATTTTTGGACTGAGCTCAATCAAGACCGGTTCGTCGCTTGCATTGTCTTCTTGGCGGGCGGCAATGATTTCGGCGGCTTTTTGGCCAATTTCGCGTCGACAGGCATCCATTGTTGCCAATTTGCGCGGCAGCCCTTGCAGCAATTCGACACCGTTAAACCCAGCAAGCCCGATTTGCCCCGGAATATCGATGCCTTTTTCCAGCAGATACAGCAGGCCGCCAGCGCCGATCATGTCATTGGAAAAATACAGAAAATCGATATCTGGCGTGCGGTTAAGCATGGCTTCGGTCATCTCGCGCCCTTTGGCCAATGCCGACCCGCCGGAATAAAATTCTTGATCCGCGATTTCGACGCCCTCTTTGCCCAGCGTGCGGGTGAAACCTTCGAACCGTTTGCGGGCCCGGTGATCAAGCGGCATTTTGGTTCCCAAAAACCCGATCCGCCGAAACCCTGCTGCCAGGATCTCTTCGGCCATTTTGCGGCCCGCGCGTCGGTGAGAAATCCCAACACATGTGTCGATCGGATCACCATCGACATCCATGATTTCAACCACAGGAATGCCCGCCTGTGACAGCATCGCACGTGATGCATCCGAATGTTCAAGCCCCGCAATGATCACCCCGGATGGACGCCATGACAGCATTTCAAACAGGACTTTCTCTTCTTTTTCGGGGCTATAATCGGTCACCCCGACAACGGGCTGCAATTCGGTGTCATCCAACGTTTCGGAAATCCCAGCCAGTACTTCGGGGAAAACCATATTGCCCAATGAGGGGATGATCACCGCTACCAGATTGACCCGCTGCGACGCCAATGCGCCCGCGATTTTGTTGGGCACATATCCAAGCGTTTTTGCAGCGGTTTGGACCCGTTTGCGGGTGGCTTCGCTTACGTCGCCTTTGTTGCGCAACACGCGGCTGACCGTCATTTCACTAACGCCAGAGGCTTCGGATACATCACGCAATGTCAGCGGCCGTTTCGGTGGTTTTGTCACGATAGAAGCATCCTGATTTGGTCCTTTGTAAAAATGTTACCTCTATCAGTGACCCGTGTCCAAGCTGAATGCTACCATGTGCCGCTCTGGGGGCTTAATTTGACGTAGAAAGACGTGGTCTTGGTGGGTTTCACGACAGGCACACGCCTTTTGCGGGATTTGCATCGGATCAGTGCTGCGCTAGTATTGTCCATCGCGCCTTAACGCGACCTTAAAACAAAGCGAGCGATGTGTTCCCTGAAAATGACCATGACATGAATGACTTAGCGCGACATGTGTCCCAGAAACTGGGCGATGTTCTGGACCTGTCCAGCCTCAGTGCGATCCCCGTTGGCGCCTTTAAAACGGTGGTGGCGGACGCAACGATGCCATTTCAGATCAAAGGCAAACACGCAAAAGACGACGTTGTGCTGCTTGTGTCAAATTCAGACTTTGATGGGGTGGTTGAGGATGACATCGCCATGGCCCAATCGGTGCGCGACATTGTGGACGGGGAAACAGGCGCGCAAATCGTTCGCCCCAAACTGAGCGGTAAGTGGGGAACGCAATCATATGCCGTATTTGAGCGGCATCATGCATTTTCACAAAATAGGGCGCTGGCGACGTTTCAAAAGGTGATGATCGCTCCGGTTTTGCGCGATTGGTGTGCTCAGCTCGCCTTGCAAACCAAACAGCATTGGGCCGACGATGACGCCTATGATCGTAGGTTTCGGGCCCCATTACGCCATTTGGTACAAGATCACGATTGCCCCAGCGCCCTCAGGCGTTTTGCCGAAAACCGTCTTGCAAATACGCGTACGGATCAATGGACCTGCATAGAGCATGGCGATTTATGGCTCGGAAATGTTTTGCTCACTCGGAAATTTCCTAACCCTTTTGCACCTTCTGATTTCAACATCAGAGTGATCGACTGGCGCGGTGCCAATGTTCAGGGTTACCCCGGCGCGGATATCGTCCGGTTTGTCAGGTCGCTTTGTGGGCGACCGGGGCGGCTCAGGTCCAAATGGGTGGGGCAAATATTGGGTCAATATCGCGCGACCTTGGAAATGACACCGACCGACATGGCGGAAAATGTTGCGCTCAGCCTTGGGGTGCTTGGCCAGGACTTGGGTTGTTTCCCGCGTGATCGATATTGTGACATGCGCCGAGATACGACAGGTTTTCTAAGATCCCAAGGCATGTTGGGTGACATCTGACGAAATTCAAAACATCGAAATTGAACGCGATCGGTCTGTGAGGCCGACCGTTTCGCAGCAAAATGGTTTTGCCCCCTAAATTCAGCCCTTTGCAATAGCGGCACGATCCCACATAAATCAAACCGATGGCCCCGTGGCTCAACTGGATAGAGCAGCCCCCTCCTAAGGGGCAGGTTGCAGGTTCGAATCCTGCCGGGGTCACCAAAAACACTTGAAAAATATGGCTTATTTACAGGGCGTTGTGCAAGAGCGTGCAGAAAGTCCCGTGAGCTTTCGTGCCGAATTCTGCTGAAACGGCAGAAATCTCGTACAAAACCTGTACAAAATTCGCACGTACTTGCGCACTTTGGGGCCTTCCGATGAGCTGGCGGGTTGCGAACACATGCGCGGAACGGAAGTTTGGTAGCGCAACGCGCAAGCAGATCATCATGTTCTTGGCGGATAAGGCGAGTGATGATGGCTCAGGCATCTGGTGTTCCAAGGGAACGATTCAGCGGCACACCGAACTTGGGGAGACCACCGTCAAGCGAACCGTGCGCGCGTTCCTGAAAGAAGGCATACTGGTCGAGACCGGCGCGCGAACCTGCAAGAACGGATTCACGGTCGTTTACCGGATCGATCTGACCAAAGTCGAGGCGCTGGAACCCACGCTTGAACCCGAGATTGAGACGGGGTCCACAGTGGCCCCCGTCCAGACAGGACCCGGTACGGGGGCCACTGTGGCCGGGGTACCGGGGCCACCACGGCCCCCAAACCATCCTAAAACCATCCAAAAACCACCTACGCGCAGGCGTGAGGCGGCGGCGGATGAAGAAGCTGAGAAGATTCTGGCAGCATATCCGCCCGACCGATTGCGGGGCAAAGCGGCATGCCTTGCCCAGATCGAAGAGGCCATGAAGGAAGGGATCGCACCGGAGGAATTGCTGCAAGCCGTCCAAGCCTACGGCACCGACAGCGCAGGCTTCACCCGCTCCAAGGTCTGTTTTTCCGACAACTGGTTTCAGTCGCGGCGCTGGCAGGCCTATGTCGAGAAGCAGGCTGAAGATCGGGAGAGGGCGGCGGCGCTCGAAGCCAACCATCATCAGCGGCTGGCCTGCTGGATCAGTGATCGCAGCCCGATGTGCAAACACATCACGGCCAAACAGATCGACGGATTGCTCGCCTCAAATCTGGTGACAGAGGCCCAAATCCAAGCCGCAGGCCTCAGATCATGACTGCCACCGATCCCACCGAAGCGCAAACAGCAAGGCGACCCATGTCATACGCTGGCGCTGCTGACACGGGACCTTGCGAGGGGCGGCACGCCTCCCCTTCGAACCCCACCGGCGCGGGAAAAGCCCGCACCAAAGAGCCGCTGACCGAGACTTTCGTCTTTCGGTGCAGCGCCGCAGAGAAGGCCCAGTTGCGTGCCAAGGCCGAGGCCGCTGGCCTGCCTGCCGCGACCCTGCTGCGCGAGGCACTAGGTCTGACCGAGGCCCGCCGTCGCAAGCCCATCCCCCGCGTCGATCCGGCGCTCGTGTTGGCCGTTGGGCGCATCGGCGGCAATCTCAACCAGATCGCCCGCTGGCTGAACCGCGCGATGCTGGCGGGCCGCGTCGACCTCGACGCGCTCACTGTCGCCCGCCGCTTGCTGACCATCGAGCGCCAGCTTGCCCAGATCGTCGAGGCCGCCCGCCGATGCTGATCAAGTTCTTCCGCAACGGCAAAGGCGCGGGGGCTGGTCCGGTCGGCTACCTCGTCGCGGACAAGGTGCTCGCATACGACGTCAACCGCGACCTGATCCGCGATGCTGACGGCCAGCCGATGACCGTGACGCGGGAGCCCTTGCCCGAGGTCCTGCGCGGCAATCCCGACCGCACCGAAGCGCTGATCGACGCCAGCCGCCACCAATGGACTTACCGCGCTGGCGTGATCAGCTTTGCCGCCACCGACGCCCCGACCGAGGAACAGCAGGCCGAGGTCATGGACGGTTTCGAGCAGCTGGCCTTTGCGGGGCTGGACCCGACGCAATATGACATGCTTTGGGTCCGACATACCCACGAAGACCGTGTCGAGCTTCACTTCTGTACACCGCGCTTGGAGCTGACCTCGGGGAGAAGCCTGAACATCGCGCCGCCCGGCTATCAGAACGCGTTCGATTCCTTGCGCGACGTAATGAACCAGCGCCACGGTTGGGCTGATCCGATGGAGCTGGAACGGGGCCAAGAGGTCCGCGACACCATCGAGACCCCGACCCGCGCCCAAGGCCGCGATGAGCTGCATGCATGGCTACAAGACCAGATCAGCGTCGGCCTGATTACTGACCGCGGCAGCATGCTCGACGCCCTCGTCGATGCTGGCTTCGACATTCCCCGTGCGGGCAAAGCCTACCTGACCGCCCAAGACCCCGACACTGGCGAGCGCTGGCGTTTGAAAGGAGAGATTTTCCATGAAGACTGGCAAGCCGACACGGCTGAGCGAGAAGTTGAACGCGGAATTGGACACGATCCGGCAGGGCTACGCCGCCTCGATGGCATCCCAGCTGGAGAGCTTCAGGACCGATTTGAACAGCATTGCGACCATCGCGCATCGTACAATCGAGAGCAATACCCGCACCTTTCTGCGACAGTACAAGAGCTGGCTGACGATCTCGCCCTGGCTGATCACGGGGACATTCTTGGCGGGGATCGTCTCGATGATGGCCGCGAGCTTGCTCTGGACGCTGATGCTGGCCAGCTCGGAGATGACGGACTTGGGCCTGACGCGGATCGACAGGGAGGACGGGACCTGGCTGGTGCTGGACCCGACCAAGACGCGCCTGAGGACCTGCACGCTGGGCGGCAGATCAGTGACCTGCATCAAGATCGAGGAGGATTAGATGATGACACCCCTGACAGCCTTGGAACGCGACTTGCTCGCCTGCGTCGAACGGTTGGTGACGGCCTGCGAGGTCTCAGCAAAGGAATTGAGCGGGTTAGACGAGCGCTCGACGACGAGGATGCAGAACCAGATGGATGGATTGGCCGCCTGCGTGTCGGTGCTCATTCAATCGCAAGTGGCGTCCGTGGCTGCGTTGCACGGCTTGCTGAACGAGGGATCGAACTACGGGAGGCTGCGCACGCAACTCGAGACCAGCTTGAAATTAGTGAAAGCCGCCGAAGAGAGGTTGAGACAGAGCTAGAAGAACGGGAGGTCGAGATGGACCGAGGGATGACGCATTGATTCTAAAAGCTAGTAGTGCCTTGCTTTCAAACTATTTCTTTTCGAACACAACAGAGACTGACGCCTCACCTTTGGTGACCAGTCCAATCGACAGACCGGCCTCAATACCAATATTGAATTCAACCGACTTCATTTCGAAATCAGAATTTTCAGAAGCACTTTTCGTTCGATCTGCAATGTGTGTCAATTTTTCTACGACTTCATCCCAAACCCCGCTCAGAGCTTCTATTCCTGCAATTACGCGCTCTGACGATTTTGAGTGGGGATCAACGTAAAACCCGGTTTCTCCGTCAACTTCTTGATCAGTAGAGCCGTTTACGATCAGCACTTGAAATTCAGTCATTGGAACTCCCCATAAAAGGGCCCGCTAAGACCCATAACGTCAGTTACTTGTCGCAGGTCAATGGCATATCCACACTGCTTAAAAAACCCATCAGCGGTCTTCACGCCGACTTCTCCTAGGTACATGGACAAGGCGTCCCTATTCTCGGAATCTTTGAAAATGCTTGAAACCAGAGAGCCACTGTCGCCTCTCGCCCCATGGCTGTCAATGTACAAGAGGACAGCTGCTGCTCCTGAAATAATCTCAGAATACGACGATACATCATTCATAACCGTCCCCCTACGAAGCCCAGTATCACCAAAATGCAACTCGACAGTTTCACCTTTTCGCGCTCGTCGCAAAGACAGCGCGTCTTGATGGGCCCCTCCCCCGTGAAAATAGTAAGGTCCACCACAGGGAAACGTAATTTCCACAGCGTCTAACGCAGGAAAAGTTCGCCTTTGCAATAATGCGCTGGCTCCGCAATCGGAGCAAATGAGTGGAACAGTTTTTCCTTTTCGTGTATTCCCAACTACGTGGCCCGCCGTCAAAGCGCATGCGTTTCCTGCCTCTTGGTAGTGAACCGCTGGAAACCCTTGTAGGCCGTTTTTATGTGGTTGATACTCAACTTGAAGATCGAAAATTGGTAGTGAGTAACGTGTACTGCCGAAACTCAATTCGTTGCGGCCCTCAATGTCCATTTCGTCCTCTGACTTGCCTTGCAAAATGCCTATTCCAAATTGGTAGCCTCCAACAAATGGAAATCCATTGAAATCTCCACGTGGTGGACCGTCTAATTCGAATATTCCTACGGCTACTCCGGAACAGCTGCTAAGCCGTTGATCTAGCTTTGGGTCGTCTCGAAGAGCCAGTCTAAGTTCGTTCTTCGTTGCTTCTGCCCAAAGTGTTAACCTTTGCTGCAGCTCTGGTGCCCCATCAAAGCTGGCAAGTAATTCCTTTGAAATATCAGAATCTGGAAACTCATAAGGGACGAGTTCATTTAAAACGCTCTGTGGTATCATTGTTAAGCTCTTGATAAATAAATATTTTTAGATCTAGCAGATGGATGTTGTCGCCGCAAGATCTGGCAGAATGCCGCAGAGTTGGAGGTCGGAGGCCCGAATTTACTGAGCGCTGACGTATTAGGCCGCGATGAGCGGCTCAATACTAGATACGTCGATTTCTTTAATCGCGACTGTCATGTCGAAATTCGTCTGCAAGTTCACCCAGTAGGCCGGGGTCGTATTGAACACGCGGGCGAGGCGCAGAGCCGTATCTGGCGTGATCCCAGTCGTGCCCTTGATCAACCGCTCGATCCGCGTCCGGGGCACACCGAGCCGCCGCGCAAACGCGATTGCCCCCATGTCTAGGGGATCTAGGTAAAGTTCCTTCAGGACTTCACCGGGGTGCATTGGTTCTTCAAGCAGGCTCATCAGCGTATCCTTTCAATGGTAATCGACAATCTCGACATCGGCGGGGCCGTTCGGCGTCCAGACAAAGCAGACGCGCCATTGCCCGTTGATCCGCACGGAATGTTGCCCTGCCCGGTCCCCTTTCAGTTCTTCCAAGTGGTTGCCGGGTGGAAACCGCAAATCCTCCACAACAACCGCAGCATCCAGCGCCGAGAGCATCGCCCGCGTGCGCTTCACCAAGTCACCGGGGAAGCCTTTGCCATATTTGCCTTTCACAGCATTAGTAGCGAGTTTGCCCTTGGTGCTTTGGATCATATGGGTATGTATCACCTCAAGACACATGTGTCAACCTATGATACACCCATCGGACGCGCTAGCAGATCGTTTGCTAGCTTTTAAGCGTTTAGTCGACACACATTGCGCCCTCGATGGCTATGTGTGGATTTAACATTCCACTGTTGGGCAAATCTTGAACGGAATTTTAGGGCAAATTCTTCTTTGGCTTGGTGCCAGCAGCTCTGCACACGAAATTCTTCCTTGTACGACCTGGTATCCGACATGAAACCACGTATACCAATTCGATAGGAACATTCTAAGGAACCTCAGTTGTCGAGCACGTTTGGCGTCGTTGATCTATTTGCCGGTCCCGGAGGGCTAGGCGAGGGCTTTGCCTCGCTCTTGGAGGAAGGGCACGCGCCGTACAAAATCGGCATATCAATTGAGAAAGAGGTATCCGCTCACAGAACCTTAACTCTCCGTGCATTTCTAAGAGAATTCCGCAAAAGTCACGAATTCTTACCTCAACAATACATCGACTATCACGCTGGACTGATACCTGAACCGGATTGGTCCGCGTTAGATGAAGTAGCATGGCAAATTGCGACCGAGGAAGCGCGTTGCCTTGAGTTGGGCACTGACGCTGCCGCCAATGCAATCGATGACGCCATTGACCGTCTGCGCGGCGATCATGACGATACTATCTTGATTGGTGGCCCACCATGCCAAGCCTACTCTCTGGTTGGCCGTGCTAGGTCAAAGGGGACAAAGGGATACGTGGCTGAGGACGATGAACGACACTATCTATTTCGAGAGTACATACGTGTTCTTGATAAGCTACGCCCTGCGGCTTTCGTGATGGAAAATGTCAAAGGAATGCTTTCGTCAACGGTCAAAAGTCGTCTAGTTTTTGAAATGCTGATGGAAGATCTATCCTCCCTGGGGACGGGTCTGAAAACTCTCTATGAATTGAGGGCAATTCGGGTGGAGGACGGGCAGGCCACCCTCGTAAAAGCCTTAAAGCCAAAGGACTTTATCGTGCGGTCGGAGGACTTTGGTGTTCCTCAGCGACGACATCGGGTGATCATCGTAGGTATCCGAAGTGACCTCGTTGCCGGGATAGAACAAGCGAAAATCTCTGTTCCTGAAGCGCGAAGAACTGTCGATGATGTCATTGGTAGTCTTCCGGCACTTCGCAGTGGCCTAAGCAAAGGAACCGACACCTCGGAAGCTTGGCGCGAAGTGGTTTTGGATGCGGCAAGTCTCTTAAACGACATCCATACTTCGGATACTGATAAAGAATTCAAACGTGCGTGCGCGACGCTGACAAAGTCTTTAGAAAAACTCTTACCTTCTGCTCGGTCCGCAACTGCATTGCCCAAAGGCTACGGAGGCTCAAACGACGATTTAATCAGCTGGCTCGAGTGTTCGGAGCTTCTTGCTATTTCACAACATGAGACGCGTGGGCACATGGCGTCAGATCTTGCGCGCTATATGTTTGCTGCAGTATTTGGAAACGTACATGGCTACAGCCCAAAAGCAGCAGATTTTCCGCTAGAACTAAGCCCAAATCACAAAAACTGGCATAGTGGGGTTTTCAGCGACCGCTTCCGCGTCCAATTAGCCCAAGGTGCTTCGACGACTGTAACAAGCCACATTTCAAAAGATGGTCATTACTTCATCCATCCTGATCCGAGACAATGCCGGAGCCTTACTGTGCGTGAAGCTGCAAGACTGCAAACCTTTCCGGACGATTACTTGTTCCTTGGCAACCGAACACAGCAGTACGTCCAAGTCGGAAACGCGGTCCCACCGTTTCTTGCACGACAGATTGCGAGCCTCGTGTTCAAAAGTATTAGTCGCCCTTGGACTGCGAGCATTTGAGTGCTTCTTTCGCCTCTTCGATCGACCACCAGGGGCGACTAGCATGAATCATTCTGTGGCAGTTGGCGCAGACCAAGGCCAGATCGTTCAAACTGGTTTGCCCGTTCTCCCCAAGAGTAGACACCGGTACGGTGTGATGGCACTCGATGAAATTTCGACCACGCTCCCCGTAAGCATTAAGAAAATCGAATCCGCAGACTTCACAGCTGAGACAGCCAAATTTCTGAAAGATTGACGTTTTCTTACGTTTTACTAACGCCGGATTCCGCTCGCGATACAGGTGAACCCGTGTGAGGAGACGACCCTCTGGTGCTTCGAATTCCTCTTCTTCGCCAATGGCTGAATTTGCATCGGGCAGATCAACAAACGCCACAATGCCAGATGCTACACGCCTCAGTTCAAGCGGGTTCCCAGCGAACTCTTCCCATAGGATAGCTTCAAGCTTGTTGCCGCGGGTAAGGCTTGTTCGGCCATTTTCGGTATAATTGGGGTCATGAGAACTGAAGTTACGAAGCTTCATGGCCACAGCATCTGGGTTTCGCAATGTGGCCCCAGACGCGACCAAGCCGAGAGCTTGGCTAACTTTTGCGATCTGGCCAGTAAGGAGTATAATCTCATCTGTACCGGGCCGTGGATCTTGGCCTCGATGATGAAGGTAGTGATCGAGTGCAAGGATCAGCTCGTCTCGTCTCCAACTCGGATTTCGCGGGCTACTCTGCAGTTTGCCATCCATTTTCCTGATTTCTGTCATTGCTTTAAGCCCTAGAAAAAATTGACGTTACCCAATTTCTGGTATGGATGATGAAGGTAAATCGTAACTTGCTTCCTTTACCTTTGCCCATGTGTCGGCTCGCTTAGCTACCTCGGAAAACTGCTGTCCCGGAGCAATCCGATTGAATTCGCTATTCACGACAACCGCCCAATCCCACAATAGGTCCCGTAACCCCGCAGAAATTCCCTGCCTCATCCAAATCTGTTCGAGATCCAGCCGATCCCCGAGGCGGTCTGAGGTAATAGATACGACATAGGTTGCGATGTTAACCCAGCCTTGACGGAAAATCTCTTTTGCCTCCTTCGTTTTGATCATGCTTTCAATTGCTTTGAACAAGATCACCTTGGCGATCATGGAGCGGAACCAGCGTGAATCGAGAGGATTTGGAACGATAGACGGATCGTCGTCCAATGCGGCCATAAAGGCAGCGAAGTTCTTTTCGCCTGCCATAGCCACTTGGTTGGGTTTGCCTCGCCATGCTTCATGGTACTTTGCGAGGTCGTTTTTTGTTAACTTGCGTTTGGGAGGAGTCATGTCCTTTAATTTGCGGCGTTGAGCGGGTGTCCTGCCTTCCCGCAATAGCATCACATTGTAAGCCCCTGCAGCACGTTCATAAAACCAGCGTGTAGCACCATCGGGGCACCAAGTATCGTTTGCCAATTTTTCAAATTGCACATGGATCGGCCGGTTTGCAGAAAGATCCGACATACGAACCGCGTTTTGGCTATTTGCATAACGAGATACATTGCTGATCAAACGTTCACGTGCTTCGTCATCCGATCCCTTCAAGATGATGATTTTCGCGGGTATCATCACGTGGCTTAGATCGATTGTGCGATCATCACGAGATGCAAAATAGATCGAGGACGTGGTCTGCCCACCATTGACGATTTGAAGCCCTTTGAGAAATGACAATCCAAGGTTGCCATCGTCTGCTCGCTCGAAGGCAGCTTCGTCACAAACCAGTACAAGACCATTGTTAAATGCTAGAAAGTGCTCCGGTTCCTTACGAAGCGTTTCTGCGATCCCTTTGTTTACCGCCCGACGTGCGCCCAGAAAGGTACGAACATTTGCTTCCAGCAAACGAGAGCCGAAACGCAAGTAAAGGTCGCGGATAATCTGCCCTGGAATTGCAGTAAGGGCGTATTCGTAGTCAGCATCTGGGTCTGGCACATGGACACATGGCAAAGGACTACCAAAGGATTGGATTAGGCTGAGTGATAATTCTTCGCTTGGCTTCCCCTCAGTGTGTCGAAATAGGCGCTCCATATCCATGGCTTCAATTGCCACATTCTTGTTATGGACTTCTTTGTTTGAAAATCGCTTGGTTTTTGTGATCCCGTCAGTGATCACAAAAACCCGTAGACGGTCGAGATCGTCCCAATGAGATCGAATAGTCGCCACTAGATTACGAACTGGGTGAGTAGGATCGATTTTGGCCTCTAGTTTGCCATCCGCCGCACGGAATAGGAACCTAATTCCCTCACTGGCTGTAGCGGTCGCAATTGAGTCGATTAGTCTGCTTGGTTCTTCGGTGCCAAAATAATGCGTGACAAAAAGATCGAGCGCGGTTCCGTCGGAGCTTAACACGTATCCGGTGATCCGGAGCTTAGCGTTACCGATCTTGCCGCTCCAATGGCAAATCGTAGCAGTTTCGCAAATACCAGCTTCTGCAATGTGTTCCATTACCAGCTCAGCGAAAACCAGCTCTTCCGAAGGAAAAGGCCCTTCTCCTGCATCTACTCGTTCGGCAATGACGGTCTGTAAGTCAGAACGAAAATTACGGTGAAAATCTTCGAGACTCATGTTAATTATATCCAAACTTCTGAAGGATGCTAGGAATGCCGATCGAAGGCACTTCAAGAGCATCAATGTCAAGTATGTAGGCCGCTGAGCGCACAGCTGCGGGGACTGCTGCGCGGGTAAGCCGGGGCATGTTGTCAGCATCAGCAAGAAACGCTTTCGCGTCCTTTAAGACAAGTAATCGCTCATAATGCGGTGCGTGTTCATCAAGGTAACCCATCACCATTAGCAGGGCTTCAAAGCCCCGATGGACCCCCGCTCCCCTAAAGTAGCCCCGTAAAATGTCCACCAAACCTACGAGCGATAGCCCTTCTGGATTCTCTTCAAAGCGAAGGGCAGCCAAAAATAATGGTGAACGATCACCATCTAGTTGTTCAATGCTATTGATGCGCGCCAAGAAGGCTCCAGTCCGAATAGTGCTCTTGACCTCGATTGCACCTCCCAACACGTGAAAATCTTGGGCGGCTCTGAGCGGGCCTTGCCAGCAATCCAGTGCAGCTGCCCCAAGGGAGGTCTCGGTCAGACATCGCAGTATCCATAATTCGCCGAACAGACCTAATTGAGCATCGGACGATAGAGGCCGTTGGGTCCGCGCCATGAACGTTTGCCATTCTTTAACCCGTGCTAGGAATGCTCTCAGTAGGTCACGATTTGTCGCAATGGCAGCACTTTCAAGAATGCGTAGTACGTCGACTGCCATGATAGCAAATATCTCAGGGGACCCTTCAGTCCGGCGGACTAGAGAAATCGCTATTCGGCCAGCGAAGGCAGCTTGCCCATCAATTCGAGTGACATCAAAACCTTTCCCCTCAGGAAGATTAGATGGCTTTACGAGCCAAGAATTTGGAAATGATACTATCAAAGCCTCACGGCCTGCAGGAAAATGGCACCCTGCCTCTACGGAGACTTCGTCCATCTTGGTGAGATGGACAAATCGCCAATCTTCTCCAGATACTGGTTGCGCAAGCGCCCGCCAAGCACTGGCAAGCCCCTCTTCAGTCCACCCAGTCATTTACGCCTCCCCAATGTACGCTGTTGGCAATGTACCGAGAGTTGGAAACTTTGCGTGTTGAAGTACTTCCAGGGAAGCTGATTGCCCATGCAACTACAGGGTCCGCCCCTATTATTTCTTCAACAGAAGCACTTTGAGGATCAAGTAGGTACAGCATCAATAGGCCGCGATCACGGCGATGTGGAACTTCTGTAAATGGATACTCACCTCCTAGAATGCTTCGAATTTGAGGCCCCCGCGGACTAGTTGGAGGCTTTGCACCTTCGTTCCGGTCAGGATCATTTCGCCAAGTTTTCTCACTGAGCGTAAGCGACGCTCTCCATTCGGCCTCCGTCAAGTCGATTGCCTCGTCCCGCGGCGAAATCAACGCTTTGATAGAATACCGATCTGAATGTTCGACTGTGCGCTTGCGGTCCAACATCTTAACCGATTTTCCACCAACACTTTCGGGGCGGCCAGGTTGATCTTTCCCAATCAGCGCAACCGTCCAGTTCGTAAGTTCACTGTCCTTATTCATCGCTTCGATAAAGTCAGCAATCAATGGACTCATAATCCGAAAACTAGCAGGATGTGTGCGGTATTCGCGTAGAAATGTAATGATATTTAGCGCAGTTATATCCCTCCATAGATGGCCACTCCAACTTTGGTTTTCAGGCACAAAGCGCTGCTCGTCGTTCAGGTCTAATGAAGGACCTAGGGAGTTGATAAATCGATCAGTAGCTTGGAAATTGGCAGAAATTTCTTCTTTGCGGTTTGGGAATACAATCGTCTGCAAAAGATCCCCTGAGTATGTCAGCTCCATTGGCCGCGCGTTGCGCATTTTCGCTCGTGACGTAACCGTCAGTACTGAATGGGACTTTACACGCAAGCCGAACTGTTTGGGGGTTGCTCCTGCTGCCACCATATTATCGAATTCTTGTCGAAGCTCTTCTGCAGCGTCTGCGATATGGCCGAACCATTCGACCATTTCCTCAGAAGTATAGAGCCTGCATACGTCAAGATATCCGTCTCGATATCCGAACCAACGACCCATCTGCATTAGAGTGTCATACATTTTAGTGGTTCGCAGGAAATAGCTCGTACAGAGCCCTTCCAATGTCAGCCCGCGGGCAAGTTTATCCCCACCGATCGCAATTACCTTCAGACCGGTAGCCTCGTTTTCTTCGTAGTCTAGAGCGTCTTTCGCTGTACCGTTAATCTCACGTACCCGAATATCCGACAGGACGTCAGGTAAGACGGATCGCAGTTCGCTCCAATCGAAGTCGTCAAGCGTTTCCCCCTCCACGAGAGCGTCTCTGATTTCCTGCATCCCAGGCAGAAACACTGTCTCATATTCGGTCCGCATGAAGGCTTCTATCTCGGTGAGGTCAATTCCCCTTGTATAGCGGCCCTTCAGGTTGCGGATGTATTCTGCAACTTGGTTTACGACCTCGTTTTGAACTGAAGTGAAACGGGTGACATGGATCAACATTGACGAGTGTTTGCTACCTTGGCCACGAAGCTTTCTTACCGCACACGCGTAAACAAAAGAACGGATCGCCTCGGCAAGCGTGTCCGGCACTCGATCTTCTCCATGCCAGCGAGGACGCCATCCATTTTTGTGGCGTTGCGGAATCCAAGATTCAAAATCTTCCGTTGCCAATGGGTGGATTAGTGGCAAATCACTAGGAGTGCTTGAAGCAGATCCAAAAACCCGGCCTGGCCCAACATAGTTCGAAGGCGCTGCCAAGCTCGTTATGAAACTAGCGGGGAAGAGATCAGGACCATGTTCTTGTGTCGCTCCTCGCTCATGAATGAAAATGTTGGCGAAAGGTGTTGCCGTATACCCGACATAGGCTTTGCGAGTGAAGTGGTGGAGGATGGAGCGGATTAGTCTGTTGATCGTTTTGGGTTCATGTTCAAGGTCTGGTTTGCCGAAATCATCAACAATATTCTCGCCGGTGTCGACGGACCCATGATCAGATTCGTCATCAATAATTAGCATTGGAAGATTGGTTACAAGCCTTTGCCCTGTCACCGGATCGACGTGGTTCGCGACCCGGTTACGGATCCAGTGCAGCAAGCGCTCAAGCACAGTCTTGTTCTTTTTCACAACGAATAACCATGGCCGCTCTTCAGGACTAACGTTCATCCTTGCAGCCATCGCAGTATTAAAATCGCCATTGTTGCTACGGTTTGTGGCGGCATTAGGAGCGATGGATTTATCACCATCGATCATCCCAACCCCCACTGGCGGAAGGTCGTCTTCATCTGAAATGGTTGCGAACCCCAGAAACCCCTCATCCAATCTAATTTGAGTTTGCGAGCGGAGATTGTTGTGGAGGCCTGCAAGAACAATGATGATTTTGTAACCTGAGTCCGCTGCTTTGCAGATCAGCCCAGTGTAGTTCCCTGTCTTTCCGGACTGAACGTGGCCCACAACGAGACCACGTCGATCCCAAGCTCCTTCACGTGTTGGATCTTCAAGGTTGCCCAGCACCTCGTCGGTGGCGACGTCCAATGCATCGAGAGCAGTCCAAGGTAGCTTTGCCTCCATGTATTCGGAGTACCGTCGCCAGTATCTCCAATCCTTTTTCCTGTCAGAGTCCAGCCAGTCGATATGATCCTCGCCACTAGACAATGTGGCATTGTCGCCTACAGTTCTGCTTGAACGGCGGATCAACTCGTCAACGAGCGCATTCTTATCAATAAGTGCCAAATCTTCTGGCATAAGGACTGCCAGTTTTGCGAGCTCCTTTTCGATCATCTCTGGCGTGACTGCAGTCTGAGCTCTTTCCGCCGCAAGGCGGATCATGTTCTGTGCCATTGAGAGTATTGAATCAAATGCCTTTTGGTTCGAATGGGTCATGCGGAATCTTTCAGTTCAAGTGCAGTAATCAAGTCAGGATATCGGTCGAACGGAGAAGTACGGCTAAGCCTTTCGCGGGCTTCAGCTGGGCTGAGGCCTCGATGGCGAACGAGCGCTTCAAATAAGGAATTTAAGGTCTCATGGATTTCTGCTTCGGGGGCACCAGCGAAACCAGTTCGTGGTGTTTCCTTGTCCTCTGCGGTGTCCAACCAAATTCGTTGAACCGGAACAGTTTCCTCGATCAGTCGCAGGAGCGCGCGAATGTCGCCTTTCAAAGGGCCAGCTCGGTCCAAGATTGACGCGAGCAGGTCATGGTCACGTGAAATGCGATAGGAGGTGCCTTGCGCCGAGCGACGCACTTGCCAAGCCTCAGTTAACCCGTTCGAGTTAACTCCTGAAGCTGGCATTATGTGTCCTCTATGGGCAAAAACACGCCTTGCTGTGGTTCTGGTCTCTGATGCAAGCCGATGAAGTTGGGGGCGCAATCGAACTGGGGGATTGGCAGTCGATTTCAGGACATTTATCTTCCATTCCATGTCAGAATTATTTGGAATATCTAGTCGAATACGGGCTAAACGATGCGCCTCATCACGAGGCCAAGGCTTCCCACCATCTCCGAGGCCCAACCAACCACCGGCCAGAAGTAGCCTTCGATTGCGATAGACATAAAATCCTTCTTGTTGGGTCCATCCACTGGGTCCTCCGGCCACTTCTTGTTCGGTTGGCTTGAGCATGTCGCGGTGAGGAAGGACGTGACACTGAACCGTTACACCAGTTGTATGTAGAATGCGATATTCAGGGCTCTCAAGTGCCTTGCTTGGGTTCCCCAAAAGGAATGGGTCCCAAGGCTTGATGACTTGTCCATTCAGTAGAAGCTGGAAAGAATCATGTGAAGCGTCGATTAGCCGATGGAAGGTCATTCCAAGGTGAGCTTCAACACGATCAGCTAACTCAAGCAAATCAGCGGCGACAAAGCCATCTGTCACGATGCGATCAAGTGTTTCCCAAAGGACGACTGTACCTTGCTCCATCTCCTGCAGGGGCTCTAGCAGGTGCTCTGAGCCGGGTGCTGGTCCCTCAAAAAGTGGCCAGTCTGCTCCTGTTTCGCCTTCAATTAGGTCAAGATCCCAACGCAGGCATACAATTTGCCCCCCTTTTCGACGGCTAGCCACTGTCAGTCTTCTGGCTTGAGAGAAACTTGCCGTCTTAAGTCCCAAACCAAAACGACCAAGATCGCCGGCGGATCGATCCTTGCGCGGGTCGCGTGCACCAAGGCGCATCCCCTCTTCAAGCGTAGCGTCGTCCATTCCGAGACCATCGTCGATTATTCTGACCCAGCTTTCAGGTCCTCCCCACTCCAAATGAATTCGAACCACTTTGGCATCAGCCGACACAGAGTTGTCGACTAAGTCCGCTAGTGCAGTTGGCAACGCGTAACCAAGCCCACGAAGAGACTCGAGCATAGAGCCAGCGTGCGGAGGAGCATTTCTTACACCCATCCCCTAGTTACCTACCTGCTTTTGTGTGCGGCGCTTGCTATCTGGACGCGAGAGCTTTCTGAGCCCTTTGCCTTCGATTTGCCGGATGCGCTCGCGTGTCACACCGTAGATCTGGCCGATTTCTTCTAATGTCATCTCTTCATCGCCCCCAATTCCGAAACGCATTCGTATGATCTCTGCCTGACGCTCTTCAATTTGCGCCAACGCCTCTGACGCGAGTTTGAGGGTTGCGGCCTGATCGACCAATTCCTCCTGCTCCGGTTCTAAAATCGCTCCTGGCCATTCGTCGAAAGAGCTCATATCGTTGGATTGTCTGGGAATTTGCAAGAAGGCATTTACATGTTGAACATTCCACCCAAGTGCCTCAGCAATTTCAACGGCAGTTGGATCTCGGCGAAGTTTCAAATTCAGCGTTTCACAAGCATTGTCCAATTCAGTAAGTTTTTGATAGCGATGCACTGGAATACGTATCAATGAGCCCTCATCTGCACGCCATCGTGCCAATGCTTGCTTCATCCAAAATGTTGAATAGATGACGAAACGGTGCCCGCGTTCTGGATCAAAACGGCGGGTGGATCTTTGCAGCCCAATAAACGCAACTTGAAATACCTCTTCGGGGTCTTCACCCTCCTCAACGTTTCGAGCTGCAAAGCGGCGTGCGTGAGGCAAGTGTTCCAATATCAACCGTTCAACAGCAGATTCGAAAGTTGAAATCAGAGTATCTAAATGGAAGGCAGCAGTTGAAGTTGCGGGGAGCTCAGCCAAAGATTCGAGCAAGTGCTTGTGGAAGCTTAGTTTGAGATCAAGTGCTTCAAGTGCTTTAAGTGCTTCCCTTCGGCGTTTACCATCCATTACGCGCCCGTTTATTCCCCAAGCCTTCAGCGTTTCCGCGGCCTCAAAGAATTCTTTGGTTTCTGGGTGCTCTGAACGTGTGGGCATAACGCTTCGCATAGTAATGCTGCTGGGATCGGGGTCGCCAAGGAGAACGCCATCAATCCGACTAATTATGATTTCTGTCGCAGGTTCGCAGGCGAGTATAGCCAGTTGCATTTCTTGCTTGGCTCGGACCATTGGTTCCAAGAGACGCATTTCCAGTGCTTTATCTATGTTGAACCGCTGTATTCCAGGGGGCCGAGTTGCACGTGTGAGCACCGCTGAAACTGCTTCAGCCAGTTCTTCGACTGAAACGTTAGATTTTGTATCCCAACCCGATTCAAACTGCATGTGAATGTCATCCACAACGTCAAGCCCTGCGGCCTCAAGAGTTCGTTGAAGGTTGGAGCACATGTCATTAAAATCGCCGTTTCCTTCTGCAAGAGAGACTAGATTGAAAATATCTTCAGAATTAAAGCTTCCTCGTTCTACAACTGCTGAGGTCCAAGCTACGCACGCCTCTGTTTCAATTGAAATGCGCGTACCTGATTGCAAGGTCGCCCGCTTGATCGATCTGCGCCCACGCTTTCGCACCTTTAGAAAGTCGTTATCGCCATCTTTCGTGGGCTCTAGACTTGCCTGAGAGTCAATGCCTTCTCCAACGACTTGCCCCGGAGATAGATCAATTTCCCAATCCGCATTGGCATCATTCGGTTCCGTCCAAGGAACTTTTACAAGCGCAACAAATGTTCCAGATACAGTTTCCCGACTCGAGTTGTCGAAAAACTCTTCTGGGTCTACCTCAGGATGAAAATTAAGCATGTCATCGAGGTCGACGAACTGCTCAACTGGCGCTTGCCCAACAGTTCTCGAATTAACAAGCGAAGTTTCTAACGTACGGAAAACGGGTACGGGCGTTTCATCTTGGGCGTCTTTCGTTAGAATCGGCATAGTTTGCGATGTATCGACTAGCGAGTTTTCCACTAGGGAAGTCAGTAGCTGAGCGGCGATCAGATGGCCTTCTGACAAGGCCAGATCCGCGGGCGTTTGACGGTCATTATTTTGCGCAGCGGCGTCGGCCCCAGCGCTGATGAAAAGGTCACAAATCGCTAAGTTACCAATTCGCGCTGCAATGTGCAGTGGAGTATCACCTTTCGGGTCGGTGACATGTAGTCGAGATGTCCCTGCAAAGGTAACCAAATCTTCCGTTAGGTTGTTCGTTATCAACCGCACTTCAATTGGCGTCAGCTGCTTATCTGGCACTTCCTCACTTACTTTGCCACGGCGAACTAGCTTTGAAAGTCGATCAACAAATCTCATTGGGTTGAGCTCGACTTTTGAGAGCTATCAATGACTTTCGGGTGATCTACGGAAGTTGTGTGGTGTGAGCTTAATAGCTGCACTTTCCTAGGTAAGCGTACCTTGTAGTATGCAGTCTTGCTGCCACCAGACGAGCTCCAGCGGGCATCAAGTTCGCCGATCAGCACTTTGGTTGTCATTTACTTGTCAATCACTCTTAGTTGAAAAAATCTTTGGTCGATAAAGGTCTCAATCGAATAGGTGTTTAAGAAATGAGCGCTCGCTTCCAGCGGGCGCATCAAAAACCTTTCGGTCAGCGCCACGATGCCACCAATCAAGATGCCCGGTGCCATCCACAGCAACGGATAAAGGGTGAAATTATCCACCCAGAAATTCAGGTAAAGCATTGGCCCGACAAGAAACGGCAAGCCTACGGCAAAGAGATAGCGCAGCGGCTTTATTTTCAGCGCTATCGCATCGGCAAGTTCGCTGTGCTCGCTATGTACTTGGTTTTCCCAAGCGGAGTATTCGTCTTCCAACTGCCCACGTAGGTAATGACCGCAACGGCAATACTCACGAGTCAAATACTCAGCTTCACCACAGGCAGCGCAGACCAACGCATTTCCGTTGATGCTCTTTGGGCGGGAGGGATCAGGCCTCTTTGTCGTCTCTTTGAGTTCAAGCCCATGCTCGTCGAGGAAATGGTCGAGCTTCTCAGATAGCGATACTTTGCGGGGCCTAAGGACGTGAACATTTGTTGGAAAACCAGTGTCCGACATTACGCTACCAAGCCTAGAATACTATCAATTCGTTGCGTGTTAGGAGCGCTTTCTGTGCTGCTAAAGACATCCAAATTGAGGAATTCAGCGAACAGGAAATCGATTGCGTCCCATTTCTTTTCCGGAGTCACTATCAAGCCGCGTTCGATGATACGGTTTTCTACAGCCAACCCGATCTTGCGATAGGCTTGTGTGAATTCATCGTGCCGTCTGCTTTTGCCGGTCTCGGTGTCGCCTTCCAGCATCCACAACGGATCAACGTCGAACTCTTCATAAACTTTGAGCAGGAGTTCGGCGGGAAGGACTCGCTGGCCACGTTCGTAGTTCTGGAACGCACTTCGACTAATACCCAAGCGGCGGCACATATCCTCTTGGGAGAGCTTTGACACGTTTCTCACCGCCGCAAGGCGTTCCCCCATTCCTTGAATAGACATTTTGAACTTTCGTTTGTAATCGTATTGACCTCATTCGTGATCATATCTAACAATATGTGTTACGAACGATGGCGATACGCCTGATTCATGCAAGATCAGCGTAGTTTTGTTTCTTTCTGAACGCAAAACTAAATCTCTCGCCTCGAATTGTGAGCAACCGATTGAGAGGCGATTTATGACCAAACTTCTCGAAACACCCAAAGAGCTAGCAGAGCGAGTTGGCATTCCGGTGACCAACGTTCGTTATCTGATCCGCGAAGACATGTTGGACCACATCTACACGGCACCGGGAAAACGTAACCCCAAGATTCCGAGCGGAGCGTGGGAAAGGTATGTTGCCCTCTTCACCGTTAAGGCCGAGCCCAAATGCGCAAGCAGTGGCAGGAAGGGATGAAGGTGATGCAAAATGTAGAACACGCTGACAGCTCGCAAATCCTCGGGCTTGGAAAGACGCCCGCTCAATGGGTTGAAGTCATGGCGGGCTTAGGCATCGAGATTTCCGAGCGGACGCTTCGCGAACGAGCGAATGATACAGGCGCATTTTATCGGCTTGGGCGGACCATGCTGATCACACCCGCGCAAATCGACACGATTTTTGAAGGAGGTCAGTCATGCCGCTCCAAATCTACAAGAGGGGTCGCTTCTACTGGGTTAAGGGCTGGGTCGAGTACAACGGAAGGCGGATCGCAGGCCCATACCGGCGAAGCACTAAGGCACCTACAGAAGAGGGCGCACGGGACTGGGTAGCGATTGAAACTGAAATGCAGATACGTCGACATGTTGTCGGCGATGAGATCAGCAAAACATTTTCAGATGCTATCCTGCTCTACAACGCCTCCAAAGAAGACGCTGAGCGACTCATTCCACTTGTTGAAGAGATTGGGGCCATGCCGCTGACGGCCATCACAGGCACTTTGTTGAAGGGGTTTGGGCCAGAATGGAAACCGATGGCATCGACCGATACTTGGTGGAGGGAAATTATTGTTCCAGCAAGCGCTGTCATCAATAATGCACACCAGTTATTGGGGACGCCTCTGATCCGCGTAAAACCCTATAGTAAATTTGAACGAATTTCGCAGGACAAACTACGCAACAAGCAGAGCCGGGTTGAGCGAACACCAGCGGACAAGGAGTGGATAGAGGCGTTTTGCAGCGCTGCTGATCCGTACAACGCGGCATTGGTGCGGTTTATGTTCGAGACGGCGGCTCGGATTGATCAGGCCGTTTCATTGGAGCCCGACGATCTGAGGTCCGCCGAGAACAAGGTCAGGGTGAAGGCCCAGAAGGGGCATCCGGAGAGCTGGATCATCGTTTCGCCTCAGATGATGGACGAGCTGCTCGCATTGCCACCGAAGAGACCAAAGAACCGCAAGACCGGCAAGTTCATGAAACCGCGCGTGTTCGGCTATGGCAGCTCGACCGGCTACAACACGCGTTGGAAGACGATCTGTAAGCGGGCGGGCATCCAATACCTATCAGCGCACCCTGCTGGGCGGCACGGGTTCTTCACTGAGCTGGTTGTGCGGCAGGGGGTCGATCCAGTGACAGCAGCCAAGGCCGGACGCTGGTCAGACCCCAATCTACCGATGCGCATTTATGCCCATGCAGAGACGGATGAGGCCGATGTTAGAGCCCGTTTTCGTACAAACCACGTACAGGAAGACCCTGTACAAACACCCAAGCAGCAGAAATCAAAGAAGGAATAACGCTATGAACGGTTCCCTCCTAAGGGGCAGGTTGCAGGTTCGAATCCTGCCGGGGTCGCCAAAACTGCTCGAAATATATAGCTGATTGAGTTTCGTGCGCGTTCCACAGGATTGCGACGGCGTTGGGGCTGGACATGTGTTTGCGGGTTCCCGCAGAATTCTTGCGCGCTTGGCAGTTCTCAAACGACCCGAGCTTCTTTAGCCATGATTCCATGCCCCTTTGGGGTGTCGACCAGAAATGAGGGTGATGACGATCCAATCATCCAAAGGCGACACCGTGTTGGCCAGCTTCTTTGTCAGTTGGTGGTTTCTGGGCAGGCTGGCCCCGTAATGGAAAAGAAGCTAATTTGATACACAAGGTAGAATATGTTCAATTGAAAGCGCCCGAGGAGGGAGTTTCTGCTTTGATGCCAAATGCTGGGGAGGCTTTAGAATGCTACCTGTCGATTGCCCAGGCGATTGCGGGGCAGACAGATTATAAGCTGGTCTTAGAAAACTTTGCCAACGGGTTGCGGGCGTTGATTGCGCATGATCACCTCGACATTGTGCTGTTGCATCCGTCGGGAACGCAAATGTGCTATGAGGCGCGCATGCACACGGCGTGGGGTGATGCGCAGAACCCGGCAAAGCCAACAGCAGAAAGCCCGATCCGTGATGTGCTGCGCGGGGACAAACCCTATATTCTGACCAATGATGCATGGACTGATCCGCTGTTTCATTTTGAGGGATCAGACAGCAAACCCTTGTTTGATGCCAATTTGCACAGCCGCATCATTGTCCCGTTGCGGGTCCAAGGAAAGCTGATTGGTTCGCTTGCCATTTCAAGCCATCAAGCCGATTTTTATAACGAAGAATTGGTTGTGCTGGCACAGGGCGCTGCGGATCTGGTTTCGGCGTTTCTGTTTGCGCTTGAACGGGGCAAAGAGGCAAAAGAAGCCGCCGTTTCTGAGCTGGAGGCAACCGCGCGTGAGCAGGCGTTGCGTTTGGGCGCGTTGCGATTGACCGAAGGTATGGAGCAGGAGCGACAGCGGCTTGGGATGGATCTGCATGATCAGACGCTGGCGGACCTAACGCGCATGCGCCGGCGCATGTCGCGGATCGTTGGCGGGTCTGCGGCGGCCCAAAAAGAAATCGACGCCTTGCAGGATGAACTGGACCATTGTCTGGACGAAGTGCGCGGCATTGTCGAAAATATGAAACCCGGTGTGTTGCAGCTTTTTGGGTATTCAGAAGCCATCGAAGCGCATATGCAGCGCTGCCAGAAACATATGCGTCGAGACATAGCGATGCAGGTCCAAGACCAGTCAGATGGCCAGATGGATACGCTGCAGGACACCGTGCGCACCGCCATGTTTCGGATCGTACAAGAGGCCGTAAACAATGCGCTAAAACACGCAGATTGTGATTCTGTTGATGTGCGGATCGTTCAGATTGGCCATGATATGGTGGTCACAATCGACGATAGCGGCACCGGTATTTCAGAGGCAGACCTGCAATCAAATCGTGGGATTAGCAATATCAAAACACGGGCTGATCTGATCTCTGCCAAGGTGCGTTTTGAGCGGCTGATTGATCCCAAAGGCACCCGTGTCGAAATTACATTGCCTTTGTCTGTTGATGACAGTGACGTTGGGGTTCAGGCTCTATGATTAAGAACCTCAAATTGCAGGATAGCCGATGCGCCTTTTGATTGCCGAAGATGACAAATTGCACAGGGCATTTTTAGAAAAAGTGGCGCGAAATACATTGTCTGACATGGACGTGTTGACCATGGCCGAAGACGGCGCAGAGGCGCTAAAAGAGTTTGATGCAGGTGAGTATGATTCAGTTGTGCTGGACCTTCAGATGCCGCGTGTCACCGGTGTCGAAGTGGCCAAGAGCATCTGGGCCAAAAAGCCGAGTACCAAGGTGCTGTTTTGGTCCAATTACACCGAAGAAGCGTATATTCGTGGGATCACCAAAATCGTGCCAAGTGCGGCCGTTTATGGCTATATCCTGAAATCCGCACCCGCAGAGCAATTGCAGCTGGCCTTGCAGGGGGTTTTTGTTGCCGAGCAATGCGTGATTGACCGAGAAGTGCGCGGGGTTCAGCAGCGGGCAGGCGACCGGCTTTTGGGGTTGAGCGAGCTTGAATACGAAGCGCTGGTGGATCTTTGTCTGGGCCTGACAGACAAAGCGATGGCGGCCCGTCGAAATGTGTCTTTGCGCGGGGCCCAGAGCCGGTTGCAGCACCTTTATCAAAAGCTGGGATTGGACAAGAGCGACATCCCGATCGGGGATTGGGGCCCGACCTATAATTCCCGTACGCGTGCGATCTCACTTGCGTTGACCCAAGGAATCTTAAACGCAGATGCCTTGCGAAAAGAAGAAGAGATTTTGCGCGTCTGGATGGAACGTCATCACGATTAGCTGCTAAATTTCAGCATCTTGCGGGAATCCGCAAGTCTGTTGTGTGTCTCCGCGCATTTCTTGCGTGTGCCAGCGCATACCCCCTAACGGCAAAGATTTATCTTCACTCCTACACGACCGAGGCAGCCTCCGATTGCGGGGCAATTAACCCATAGGAGGATGTCGATGCCATTTGTGAATATTCGCATCGTGAAGCAAGTGATTGAACATGATCCAGAAGGGATCAAAGCCAAGGTGCAGGCGTCGGTGACAGACACAATTTCTGAGGCGGCGGGCATTCCAAAGGAGAATGTCTGGGTCACCTTTGAGGAAGTTGATGAAACGGATTGGTTTTCCGGTGGGCAGCGCGTCAAGGAATTGAGGGCTGACTCGTGAATATCGAAATCCGTACCGAAGGGATGCACAACATCGTTGATGCGAATGCAATCCTAGAGAAAGTCGCCGAAGGTTTCCTGTTTCTCGAAGGACCCATTTGGCATCCGGTTGAAAAGCATCTGACGTTTTCGGACATTCCCGGCAATGAAATGTTTCGTTTGGATGCAAAGGGGAATGTGACC
The DNA here is from genome assembly GCF_040932005.1 of Aestuariibius sp. HNIBRBA575. Classification (NCBI taxonomy): domain Bacteria; kingdom Pseudomonadati; phylum Pseudomonadota; class Alphaproteobacteria; order Rhodobacterales; family Paracoccaceae; genus Aestuariibius; species Aestuariibius sp. HNIBRBA575. The sequence goes on from NZ_CP162414.1 coordinate 195,270, forward strand.
TCTTTTCGCAAGCCAAGTCAGATGGGCAACGGCAATACCTACGACGCACAGGGGCGCATGCTGACATGTCAGCATGCCACCAGTTCGGTCACGCGCACCGAAGCAGATGGGGCCATAACCACGCTGGCGACCCATTTTGAGGGCAAGGAATTAAACAGTCCAAACGATATTGTGGTGCGCAAGGATGGGCTGATTTATTTCACCGATCCCACCTATGGGCGAATGGATTATTTCGGCGTTGAACGCGACCTGGAAATGGGTTCGCAGGGGGTCTATTGTGTGACGCCTGACGGCCGCACAATCACACAATTGGCGAATGATTTTGCGCAGCCAAATGGTCTGTGTTTTTCGTTGGATCATAAAACACTGTATGTGAACGACACCGATCATAAACATATTCGGAAATTTGATATCGCCGCGGATGGATCTGCCACAGGCGGAGATGTCTGGGTGGATGTCACAATCGGCGAAGGCGAAGGTCACCCGGATGGGATGAAGATCGACAGCAAGGGAAATGTCTATTGCACCGGGCCGGGGGGGATCCATGTGATTTCACCGGATGCGGAAACGCTAGGGGTTATCCGCACAGCAGAATTCACAGCAAATTTCGCATGGGGCGGGGATGACCTGACGGATCTCTATGTCACGTCTTCAACATCGCTCTATCGGATAAAAGTCAAAACGCCGGGTTTGCCGTTGTTTTGAACCGTTTCGGACCAGAGTAGCGTCTGTGTCTCGTTTGGCAATTTGGTCATGTCCATAGCGATAGCTAAGTTGGCCAACTGCCCGGCGACCAGCAACAGATGCAGAGCGATGCCTTCCTCCAATACGGGTACACTCTGACGTCTGTTGCTGGGGAATCCCAAACGAAATGTGAACGAAACAAGTGATGCCACAGCGTGTCACGGGCGCGCGTGTCGCGCTGAGCGCTAAGTAATACAACACATACAAGGAGAGACACGCCTATGGCACATGTCATGCCGGACCTGTTCAAAATCGATGTCAAAGGTCATGCCCTAACCCATGCGCGCACCGAAATGGTGGCGCGGGGCAAGGTGGTCACAACCGACGAACCTGCTGAACGCGGCGGCACGGATTTGTTTGCAACGCCGTTGGAAACCATGCTGTCTTCGTTTCTGGGCTGCACAAACGTGATCGCGAACTATGTCGCAGGTCTGCTAAAGATCGACTTGCGCGGGATGGAGTTCGAAATCTGCGGGCATTTCGACACGCGCGGGGTGTTTGGGAAAGCGGATATTGAGACCCCTTTTCCGGTGATTGAGTTGAAAGTGATCCTGGATACCGATGCGAGCGACGAAAAAATCGCCCAATTGCAACAGATCACAGGAGAGAAATGCCCTGTGTCGGTTCTATTGCGCCGTGCCGGGTGTGACATTCAGGAAAGCTGGGTCAGAAAGTGAGACCTCAAGGCATGTGTGAATTTCGGTCACAAATCAGTAAAAGACGTTTGAGACATGCGGTATTTTGTACATCAAAATACTGCAATTCAAGGGTCATGGATGGATTGAAAGGACAGATGACACGATGCAACACCCGCGTTTTAGGGGCCTCGACCGCGTCTTTGGTAAGGCCGTTCTTTGAGCTTGCCAATTTGCATGCGGCGATGCTCGTCAACGGTGCGGGTATCCGCAAATTCTGGGCGTGATCCCCCGTACCCCTCAGCTTAACATCAAGTTAATCAATCTACAGAAGACAAAAACAGGTGGTGTTCGACATGGAGGAGCGTGTCGAAAACAACTTTCTAAACCCATCAGAGCACCTGTGTTCTGTCTTCAAAAAATAGACTAAGATAGGGAGAAGAACCGAAATGAAACTCATTAAAACGCTATGTGCAAGTGCTCTGGTTGCGGCGGCAACGCTGTCAGCGACAGCGCCTTCTTGGGCACAGGACGTCAACCTCACTTATCACGCATTTACGGGTGAAGGTCCGTCAAACTTAGCTGTGCGCTGGTGGATGGACGAAGTCGAGGAGCGGACCGAGGGTCGGGTGAACTTTACCCGGATTTTTGGTGGCGCATTGGGCAAGTTGTCCGCCCAGCCTGAAAATATCAGAGTTGGCGCGTTTGATCTTGGTGAATTCTCGCCGGTTTATAATCCAGGTCTCTTTCCCTTGGCGAATGTGACGTCACTGCCCTTCATGAGCGATGATCCATTGGCGCATGCGATGGCTGGGCATGAACTCTTTATGTCCCCGGCGGTCGAAGCTGAATTTACTGCGATGAACCAAAAGTACCTGTTCCCGGGTCTTTGGACATCTATTCAGATGCTTTCGCATGAGCCGATCCGCACGATCGAAGATCTTGAGAATGCCAAAATCCGCGCACATGGTGGGGCCGCTGAAATCCTGAAGGAACTGGATATCACGGTTTATGGTATTCCATGGGGTGAATTGCCGGCCGCCGCTGAACGTCGTGTTGTGACCGCTGCAATCATCGGGTCGCCCGCTGACGCCTATGCCTTTGGTTTTGGTGAGATTTTCAGCTATTGGGACGATGAAACATGGTTCTACTTTCCAATGCCTGTGACCATCAACCTTGATACTTGGAACTCAATTCCGCCGGAATTGCAGGCCGTTATCGAAGAGCTGAACACTGAAATGGTTGTGCAGGCCCGTGAACTTCTGGAAGTTGCTGAGATTGAGTCACACGCCCGTCTGAGCGAACAAACAGAAGTTGTGAAACTGGACGAAGCCGAAAGAGCGAGAATGCTGGATGTGCGCAACGCCGCATGGCAGAGCTGGGTTGACGCCCGCGAAGCTGAAGGGCTTCCTGGTCAGGCGGTTCTCGATGACTTCTTGCAGCGTCTGGCGCAGCACGAAGGCTAAGCTAACGAAAAGAGTGTTGGACAGATTGTCTGGCTAAATTGCGCCGCCTCATGGCCCCAACAGGTTCGGGGCGGCGCATTACGTTCATAACACTGTGAAACGTTCTGACGGCTTCAAACGGTGTACAGATCGTCATGTGTTACATCCGTTTGAATAATCACCACCTGAGAGAGGGATGCCACAATGGCAAGTTTGATCCACAGTGCGTATTGGCTGCAAAGAAAACTAGAAGAAATCGCCTGTTACGTTTCTGCTTTGGCCGTTGCATCAATGATGATGATCACCGTGGTCGAGGTCATGGCCAGAGCGCTGTTCTCAAAGAGCCTGCCCGGCGCTTATGAATATGTCAGCCTGTTGTTTGTTTACCTGATCTATTTGGGGTTGGGGTTTTCGCAGCGTCGTGACGCTCACATTACGGTTGGGCTGGTTTACGATCACATTCCCCGCCCTGCGCGAAAAACGGTTCAGGCGATTTACCTGTTGGTGGCATGCGTGTTCTTTGCGGCCCTGTCGTGGACCAGCGCTGTATCTGCGTGGACCAATTATTCCATGGGTGACACGATTTTGGGCATTGTTGAGGTCAAAACCTGGTGGGCGCGCGCCGGCATTCCGATTGGGCTGGCCCTCTTTTCACTACGGTTCCTGATCCAGCTGAGCCACGTGATCACCAAAGATGTGCTGCTTGAAGAAGCTGCGAAACATGAATTCGCAACTCAAGAACCAGATGAAGATGAGAAAAAACTATGATTGATGCTTTTCAATTGCCGCTCGTGATCGGGATGGTCGCATTTTTGATGGTCATGCGTGTGCCCGTTGGAATCTCTCTGTTGATGTCAGGTGCCTTGGGTTTTGCGTTGATCCGCGGAACATCGATCACATTGGATGCCATCGGTGGCCGTCTGTTTGATATCGGATCCGGATATGCCCTGAGCGCGGTGCCGTTGTTTCTGCTGATGGGGCATGTAGCGGCCAAGGCAGGTATCACACAGGATATCTACCGCGCCACACGTGCATGGCTGGGCCACCTCAAAGGCAGCGTGGTGATTGCGACAACAGTGGCCGCCGTCGCCTTTGCGGCCTGTTCAGGGTCAACGACATCCTCAACGGCGGTCTTTGGCCGTGTTGCGATCCCCGAAATGCTAAAGCTAAAGGTCAACCGCAAACTGGCGGCAGGCTGTGTTGCGACGGTTGGCACCCTGGCGGGTATGATCCCGCCCAGCATCAATCTGATCGTTTATGGCATTATCGCACGGGAATCCGTTCCGAAATTGTTGATTGCTGGGGTCATTCCCGGATTGCTGACGGCATTTGCCTATCTGGTCATGATCCACATTCGCGTGAGCCGGAACCCGGAAATGGCGCCGGCCCTGCCAAAGGCCCCACTGGAAGAACGGATTGGGTCCCTCAAAGGGGTCTGGAGTTTCTTAAGCCTTGGCGGAATTGTCATTGGCGGGATCTATGCCGGGATCATCACCCCAACAGAGGCGGGCGCAATTGGGGCCATCGGCTCTTTCTTGATCGCGGGCATTCGCAAACGGTTGTCTTTCCCAGTCCTGCGAGAGGTGTTTCTCGACACCGCCCAGACAACATCGGTGATCTTTATCATCCTTGTCGGCGCGCTGATCTTTTCCTCTTATCTCGCTGTTAGCGGCGCATCCGGCGCGGTGTCCGAGTATATCGTCGGTTTGGATATGTCGATGATGGGGATCGTCTGTATCTATGTGCTGTTGCTGCTGGTTCTGGGATGCATGGTTGACCCTGTGTCGGTGATGTTCCTGACCGTGCCAATTTTTGTGCCGCCGCTAATTGAACTGGGGGCGCACCCGATTTGGCTGGCAATTGTTGTCGTCAAAACGCTTGAGATCGGGTTGATCACTCCTCCTGTTGGGCTGAACGCCTTTGTTCTGAAAAGCGTGGTGCCGTCGTTCTCTTTGAAAGAGATATTTGGTGGGATCTGGTGGTTCCTGCAGGTAGAGGTCATTACCTTGATCATGATCCTGTTCATACCGGCGATCGCGACGTTCCTACCTGAAATGGCATATGCAAACTAAGCGTTGTTCATAAACTCGGCTTTCGCTGGAAATGTCGGTCTTTGATTTACGCAGGTAACGCAAGGGCCGACATTTTCAGCAAGAAACGGGTTTCTTTTTGGGTGGAAATCTTCATTGATCCCGACACGTCTTGGATCGGATGGAGTGTTGGTGATGGCTGATCTTTTTACGCAACCCGAGGATGGTTTGCGCAACCTGCTGCCTGTCGATGGGGTCGTTGAATATCATGGCCCGATATTAGGCCCGGCAGAGGCGGATCACTATTTAGATCACCTTTTGCGGGACATTGACTGGCGCCATGATGAGGCGGTTATTTTTGGGAAACGGATCACAACCAAACGTCAGGTGGCGTGGTATGCAGACGACGCGTTTTCCTACACCTATTCGCAGACAACAAAAACAGCTCTGGCTTGGTCGCCGCTCTTGTTGGATCTGAAAAGCATTGTTGAAACAGCGTGCCGTGAGACGTTCAATTCGTGTTTGCTAAACCTCTATCGTGACGGCAGCGAAGGCATGGCGTGGCACAGCGATGCGGAAAAAGATCTGGTGAAACATGGAACCATCGGATCAATGAGCTTTGGTGCGGAACGCAAATTTGCCCTTAAGCACAAACAAACCAAAGTGACCGTTTCGCAGATGCTGGAACATGGCAGTCTGCTAACGATGAAAGGGACCACGCAATCACATTGGCTGCATAGTGTTCCAAAAACGAAAAAGGTACTGTCGCCGAGGGTGAACCTGACCTTTCGAAAAATCCGCATCACAGAGTGACGCAGATTGTCATAGTGTTTCGATATCAATAACTTATGCAGCTTGGCCCGCTTGGCGCCAATTGGGGAACGGGTCTGGGTAATCCGGCAAATCATCTGGACCTGTTGTAACCTGTTCCGGCACCAGACACGCGTCCAAACGCGCCTGAATCGATGGCCAATCGATGCCTGCACCGATGAACACCAACTCTTGGCGGCGATCACCCCATGGGTCCTGCCAATGGGTTTGTATATAGGTTTTGGCGCTGTCGTGATCCGGCCAGCGTTCCTTTGGAACCGATGCCCACCACGTGCCAAGCGGCTTTACGCTGGACAGCGATCCTGCCAGCGAAAATTCGGCAACCCAGCCCGGACGCGTTGCGATCCAAAAATGCCCCTTGGCGCGAATAACTCCTGATAAATCCCCATTCAGAACATCCATGATCTTTTCCGGGATAAACGGTCGGCGCGCCCGATAAACATATGACGCGACACCGTATTCTTCGGTTTCGGGCACATGATCAGCAAACCCATACAGCTCTTTGGCCCACATCGGGTGTTCATGGGCCTTTTCCAAGTCAAACAGCCCCGTATTCAGGATTTTCGCAGCTGGCACATCGGATTGGTCCGTTTCAATAATCTGCGCATCCGCATTGAGACTGCGAATGATTTTGCGTGCAGCATCCACCCGTTGCGCCCCTGCATCGGTGATTTTGTTCAGAATGACGACATCGGCGAATTCGATCTGATCGGTCAATAAATGCACCAAGTTGCGTTCATCATCTTGGCCCATGGTTTCACCGCGATCCTTCAGGAAATCATGACTGGTGAAATCCGCAAGCAGGTTCACCGCATCGACAACAGTGACCATCGTATCAAGCCGTGCCACATCGGATAGGCTGTCACCAAATTCGTCGCGGAAATCGAACGTGGCGGCCACAGGTAGGGGTTCGGAAATTCCTGTTGATTCGATCAACAGGTAATCAAACCGCCCCTCAGCTGCCAATCGGCGGACTTCGTCCAACAGATCACCGCGCAATGTGCAGCAGATACAGCCGTTTGACATTTCCACCAATGTTTCATGTGTTTGACTTAGCTCGGTGTCAGCGCGCACCAAATCGGCATCGATGTTCACTTCGGACATGTCGTTGACGATGACGGCGACACGGCGTCCTTCGCGGTTGTTCAGGACGCGGTTGAGGAGTGTGGTTTTCCCGGCCCCTAGGAATCCAGACAGGACGGTAACGGGTAGACGGATGTCAGTCATCGGGTCACCTGCCGAGACTTTTGGACGATGAAATTCATATTTTGCCTCCGGGTTTGAGTGATTTCAGTCATGCAACTATTATAGTTACGTATTATTCGCAACTTTAATTGTTACGATAAGCCATCGTGAAACAATGGCGATTTATCATCTGCTTAGGGTGCGCTGGGCGCGGTTTTGGATCTCAATCTCTGCTGGGTGAATAGGTTTTTTTGTACTTGAGTAAAAAAGTCAGGTTGACATGTTTTACTAAATTACTCAGTTATAACGCATCTCTAGCCACCCCATCTGATTGGGCCAGCCCGGATATCGATAGATGAAAGGATTTCTTGGATGTGTGCCCAGATGGATCAATGGAACGACGCCGAAACTGCGCATTGTAAACGCAGATCTGACCAGGCTGAGATCGCCGAGATTTGGTTTCAATCCGGATGTCCAGAAGGCTTTAGCCTGGAATGGGCAATGGACCGCGCGCCCCTGAATGCCCCCGCCTACATGGAGGAAAACTGATGTCATTTCATTCGGCAAAACAAATGCTGCAACCCGCCCCCACATCGTTGCCCACATATGCCGCTGAGGACCTGACCAAAGGCGCAGGCTTAGCGCAGATCGTATTAGGCAGTCAGACCTACACGTTGCGTATCACACGTGCTGGCAAGCTGATCCTGACCAAATGAAACAGGATCGCGAACAACGTGGTGGCGCCCCCGTTGGGCTGATTTCGGACCTTAGCGGCGTCGAGGCGGCGTCGGTTTTGTACCTACGGCTATGGAATGACGGCCCGCAAAGCCAAGCGAATGTATGGCACGATTTTGCCAGCTGCCTTGGCCGGGAAAAAGGCCGCAAGGCGCTGAAATCTTTCGAAGATTTGTGCGGTCTCTTTGCGTTTCATGGGCGCAGACCGTTGATGCGGCATTCGGTGCATTGCAAATGTCTGGGTGCGGACGAAGCCTGTTTCGGCAATTTCATCTGCACCGCCGCATTGGGGGATCGTGATGATGCCATGTTGATCGCCACCCTGATGGTGCGCCCTGATTTTGCCCTTGCGCTGAAACGGATGAATTTATGCACCCCAAAACAGATGGTGGATGACACGCCACCCTATCAATCCCAACCCACAACACTTCACTAACAGGATCCTCATGAAACACGTTTTCTTTTCCACGACAGCCCTCGCGCTGGCTGTGGCTTCGCCCGTTTTTGCCGTCGAAAAATCCGAAGTTTTGACCACATATGCCGATATCGCCGTCGCAAAATACCAAGACAGCCTGACCACAGCCCAAACTTTGCAGAATGCTGTGAACGCTTTGGTTGCGGATCCTTCTGCTGAGGCGCTGCAAACCGCAAAGGATGCTTGGCTGGCTGCACGCGTGCCCTATCAGCAGACCGAAGTTTATCGTTTTGGCAATCCGATCGTGGATGATTGGGAAGGCAAAGTGAACGCTTGGCCGTTGGATGAGGGGCTAATCGACTATGTTGACGCCTCTTATGGTGGGCCAACCGATGACAATGAATTTGCCGCGTTGAACGTCATCGCCAATCCATCGTTTACATTGTCTGGCGCCCATATCGATGCGTCGAAAATCACGCCAACTCTGCTAGAGGACACATTACAAGAGGCCGATGGCGTCGAAGCGAATGTGGCAACAGGATATCACGCCATCGAGTTTCTGCTATGGGGGCAGGACCTGAATGGACATGACACCGGTGCGGGAAATCGTGAATGGACAGATTACGCATCCGGAGAAAACTGCACGAATGGCAATTGTGATCGGCGCGGCGAATATCTGATCGCGGCCACACAATTGCTGGTGTCTGATCTGGAATGGATGACCGCGCAATGGGCCACGGATGGCGCTGCGCGCGCGGGATTGACCGCTGATACAGAGGCAGGTCTGGCGGCGATCCTAACCGGGATGGGATCGCTGTCTTATGGTGAGGTCGCAGGCGAACGGATGCGTTTGGGCATGATGTTAAATGACCCAGAAGAAGAACATTCCTGTTTCGCAGACAACACCCATAACGATCACTATTACGATGGTTTGGGCGTCCAAAGCGCCTATTTGGGCGAATATATCCGCGTCGACGGATCGTTTGTTTCCGGGGCGTCATTGTCTGATCTAGTGGCCGAAACGGACGCTGATTTAGATGCAGAAATGCAAAACAAACTGGGCAGCACCATGATGTCCCTAGGCCGGATCAAAACCACCGCCGAAGCTGGGTTTGCCTATGATCAGATGCTGGAACGCGGCAATGAAGCGGGTGAAATGCTGATTATGGGCGGGGTCAATGGCTTTATTGATCAGACCCGTTCGATTGAACGTGTGGTCAGTGTTTTGAACCTAGATCAAATCGCGTTCGAAGGCTCTGACAGCTTGGATGATCCCGACGCTGTGTTCCAATAAACGCATAGGTTTTGCCGTTCAAATGAACCTTCATCATCAGAATGTTGGCGTTGAATGGCAAAACCAATTTTCAGGACAGGCAAACCAATACAGCGTCCAACAATCAATCAGAGCAGTAAATCTAAGTCCCCATGCATCTGCCGAAATCCGTTTCAGCAGCAACACAGGAAAACCAACATGAACATCAAACGGCGTCCTAACGTTTGTGGGTCGATTTACCCCACATGCCGTTGAGGTTCATGTTGACCAAAATTGGTGAAAAAATGCCCCGTCTCAATCTTCGCATCTGGTCGAAACCGAGCTCGGTTTTGTCGCTCTCTTTGATCTGCGCAACAATTGTGTTGGCCGAACCTGACACTGCCCGCCCAGCACTGGATTGGGATCTGGGTGATCCGCATCTGAACGTCATCGCGCGTACCCCCGAAGAAACGGCGCGGATTGCTGCGGTGACAGCATTTGCCACCGATTTTACCATCCCCCAGCGGTTCGAAGACAAACCCGCGGGCGCAGCCACAGTTCGGGCAATGACCAATGCGGATGCGTTTTCGCAGCCCTCGGCAAACACCACATTTGAGGGCCTGCTAGAATTTAGGGTCGGCAATGGTTTGTTCCGCAAACTTTGGGTGTCTTCACCGTCCTCGACGCTGGCCTCTGATGGGTTGGGGCCATTGTTTAATGCCCGATCCTGCCAACGCTGCCACATCAAAGACGGGCGCGGGCATCCCCCTGAAAACGCAGATGACAATTCGATTTCGATGTTCCTACGGGTTTCGATCCCCGCACCGGCTGACAGTGAAACACAGCAAATTCGCGACTATATCGCCACGCTGCCCGATCCGACCTATGGCACGCAATTGCAGGATTTCGCTGTGCAGGGCCACGCGTCGGAATACCAGCTCGCGATTAGCTATGAACCCGAAACTGTGACGTTGGCGGATGGCACGCAGGTGATCTTGCGCCATCCCAGCTATGACGCCGCAGAGTTGGGCTATGGCCCCCTACATCCCGATGCGATGCTAAGCCCACGCATCGCACCGCAGATGATTGGTTTGGGTCTGCTAGAGGCGATTCCGGCGGCAGATATCCTCGCTTTGGCGGATCCGGATGACGCGAACAATGACGGCATTTCGGGGCGACCCAATGTCGTGTGGTCGGTTGAATTTGATCAGCCGATGTTGGGTCGGTTTGGTTTAAAGGCGGGTAATCCAACGATTATGCAGCAATCTGCCGGGGCCTTTGCCGGGGATATCGGAATTTCCAATCCGCTGTTTCCGGCCGGGGCTGGCGAATGCACATCAGCGCAGGTTCGCTGCCAAACAGCCATTCACGGTGACGGGGATGATCGGGGCACTGAAATTGACGCCGAAGGGCTGAACCTTGTGACCTTTTACAGTCGAAATCTGGCCGTTCCGGCACGTCGCAATGTGGATGATCCGCAGGTTCTGCGCGGCAAACAGATATTCTATGAAACTGGCTGCACATCCTGCCACACCCCCAGTTTTGTGACCCACCGGTTATCGGATCGCCCCGAGCAAAGCTTTCAGCTGATCTGGCCCTATACGGATATGTTGTTGCATGACATGGGCCCCGGTCTGGCAGATAACCGCCCCGAAGCCCGCGCCACAGGACAAGAATGGCGTACCCCGCCGCTATGGGGGATCGGGCTGACCCAACAGGTCAGTGGCCACACCTATTTCCTGCATGATGGTCGCGCCCAATCACTGCTAGAGGCGGTGCTATGGCATGGCGGCGAGGCACAAACCCAACGGGATGCGGTCGTCGCCCTAAGTACCGAAGATCGCAGCGCATTAATCGCCTATCTGGAGAGCCTATGAGACAGGTAAGTTGGGCAATATGTTTGATCATCGCCCCATTTGTGGCCTCAGCAGACCCCAAATCCGAAATGGTGAGCCGCATCGTTTCGGACCACATTCTGCCGAGGTTTGAAATCTTGGCCGTGCATTCACAAACCTTGTCGGATGTGGCTGAACAGGAATGTCGGGCATCTTCGGTCGCGCTTAGATCAGCCTATTATGCTGCTTTTGACAGTTGGATATCCGCGAGCCATCTGCGGTTTGGGCCAACCCAGACGGACGACCGGGCATTTGCATTGGCGTTTTGGCCGGACAGTCGCGGGATAACGCCACGTGTGTTGAACGACCTGATAGACACCCAAGATCCCATCGCCAATGCGCCAGAGGATTACGCGCAGGTATCAATTGCCGGGCGGGGATTTTATGCGCTGGAATATCTGCTTTATGATGAACAATCGATTCATACAGCGGACACCGAATATCGGTGCCAATTGGTACAAACAATCGCGGCTGACATCGCTGTCACGGCGCGGGACATACACACTGATTGGCAGTCGAATTTTGCGGCGCTGATGCTTTCGCCGATGGATGACGGGCTTTATCGTTCTCAGGACGAAGTGCTGCAGGAATTGTTTAAGGCGCTTGCGACGGGGCTGCAATTCACGGCCGAAACCCGGCTTGGCCGTCCGTTAGGCACATTCGACCGCCCCCGCCCGCGCCGATCAGAGGCACGCCGATCCGGGCGTTCCGCACGTCATGTGCTGCTCAGCCTGATGGCATTGCACGATTTGGCGCAGCATCTGGCCCAGACCGACCAAGATCTGGCGGACAGATTGACCACCGGCTTTGATCGGGCGGTTTTGTTGTTGAACGCATTGGATGATCCAACCTTTGCCAGCGTGGCCGACGCGCCGACCCGTATCAAGGTCGAGATCGTCCAAAATACGGTGAATGCCATTCGTGGGATCGTGCGGGATGAACTGGGCCCGACACTTGGGGTTGCGGCAGGGTTTAACGCCTTGGACGGGGATTGACATGACAGGACGACGCCATTTCCTCGGGGGGCTGTTGGCGGCGGGATTTATGCCGTGCGTCACATGGGCCGATGCGGGATCCCCCACATTTTTGTCAGCCGCCGCCACACGGGACGGAAAATACGTCTTGTGTGGGATTGGGGCTGATCTGGCGTTGCGTTTTACGCTGCCTTTGCCCGCCCGCGGTCACGCCGCCGCCGCACATCCCACCCGCCCAGAAGCCGTGGCATTTGCCCGTCGTCCGGGCACGTTTGCAATTGTGCTGGATTGTTCGTCCGGTGCGCAATTGGCCGAGCTATCAGCCCCAGACGGGCGGCATTTTTATGGGCATGGCACATTTTCCAGCGATGGACGGTTGTTGTTCACCACGGAAAATGACTTTGAATCCGGGCGGGGGCGGATCGGGGCCTGGGATAGTGAAAACGGCTATCACCGGGTCGCTGAATGGGACAGCGGCGGGATCGGCCCACATGACATAAAGCGGCTACCTGGGACGGATGTTTTGGTGGTCGCAAACGGGGGCATCGAAACCCATCCTGACACAGGCCGAACCAAGTTGAACATCCCAACGATGGCGCCCAATCTTGCATATATCGACAACGGAACCGTCATCGAAAGCGCGGCATTGCCCGACGATATGCACAAAAATTCGATCCGGCATTTGGCGGTTAATGCACGTCACAAAGTGGCCATTGGGATGCAATGGCAGGGCGACGGACCAGCCCCTGCGCTGGTTGCAACACATCAACGCGGTCAGGCCATCCAGCTGTTATCCGCCACGCCAGATCAGACGCGACGGATGAACAATTACATTGGCAGCGTCGCCTATTCGGGGGATGGGTTACAGATTGTCGTGACCTCACCCAGAGGTGGGATGTTGCAGGTGTTTGATGTCGCAACGGGTCGGGTGGAACATGTGCTGGAACAGGTCGATATATCGGGTGTCGCGGCGTCCGGGCGCGGCTTTGTTTGCAGTGCGGGCACGGGTGAATTGGCGCAGGTTTTTGGCAACGGGGACGAAACGACGGCCCAGAATGATGTCATGTGGGATAATCACTTGATCCGGGTTTGAAACATCCGATTGTAACGGCGCAATTGTGTGATGTGGCTAGGTTCAAACAGGTTTTTGCGGCAGCGCCATGATCGCATCGACCAAACCGGGCCAGCCATAGGACGTGGTGCCCAAAGGCACGCCCAATATCAGATCCACCCCGATAAATTGCTGCGTCAGAACATTGCGCAGCCGATCCCCATGTTCGGCGGCCTCTGATGTGTTGCGATACCGGTAAACCACGGTTTGCAGCGGCTCAAATGCGCGGATCATGTGCAGGATCACAAGCGCGGCGGCCTCTGGATCATGGACCTTGAATTCGCCGGTTTTTACCCCTTCTTGGATCAAGCCCGTGACAATCGGCGCCATCATTTCCCGGATCATTCGATCAAACCGCGCAGACATGCCGATGTTTTTTTCGGCCTGCATCACATTGATGATCTGCATTTGTGGCTCAAGGTTGGATCGCTTTAGAAACTGGCCTTCGGTGGCCAGCACCGCGACCATGCGCTGTGTCACTGTTTCACTTTGATCCGCGGCAATCCCTTCTAGGGCCGTTGCAACTTGCGAAATCAATTGGTCGAGCAGGGCAAAAAACAGCGCGTCCTTGGATTCGAAATGGTGATAAAAACCGCCTTTCGACACGCCGGCTTCTTGTAGGATATCTGCCATGGTGGTGTCGTCATACCCTTTGTTGAAAAACAAATGTTGCGCGACGCTCAGCAATTGTGCCCGGCGTTCCTCGGGCTTCATGTTGGTCCGTTTTGTTTCGCTCATGGGGCTACACCTCAGGTTACCGACCTTTGGTCTGTTAACCTGCCAAGGCGTAAAAAACAACACCATTCCCAAAATGAAAGACCGCCCACAGACAAGCTGGGGCGGTCTAAGGTTGCCAACTTATCAGCGGTTTAGCCGATAATGCCGTTCAAAGTTGCGGATGGGCGCATCACTGCGGCAGTTTTGGCATCATCCGTGCGGAAATAGCCGCCCAGATCAGCGGCAGGACCCTGGGCTGCGGCCAATTCGCTGGTGATCGCTGCTTCACCGTCAACCAATGCGGTGGCGATTGGGGCAAAATGTGCGGCCAGATCGGCATCGTCGCTTTGCGCGGCCAATGCCTGTGCCCAGTAGCGCGCAAACCAATAGTGGCTGTCGCGGTTATCTGGTTCGCCAACTTTGCGGGATGGGGACCGGTTATCGTCCAAAATGCCTTGGGTTGCGGCATCGACGGCCTGACCCAAAACGCGGGCTTTTTCGTTGCCACGTGTTTCGGCCAGGAATTGCAAGCTTTCACCCAGGGCGCAGAATTCACCCAGGCTGTCCCAACGCAGGTGGTTTTCTGACTGCAATTGCTGAACATGTTTCGGGGCGGACCCACCCGCACCGGTTTCAAACAACCCACCGCCCTGCATCAATTTCACAATCGACAGCATTTTCGCGGATGTGGCCAGTTCCAGAATTGGGAACAAATCGGTCAGATAGTCGCGCAACACGTTGCCGGTGATCGCGATGGAATTGTCACCTTTGGTGATGGTTTCCAGTGATGCGCGGGTCGCAGCACGTGGGGCCATGATCGCAAATTTGTCGGCCACACCTTTGGCTTCTAGAATTGGCGTGACGTATTTGATCAGCTCTGCGTCATGGGCGCGGTTGGCGTCCAGCCAGAAAATCGCCTGGCACCCTTCGGCACGCTGACGATCGATGGCCAGATTGACCCAGTCTTCGATCGGGGCTTTGCGGGCGGATGCGGACCGCCAGATGTCGCCCGGCTGAACGTCGTGGGAATGCAGAACGGAGCCATCATCGAGGATCATTTTGACCGTTCCGGCCTCTTTGATTTCGAACGTTGTGGGGTGGGATCCGTATTCTTCGGCTTTTTGCGCCATCAGGCCAACGTTTTGAACGGTGCCTGCGGTGGCTGGGTTCAACTTGCCGTTTTCCTTAAAGAATTTGATGCTTTCGTCATAAACGGGCGCATAGGAATTATCCGGGATCACGCAATTGGTATCGGCTTCTTTGCCATCTGGGCCCCAGCCTTTGCCGCCAGCGCGGATCAGGGCGGGCATGGATGCGTCGATGATCACGTCAGATGGGACATGCAGGTTGGTGATGCCACGGTCGCTGTCGACCATATACATGGGCGGACGGGCGTTGGTGATGTCTGCGATGGCGGCCTTGATGTCGGCATTGCCGTCAACACGGGCCAGCAGATCCCCCATGCCAGAATTCGGGTTCACACCCAGCGCATCCAATTCAGCACCGAATTTTTCAAACACAGGTGCCAGCCACATTTTCACCGCGTGACCAAAGATGATCGGGTCAGACACCTTCATCATCGTGGCTTTCATGTGCAGCGAAAACAGCGTGCCTTCGGCTTTGGTTTTTTCAATCTCATCGGCCAGGAACGCATCCAATGCAGCGCCGGACATGAATGTCGCGTCAACCACGGTGCCGGCGGGATAGGTGATGCCGTCCTTAAGTACGGTTTCGCCATTAGCGGTTTCCAAAACGATTTTGGCAGTCGCTTCGTTGGCCAAAGTCGCCGAAGTTTCGTTGGAAAAGAAATCGTTGCCCGACATGGACGCAACGCGGGTTTTGCTGTCAGCGGACCAATCCCCCATCCGGTGCGGATTGTCCTGCGCGTATTTTTTAACAGCTTTGGCGGCGCGGCGATCGGAATTGCCTTCGCGCAGAACCGGGTTCACAGCCGACCCTTTGATAGTGTCGTAACGGGCGCGAATTTCTTTATCCGCGTCTGTGCTGGGCGATTCTGGATAATCGGGCAGGGCAAAACCCTGTTCCTGCAATTCCTTAACCGCAGCCACCAATTG
This sequence comes from Aestuariibius sp. HNIBRBA575, assembly GCF_040932005.1. Taxonomy (NCBI): domain Bacteria; kingdom Pseudomonadati; phylum Pseudomonadota; class Alphaproteobacteria; order Rhodobacterales; family Paracoccaceae; genus Aestuariibius; species Aestuariibius sp. HNIBRBA575. Next base: position 211,314 of record NZ_CP162414.1, read on the forward strand.
TGGAACAGATGCCGAAATGTTTGGCAGCTTGATCACGTTGGCCTCAGGTGTTTTGACCAATTGGCCCAAAGCGGCCAGATCGTCGTTTTGACGCTGATCTTCGGTCAGGAAATCCGGGAATGTCGCAATGATGCGGCCCGCCAAAGAAATGTCTTTGGTGCCGACAACCACACCTGCCGCCGCGGCAAAGCTTTGGATGATGGGCAGGAAAGAGGCCGACGCCAGCTCTGGGGCTTCGTCAACTTTTGTGTAGATAATATCGGGATTGGTCTGATCTGACATTTTGGACACCTATCTTGAGTTTGCCTTTCCATAAGGCAAGCAAAGCGAGTCGTCCATGGCATACATTGGTATACATTCACGCAAATGGTCGCATTCCAGTGATGAAGTCTGCAATCACGCCGAAATGCGAAGGATGTTCGCCCCATCGTCAAATCACAACTGGAAAATGGCAGAAAAAATGCATCAAAAAAGAGAGGCGCGATGTTAATTATTAACCGATTACAAATTAATCAAATTTTCAACTTAGTTTAGACTCTTTGTCGGTTCCTGCTTAGGACTCTAGGACCAACTGAGGCGTAAAATCTAAATAGGTGGTTGTGTGATGACTGAGACCCGCGCTGTGCTCGATGAAATGATTGACTTTGCAAAGATTGAATTGACATCCGGAAATGCGGATCGCAAACGCGCAATGGTCAGGCGTATGGCCGAACAATGGCCATCAGAGCCCGCGTTAAGTTTGGTTTATGCCGTGACGTCAGCGACCGGCGCCATCGAAGACGAAAGCAAAAAAGACCCCGCCATCAGTCAGGGCTATCGGTTGTCTGCGTTGATTTCAGCGGATGTTCATGCGGTGCAATCCATGGGACAAAACCCGTCTTTTGCTGGGGATTTGCTGCACTTTTGGCGCCGTGTGGACCCATTATTCCTGCGGATGCAGTGATCCAAGGCCTATTGGTTAATAAACGAGTCCCTAACACTGACAGAGTGTGCTATTCGCAATCTATTCCAGGATTACGCAAAATAGTTTGGGGTTAGTTTGGGTACGGGGCTGGTTCTCGACGAAATGGTCGAGTTTGTAATTGAAGAATTGGCATCAGGGCAATCGTTTCGCGTTGCTCGGCTGGTCCGTGCGCTTGCGCGCAAGTGGCCGGGCGAAAAGGCATTGATGATCAGTTTTGCGCTGACCAATGCGGCCTCCGAATTAGAAGACCTCGTTTCTGGTGATTCCAGCGCGGCCAGCGCAGAGCGCGCCTATCGATTGGCGGCATTGGTCGCCGGTGACGTTTTGGCGATCGAAGCCATGGGGCGGGACGTGGTGCTTGGCCGGGATTTGCTACATTACTGGCGCCGGGTTGATCCGTATTTCCTGAACCTGAAGCACTGACCGTCACACCATCTGAATAACGGATTTGTCGATGGCCAGCATATAGCCGCGCCGCGCGATATTTTTCACCAACAGTTCGCTCATCATTTGATTGCCCAACGTGTCACGCAACCGTTTGATCCGGGTGGCGCCTGCGGCTTCGTCGCAATCGGATGCATCGCGGCCAGATATAACAGCTTCGATTTCGGACCCGGACAACACTTCGTCATCCATCCGTGCCTCGGCCAGTACGCTCAGCGTTTCAATCGCGGCTGTGGTCAATTTGAATTCAAAGTTGTTCAGATACACGGTGTTCTGGTCGCGTGAAATCAGTAGGGATGACACTTCGATGCCTTGGCGTTCGATCTGACCCATGCGCCGGTTCAATATGATCAGCATCACCAAAAACGCGACCGCCGCCGCCAACAAGGCAGATGCAAACACCAACAGCACAAAGATCACAAAGCGATAAGACGCCAAAGTGTCCGAAAACGCCGTGCCTGATTGTGCCAGAATTTCGAGCAATTTGATTTCAGCATTGGATGTCAGATTGTCGTTTTCCACGAACAATTGTTCGACACGCATATTAAAGGCGTTGGCGTCCGGCAGGTTCAGAAACAGCAACACCGCCGCAACCCCAAGGATCACAACGATAGCCCCAATGCCTGCAATAACAATCCGGTTGCCGGTCTGCCGCGTCTCAGTAGCGGAGGTAGAACTCGCCTGCACTGTCTCTCCTTTCCTCAAGGCCCGCATCGTCAAAAACGCCAAGCACATTGAGCAATTGCCAATTGTCCGCCGCCAAGCGCCCCCGCAATTGATCTGATGCCACAGCCGGGGTGCAGTCGCCGTTTATCTGCGCAACACCGTAATGCAGCCGAAGAGGATCGTCACGCTTTGCTTTGTAGTCGGCATAGCAATCGGCGGATGCCAGATTGGCGACCATCGTCCCACAAAGGAGCGTTAGAGAGAAAAGAGTGTGTTTCATGCGCCAAACATGCACCGGACGGGTGTTGTTATTCAATAACCTTGCATCGGATTGATCATGATAACGCCTATCACGCGGCTGATATTGGTTTGGGGCGGCGCTTGGTGCCAAATCCTTTCATCGCTTCTTGGATGACGTACATGGTTGTTGTCCCGGACATCAGAATGAAAAGGATCAGCCCAATGAAAAAGACATTGATTGCAGGCGTTTCCGCCCTTTCGATTGCCCTGTCAGGTATCACCGCAACACCAGCCATGGCCACCACAGACGAAGAACGGATCGGTCAGATCCTGTTTGGTTTGGCGGCAATTGCTGTGATCGGCAGCGCCATTCAAAACCAAAACGACCGCGAAAATCGTGACAACCGTAATGCGCGGGATGATCGGATTGACCGAAATGATCGCGCTGACTGGAATGATCGTTTTAACCGGCTGAACAATGACGAACACCATCACGGGCAATATGATCATGGCTACGACCCCGATCGGAATGATCGTGTGCGCCAGCAACGCCAGCTATCCGTCCCAAGAAGCTGCGTGCGGACCTTTACCACCCAGCGGGGGGAACGCCGGATCGCTGTCAGACGCTGTGTGGAACGCAATGTCGACAATGCCCGCCATTTGCCACGTCAATGCCGCGTTGAAATCTCTACCGATATCGGAATGCGCCGGGGATATGGCGTGCGCTGCCTGCGCCGCAACGGAGTAAGCATCAGCCGCTGATCGCGCAACGCTGCGTTCTTCCCCAGTTTTGCAGCGCGCGTAGGGGCAGAGATAGGACATGGTCTCTGCCCCTGTTTCATGGTTCCAATCCTTGGCGTTTACATTCTGGTGCCGTAAGAAAGCATATGACCAAGAGCATTCCCGATTTCCATTTTGAAACCTCTGCCTTTGAGCGGGGGTTTTTGCACATTGCGGGGGTCGACGAAGTGGGGCGCGGTCCTCTGGCAGGGCCAGTGACGGCGGCGGCCGTTATTTTGGACCCGGACAACATCCCCGACGGCCTGAATGACAGCAAACAGCTGAGCGAAAAGAAACGCCTGTTTTTGTTCGAACAGTTGTTGGAGGTCGCGGATGTGTCGATCGCCCATGCCAGCGTGCGCGAAATCGAAGAACAAAACATTCTGCGTGCATCCCATATTGCGATGATGCGGGCGGTGGCTGGGTTGCGACAAACACCCGACCACCTGCTGATTGATGGCAAACAATTGCCCCGTGGTCTGAACCTATCCGCCGATCCAATTGTCAAAGGCGACACCAAATCACTGTCCATCGCGGCGGCCTCAATTGTGGCAAAAGTTAGGCGCGATCAGATAATGGTGGATTTGGCGCAACAGCATCCCGGTTATGGATGGGAAAAAAACGCCGGTTATCCCACCCCGGCACACAAAGCGGCGCTGCTAAAACTTGGGGTGACCCCACACCATAGACGTACGTTTAAACCGGTACACAATATCTTGTATCAAGGTTAATTCTTAAGTGATTGATTCAATAAAGTTTTTGACACCGAATCGCCTCTGACTCATCATTGTCCTCAACCACAGAGCGCAAAAGCGCCGGGCATAACGAGGCAGAAATGAAAACAATGACGAAGAAAAAGAGCGCGGCGGCGCTCCCTCTAAACACGATTCTTGATGGCGATTGCATCGAGAGAATGAACAGCCTTCCCGAAGGGTCTGTGGATCTGATTTTTGCGGATCCGCCCTATAATTTGCAGCTGCGCGGCGACCTGCATCGCCCCGATAATTCCAAAGTGGACGCTGTTGACAACGATTGGGATCAGTTTTCGTCATTTGGTGCCTATGACCGTTTTACCCATGAATGGCTGACCGCTGCGCGGCGCATTTTGAAACCAAACGGTGCGATCTGGGTCATCGGATCCTATCACAACGTGTTTCGTATGGGGGCCGAGCTGCAAAACCAAGGGTTCTGGATTTTGAACGACGTTGTGTGGCGCAAATCCAACCCAATGCCGAATTTCCGTGGCAAACGCCTGACCAATGCCCATGAAACGCTGATTTGGGCGTCCAAGGCCGAAGGCGCGAAATACACGTTCAACTACGAAGCGTTGAAAGCCCTGAACGAAGGCACGCAGATGCGGTCTGATTGGGTGATCCCGATTTGCACAGGCCACGAACGTCTGAAAAACGCTGAGGGCGAAAAAGCCCACCCAACCCAAAAACCAGAAGCCCTGTTGCACCGCGTCCTGTTGGCGACAACGAATCCGGGCGATGTGGTTTTGGATCCCTTCTTTGGAACCGGGACCACGGGTGCGGTTGCCAAAATGCTGGGTCGTGATTTTATCGGCATCGAACGCGAAGCTGAATATCGTAAAGTTGCTGAAAAACGCATCAGCAAGATCCGCAAATTTGACCGCGACGCGTTGCAGGTTTCGACCTCTAAACGTGCAGAACCTCGGGTTCCGTTTGGTCAATTGGTGGAACGCGGCATGCTGCGTCCGGGCGAACAGCTTTGGTCCTTGAACGGACGTCACAAAGCCAAAGTGCGTGCAGACGGCACCCTGATTGGCGATGACATCAAAGGGTCAATCCATCAGGTCGGGGCCCATCTAGAAGGCGCGCCATCCTGCAATGGCTGGACCTATTGGGCCTTCAAACGCGAAGGCCAGATGGTGCCAATTGATCTGTTGCGTCAACAGATCCGTGCCGAAATGCGCGAGCACTAAGATCCAAACGAATTAATAAAGTTTACCGCCGGTGCCTGCGGCTACTCGTGCCGTGGCACATAACTTACCCCTGCCATTCCTTTGGGTCTGGCAGGGTTTTTTCGTAATGAAATTATGATTTTACCAGCTATCGCGGCATCGGATTTGTACCAGTTTTGTAAGCCGCCCAATCGGTGATTTCCGGATAATATTGCGCCCGCCATTTACGAACACGCGGGTTCATCACACGTCGCCAAACGGGCGGCATCATCGCGGCCATGGTCATGATCGGATAGCCAAATGGCAATTGTGGCGCGTCTTCTTCGGTATAGTTTTGCAGCAATGGGAACCGGCGATCCGGTTTATAGTGATGATCCGAATGCCGTTGCAGATTGATCAACAACCAATTCGATGCCTTATGCGCGGCATTCCAGCTGTGCCGAGGCAGAACATGTTCGTATTTTCCATCCCCCAAATGTTTGCGCGTCAGCCCGTAATGCTCGATGTAATTGACCAGCTCTAACTGCCATATCGCGGTCATCGCCTGGACCAAAAACAACACCAATCCCAGCCAGCCACCAATGACGATCGCCAGCAAAATGGCGGCGCCTTGCAATGCCCAGTAGCGCCAGAACGGGTTGGAAAAAACATGCCATGGCAATGATTTACGTGCCAACATATCCCGCTCAGCGCGAAACGACGACGTTATTGATTGCTTTAACACACGTGGGAAAAACCGGTGGAACCCTTCGTTATAGCGGGCCGTGACCGGGTCGCGCGGCGTGCCCACATAGCGGTGATGCACCAACAGATGTTCGGACCGGAAATGTGAATACAGAACGGATGCCAGCAACAAATCCCCCAACCAACGTTCCCATTTTGGTTTTTGATGCATTAATTCATGTGAATAATTGATGCCGATGGTCCCGGTCATAACCCCGATGCCAAAAAACAGCGCCCACATTTCGAAACCGGATAAATGGTCTGTGCGGGTCACGAACCAAAGGACGCCGAATAGGGTAATGTATTGTAATGGCGCCCATAAAACGGTGACCAAGCGATACCAAAACAGATCAGTTTCCGGCGTGTCCAGATCCGCATTGGTCAGGTTCAACCCGGTCAGCGCATCCAGAATTGTGAACATGTACCACGTGAATGCCGGCAAAGCTGCGATCCACCAGCCGCCCTGCGTGGCCGCCAACCAAGTCAGCGGGATCAGCAGCGTCGACAACCAAAACGGCAAAGCACTGGTCAGGTTTGCGATGGGCGATTTGGGGCTTGGATCGGTACTCATTGTGCGGCTCCGCAGGATCAACACCGGCACGCTAAACCCGTTGGTTCAATTGATCAATTGCGGCCTTTGATCGTCAAATCAAACGCCTTGCGCATCACGGTTGGCAAATCAGACGGGCGAAAATCGGATTGCGCGACAAATGCGCCGTGATCTGGTGCGCGATCCATCGGGACCAACGCGGTCATGACCCGCAATCGCAGATGGAAATGGGTGAATGTGTGACGTGCCTCTGCACCAACATCCTGCCATTCGGCGCGGATGGGCGGGCATTCTGTGGCAACGTCGCCCCATTCCGACCCGGGCCAGCCCAACATGCCGCCTAACAGACCCTTGTCGGGGCGGCGTTCCAGCAAAAACGCACCATCGACGCGGCGGGCCACATAGGCGATGCCATACCGGGTCGGTTTCGGTTTCTTGGGTGTTTTTTTCGGCAATTCAGCCTGTGTGCCTGCCAATCGCGCCGCGCAATCAGACCGCCAAGGGCATAACCCACATGCGGGGTTTTTCGGGGTACAGATCGTGGCGCCCAGATCCATCACCGCCTGTGCGTAATCGCCGGGGCGCGCCTGTGGCGTCAGATCGGCCGCTAATTTCATCAAGTCAGGTTTGGCCGCGGGCAGGGGCGTGTGAACGTCAAACATGCGGGCCATAACCCGTTCCACATTGCCATCCAGCACGGTTTCAGCCCGGTCAAACGCAATCGAAGAAATCGCCGCACCTGTATAAGGACCGATTCCCGGCAAGGTCAGCAACGCATCCAGATTATCCGGAAATTGCCCATCATGATCCGCAACCACCGCGCGGGCGCATTTCAGCAAATTACGTGCGCGCGCGTAATATCCCAGCCCGGCCCATTCGCCCATCACATCTTCGTCGCGAGCATTGGCCAGCGCCTGAACATCCGGCCAACGTGTTGTAAAACGGACGAAATAATCCTTTACGGCGGCGACGGTTGTCTGCTGTAACATGACTTCGGACAGCCAGATGCGATATGGATCGGGCATTACACCAGCCCGCCGATCCGCAGGGCCGACACGCCATGGCATGATCCGCGCATGATGGTCATACCAGTCCAATAATTCAGCGTTTAACCTCTCACGCATTCTTTATGCCCTTTTGTCGCGGTTTTGCTGGCTCTCGGCGGTGCCTCGTTTAAGATACGCCCAACATGAAGACACCGTATCGCCATAGCACCACACGTGGGTTTGCCCGGACTTCGGGCCTGTTGCAATCGCGTATCCGCGAAGCCACCGAAAGTCGCGGCTTTGCGCAGTCGCGGTTGTTGACCCATTGGGTGGAAATTGTCGGCAGCGCTGTGGCCCAAATTGCCCGCCCGGTCGAAGTGTCCTATGGTCGGGGATCCATGGGCGCGACGCTGTCATTACTGACCACCGGGGCGCAGGCACCGATGCTGGAAATGCAGAAAACCCAGATACTGGAAAAGGTGAACGCCTGTTACGGCTATCGCGCGATTTCGCGTATTCGCATCACCCAAACCGCCCCCGTTGGCTTTGCCGAAGGCCAAGCACAATTCACCCATGCCCCCAAGGCGGAAAAACGCCCTGATCCGGATGTTGTGAAAGAAGCGCAAGCTCTTGCCGATGGGGCAGGGGATGAAAAACTACGCCTTGCGCTAGAAGCGTTGGCGACCAATGTACTATCCAAGACAAAGAAACATAAGAGATAGGATTGAGACGATCATGGACAGACGATTCTTTATTGGGGCCTCTGCCCTGGCCCTTGTTGCTGGTGGTTCCTATTGGATGAGCCAATCCAAACCGCAATCGGACCTATTGCCCGGCGCCGCAAATGCCCAAGAAGCAACCGGCCCGATTGAAATTCAGGACATCGTGCTGGGTTCTGCGGATGCACCGGTGGAAATCATCGAATACGCGTCGTTCACCTGTCCACATTGCGCGAACTTCCACGCCAATCAATTCAAAGATCTGCAGCGTGAATATATCGACACCGGCAAAGTGCGGTTCATTTTCCGCGAAGTCTATTTTGACCGTCCAGGTCTGTGGGCATCTATGGTGGCCCGGTGTGGCGGCGAAATGCGGTTCCACGGAATCGTTGAATTGCTGATGGAAAAACAGGGCGAATGGGCCCGCGCCGAAAGCGCGGCTGCAATCGTTGAACAGCTGCGCACGATTGGTAAAACCGCAGGTCTGACCGACGACGCGTTGGATGCCTGTATGCAAGATGCCGGTATGGCGCAGTCTTTGGTCAATTGGTACGAAGACAACGCTGCGCGGGATCAGGTGACATCGACACCCACCCTGTTCATCAATGGTGAAAAGCACCCAAACATGAGCTTCTCTGACATGGCCGTGATTATTGACGGGCTGATTGACGCTTGATGACGACACCACTGGCTGGGCTCAAAGTTGTTGAACTTGCGCGGATTTTGGCGGGCCCTTGGGCTGGCCAACTTCTGGCGGATCTGGGTGCTGATGTCATCAAGGTCGAAAGCCCAGACGGTGATGACACCCGAAAATGGGGCCCGCCCTTTGTTGAACGCGACGGGGCGGCGGCCTATTTCCACGGTACAAACCGTGGCAAAAAATCGGTTGTGATCGATTTTCGTACACCCGACGGCAAGGCGCAATTGCTAAAGCTGTTGGCGGATGCAGATGTTGTCATCGAAAACTTTAAAGTTGGTGGTTTGGCTAAATATGGGCTGGATTATGCCAGCCTGTCTGCGCAATTCCCGCGACTGATCTATTGTTCGATCACCGGCTTTGGCCAAGATGGCCCATATGCCAAACGCGCGGGCTATGATTTCATCATTCAGGGCATGTCTGGCCTGATGTCCGTCACCGGCGAACCAGATGCGCAACCCGAAAAGGTTGGCGTCGCGGTCACAGACATTTTTACCGGGCTTTACGCGTCAAATGCCATTTTGGCCGCGATTATTCAGCGCGACCGCACGGGGGCTGGACAGCAGCTTGATCTGGCTTTGTTGGATGTGGCGACATCGGTGATGGCCAATCAGGCGATGAACTATCTTGCCTCGGGGACGGCGCCGACCCGATTGGGCAATGCCCATCCAAATATTGTGCCTTATCAGGTGTTTGACTGCGCGGATGGGTTTATCATTATCGCCGTGGGCAATGATGGTCAGTTCCGCAAATTTGTTGGGCTATTGGGACAGGAGGATCTGGCGGATGACCCACGATTTGCAACTAATCCTGCGCGGCTGGAACATCGCGAAATATTGGTGCCGATTTTGTCCGCTTTGACAATGACTTGGACCAAATCTGACCTGTTGCAAGCCTGTGAAAACGCCGGGGTTCCGGCCGGGCCGATCAATGACATGGCCGAAGTGTTTGACGACCCACATGTCAAAGCACGCGGATTGCAAATGTCATTAGATGGCGTGCCGTCGGTGCGCTGCCCGATCCGGTTTTCGGGGGCGGACTTGTCCATGGATGATCCATCCCCCAGCCTTGGCGAACATCAGGATTTGCTAAAGCCCTAACCGGCCTAAGGCAGCATCCAGCGCTGACCAATCTGCGATTTCCAACCGGACCGGCAATGTCAAAACCTGCCTGCGGAACGCATCAGGCAATCGCACGGCGTCTTTTTCCGTTGTGGCCAATTGCGCGTTTTGGGCCTGTGCCTCGGCCAGCAATCGGTTCATTAATGGTTTGGTCAAGGGTTGATGATCGCTCAGGGCTTCGCCCCGGATCACATCCGCGCCAAGGTCCCGTAAAGTGGTGAAAAATTTGTCCGGGTGGCCGATCCCGGCAAAGGCAAGCACACGCAATCCGGCCCACGGCATCCCGGTTTGCAAGGGTGCCAAATGGCCGGTCAGGTGCGGCAATGTATCGGGCAGTTTGGCGCCCCAAACTTGGGTGAACCGGGTTTGCATGCGATCCGGCCCGATGGACAGCAATATATCCCCACGCCCCAGCCCGGCCGACACTTTTTCACGCAACGGTCCGGCAGGAATGCACCGCCCATTGCCAAAGCCTTTGGCGGCGTCGACCACAATCAGCGACAGATCCTTGGCGATGGTCGGATTTTGAAACCCATCATCCAATAGGATCACATCCGCACCGGCCTGCTGCGCGGCCTGTGCACCATCAGCGCGGTTTTTGGCGACCCAAGTGGGGGCAAACGCGGCCAAAAGCAGCGGTTCATCCCCGGTATCACCGGCGTTATGTTTGGTTTCATCCACACGAATGGGACCCGTCAACGTGCCGCCATGTCCGCGTGTGACCACATGGGGCACGCGCCCCCGCGCGATCAACCGTTGGATCAACGCAATGGTGGTTGGGGTTTTTCCTGTGCCACCGGCATTGATATTTCCGATGCAAATAACAGGAATATCTGGATGGATATCCGCCGGTTTCTGGATCCTGCGGGCCGTTGCGGCGCCATATAACATCCCAATCGGGGTCAGAAGTCGCGCAGTCAAACCTGGCTTGTCTGGGGGCAGATGCCAAAACGACGGCGTGCGCATTACACGTCCTCCGCTTCGTCGAGCAGGGCCACGATCAGCTCAATCACCCGGTTGGTGACGGCCGCGCCGGACGCCGCGACCTCCCATCCGCCCAACGCCATTTCGGCCGATCTGTCAGGTGCAAGCAGCGCCTCGACCGCTTCGCCCAAATCCAGCGCATCGCGCACCAACCGCGCAGCGCCGCGTTCGGCGAGCTTGCGAAACGATGACGCGCGATCATTGACGCGCGGACCGTGCAATATGGCCGATCCAAGCGCCGCGGCCTCCATCGGTGAGTGGCAGACCCCACTGGTCAAAGTGCCGCCGAAAAAGGTGATCGGTGACAGTCGCAGCCAGAGCCCGTCTTCGTCTTCGAAGTCGGTCACGTAGATCTGAGTGGAATCGGTTGGATCATCCCCGTGTGATCGCACCGCGACATTCAAACCACCCTGACGCAGCAATGCGAGGCTGGATTCTGTGATGTCCGGGGTTGTAGGGCGCATCAGCAATAACAAGCGCGGTGCGCGGCGACTGGCCGCCAGATGCGCCTGAGCAATGAACCGGAATTCGCTTTCGGGGACATTCATCGCCAACCAAACCGGACGTGACCCGACCAGCGATGACATTTCAGAAAACTCGGCCTCATTGCAGGTCAGCGGCAGTGTTTCGCTGTGCAATTTGCCCAAAGCATCAATTTTATTGGCCGCCACACCCGTGCGCCGCAAACGTTGAACCGCGCCATCATCAGCGGCGATAATGTGTACAAATCCATCCAGCAGGGCGCGCATTACCCCCGGAATCCACCGCCCCGACGTCAAAGACAGATCATTGTTGCGCGCATTGATCAAAATACGCGGGATGTTTAACGCATCCGCCTCAGCCAAAAAAGAAGGTTGCAACCTGCCATGGGTCCAGATCAGCAAGTCAGGCTGGGTTTTCACCAAAAAACGGGCAATTTCGCCGCGATTTTCGGCCGGTTCCGGCTGGATCGTAATCCGAGGGTGGTCGCTGTTGGGGCAGTTTCGGGCGGGGCCGATGATGGTCAACGACGGCGGCGGCCCGGACAGCAGAAATTCATCCGCACAGATACGTTGCCCCAAACTGCAAATGGCAGGCAAATCCCCCCAACTGGTCAGGTGGATGCAAATCACCGGCCCTGCCGTTCGGTTTTTTTCGCTTAGACTTGGCGTCGCGACGGTTTGTTTGCGACGCAACGCCATCAGCGCTTGGAGCGGCAGGGATTTGGACATGGGCGGGACCGTTTATCCGAGTTCTTCGGTCGGCGACACTTCGGTTTCTTCGTCACGTAGACGGTGAATATGGGCGATGAAATACCGCATATGGGCATTGTCGACGGTGCGTTGCGCTTCGGATTTCCAGGCGTCATAGGCCGAGGCATAATCGGGGAACATGCCAACGATATGGATGTCGTCGATATCTTTGAACGCGTTCTGGCTTGGGTCGATCAATTCACCGCCAAAGACAAGATGCAAACGTTGGGCCATAGGGGAACTCCGGCTGTGGTTAGGGTTAGGGGCAACCTACGCGTTTACCCAACAGGGTCAAGGGATTGGACCGTAGCGCCAGAGGGCGGTCACCGTTGGGTTGTGCCATAAGGGTTTGTAAATAAACGGGTATTAACGCAGTTGCGACAAAAGCTGCGGATGGATCGCGCCCGCCGCCAGCACGCCATTCAACTGTGGATGCGGATTATTATAGCGCAGTTCAGACCCGGTGCGATCCGTGGATGTGCCGGTGGCTTCGGAAACGATCAGGCCCCCTGCGGCGATGTCCCATTCCCAACTGGGGCGCAGCGTGATCATCGCATCAAATCGACCGCTTGCCACCAGACATAACCGATAGGCCAGCGAGGATCGGAAATGTGGTTTCACCGGTGGGGTGCCATTTTTCCAGTTTTTGTCGGCAAAGTTCGGTTTGGCCGCCAGAACGCTGGTTTCGGATAGGTCGGTTTGTTGGGACGCCGCAATCGGTGTGCCGTTTAACGTCGCACCCCGGCCCAATTCTGCGGCATAAATTTCATCGCGCAGGGGCAGATAGACCACTGCATGTGTGACCACGCCACCTTGGGCAATGGCGATGGAATGGGACCAATCCTTGGATTTCTGGATAAAGGCCCGCGTGCCATCGATCGGGTCGATGATGAATTGTTTGTCGGTGTGCAGCCGGTCGGCATTGTCTTCGGACTCTTCAGACAGCCAGCCGTAATCGGGGCGTGATGACAGCAATTCGGCCTTTAACGTGCGGTCGACTTCTAGATCGGCCTCGGTCACGGGGCCTGCATTGCCGGGTTTGTCCCAGATTTCTGGGGCCGCGTGGAAATGCCGGGTCGCGATGCGCCCGGCTGTTTCCGCCACGTCCAACAAAAGCTGTAGATTCTTACTCACCAGCAAGGGTCAATCCGTCGATCAGCAGCGATGGCACAACACGGCTAAGGTGCGTTTGCGCGTCATTGGCTGGGATGATCCGCTGCAACATATCGCGCAGGTTTCCGGCAATGGTGCATTCGTTCACCGTATGGCTGATTTCGCCGTTTTCCACCCAAAGCCCCGCGGCCCCGCGGGAATAATCGCCGGTATTGGGATTGATGGTCGATCCGATCATTGATGTGACCAACAGGCCTGTGCCCATGTCGCGGATCAGGTCGTCGCGGCTGGCGGTGCCTTGGGTCAGCGCCACGTTGGACACGGACGGCCCAGGAGGCGACGCCGTGCCGCGCGCCGCGTTGCCAGTGGATTGCAGCCCCAATTGACGTGCCGTGGCCAGATCAAGCGTCCATGTGGTCAAGCGGCCATTTTCAACAATGGCACGTGATTGCGTTGGCAGGCCTTCGCCATCAAACGGGCGGGACGCGCCGGTGCGTTTGCGATGCGGATCTTCGATCAGGGACAAATGGTCGGGCAGAACCTGTTCACCCATGGCATCCCGCAAAAACGAAGCCCCGCGCGCGATGGCAATCCCATTGATCGCCGCCAGCAAATGCCCAATCAGCGAAGAAGCAACCCGTTCGTCAAACAACACCGGATAAGTCCCGGTTTTGGGTTTGCGGGCATCCAGCCGGGCCACAGCGCGTTCCCCGGCACTGACCCCAATTTCGGTTGCGTCCGTTAGATCAGACTGAAAAATACGGCTGTCATGGTCATAGTCGCGTTCCATGCCAGCACCCGTCCCGGCAATCGCAACACAGGAAATCGCCCGGTTAGAGCGTTGATATCCTGCGGAAAATCCGTTGGTGGCAGCCATATGGATGCGATTGCGTCCATAGCCCGCACTGGCTGATTGCACCTGTGTGACGCCAGAAATGCCCGCAGCAGCGGCTTCAGCGCGCAGCGCATCATCCTGCAACATTTGCGGATCGGGTTCGTCGGAGGGGTCGAACAATTCCAGCGCGTCGGTGTCATAATCTGTCACCAGCTGCGATGGATCGGCCAGCCCGGCATAGGGGTCTTCTGGGGCTTCTTTGGCCATGGCCACCGCACGGGCGGCCATTTCGTCAATGGTGCGGGTTGAAATGTCAGAGGCAGACACACAGGCCTGCCGCTGACCGATCAGAACCCGCAGCCCGATATCGATCCCTTCGGACCGGTCTGCGTGTTCCAATTTGCCGTCCAGCACGTCGATGGACAGGGATGTTCCTTCGACGGCCATGGCATCTGCGGTGTCGGCGCCGGCCTTGCGGGCGGCGTCCAACAATTGGCCGGTCAGGGCGCTGAGCGAAATCTCGGTCATTCCAGATCCTTTTCTTTCAGACCGAATTAGTGCCCCAGCCCCCAACCTGCAAGCATTGCGTTAGCGGATGCGTTGTCCGTTCACGATGACATGGCCTTCTGCGTTGACTTCAAGCTCGGTTGCGACGGCGTCGTCACCGGTGGCTTGGGTGAACATTGCCAGACCCATCCGGGCGGCCATTGCGTCCTCGGCGGCCAACACGCCCATTTCGATCAACGTATCCACCAATTGGTTATAACCAGTGATTTCCGCCTCGGCGCGGCCTTCTGGGCGGGGGAAACCACCCATTGTGACCATGTCGGTCATGTCCAGGGTAAACGCGCCATTTGCCACCAATGCGGCCCCAGCCGCGCTGAGGTTCAGGGCGTCCAGTTTGACCGTTTCAATATCAAAGAAGGCAAGCGGATCATCCGCTTGGTTCGCCAGCGCCATCACACCGTTGAAGTCGAGCAAATCCTGTTTCAGGATCACGTCCGCGCCCAGATCAATGGTGAAATCGATGGGGTCACGGGCAATCAGTTCGGATGGGTCAACCAAACGCCAGATGTCTTCGTTTACGGTGATGTCGGTGATCGACACCATGTAGCGGAAATCCTGCGCGGCGATGTCGGCTTGAATGGGGATGTCGAACGCATAAGACCCCTGCGGGATTGCGAGGTCGATGTCCATCGGCATGAATTCAGGCATTCCGATTTTGGCGGTGATATCTGCAAACGCACCATCAAAGCTAAGCCCGTCCGCCCCAAAAGACAGCGATTGTTGGGTTGCGCCCATACGTTGGTCTTGGTTCATCACCATGCCACTGACGTCACGACCGCTTACAAGTGTGGTGGAGGAGGCGGATGTCGCATCCATTTGGATCGCCAGACCGGCGCGGATTGCGCTGGCGATGTTCATGTAATCCAGCGGCATATCCGGGATCGAAATCAGGCTGCGGCTCTGCGTATCACGGGTTTGACCGGTTTGGGTTTGATCCAGACCATCTGGACCAGACATGTGGAATGTATAGTTCATTTCCTCGAGTTTGTAGGTCATTTCGATGTTGGTCAGATCAGCGTTCACAATCCGGGTGACTGAATTGCCGTTGCGCTGATTGCCGGACAATTCAAACACAAAGGGAAGGTCTTCGACGTCGCTGGTCAGGTCCAGATCGGCGATTTCAAAGGTGATTTCATCATATGTGCTGGTCAGGGTCATGTCGTCGGGCGCGCCTGTGACCACGGTGACCAACCCGGAAGAGGTCGTCAGGATCTGACCGGTGACGGTTACATCATCATCGGGGCCAAATATCCCAAAGAAGTTGATCGCGCCTGCACCCGGAACGTCAATATTCAGCGACCCATCGCTGTTTTCGGTCAATGTGAACGGGCCGGTGCGCAATGTGATTTCACCAAAATCCATCGGCAGAACGATTTCTGCGCTGATGTCGGACCACGTTACAACATTGCCGTCACGGGCTTGGTTTACGGTCAGGTTCACCCCGAATTGGGCATAGGAATCTTGGTAATAAGACCACAAATCATCGGCGGTCACGTCAGCCAAAGCTGGGGTTGCGATGATCAGGGGCAGGATGGCGGCGGAACTAAAAAGACGGGTCAATGGAGTGTCCTGTGGTAAAATGCTAAAGGCCGCGCGACGGGTCGCACGGCCTATTATTTGGGGATTAACCGCGCTTATTGCAAGCGCTGGCCATTGGCCGAAATGTGGCCTTGTTCGTTGATTTCGATTTTTGAGGTCAACATGTCATCACCCACGGGTGTGGTGAACATACCCATCATCATGCGGGGCATCATGGCTTCTTGTTCTGGGATCAGACCCATCTGGATCAGCTTGTCGATCAGACCGTTGGCACCGTTGATGGCCAGGTTCAGTTCACCCATGGGGCGTGGCAGGCCGTCAAATGTTTCCAGATCGGTATTGTCGAATGTGAATGCGCCGTCACCCAGAATTTCTGCGCCAACCAGCGACACAGTCAGGTTGTTCAGGTTCAGAGAATGCAGTTCGCCGGGCATGTCAGACATGGCCAAAGCATCAGCCTGAGATGGGTCCAGCACGTCAAAGAACAGTTTCGCCGCACCAGTCAGATCAAAGGACACAGTGGCCGGATCATGTGGCAACACGCCCGCTGGGTCGGCCATGGACCACAGCAATTCGTTCACGGTCAAACCGCCCAAGGTCATGTTCAGCGCAAAATCCTGCGGGTCGTCGCTGGCAGAAACTGGAACGTCGATGCCGTAAGACAACTCTTCCATTGCGAATTCCACTGGCAATGGAATTTCGGACCCGACAATGTTGGCCGCGAGGTTTTGAATGGCGCCCTGATAGGCAAAACCGTCCATGCCCATGGCCAGCGCAACATTGGCGCCGTCAAAGGATGCGGCACCTTGGGCCATGTCGCCGTCAGCGTTGAAATTCATGCTGTATTCTGTGGCACCTACAGAATAGCCGCCTTCAACTGCGAAACCATCAACGAACATGTTGTCGGGGTTTTCCATTTCCATCATGTTCAATGGCATCGCGATCTGCGCGGCTGCCGCCAGATCCGCCAGCGTACCGGCCATCTGAACGACCCCGCCGCCGCCGTTTTCGGACACATCAACCACAATGGTCGTGTTTTCCGCAGCCATGTTGTAGGACACGTTCCGCAGGTCAGATGTGTGCGTCACATAAGTCCCGGAAATGCCGGAAATCACGACGCTGATGTCATTCAAGACGACTTCGTCATCTTCGATGCTGGTCACAGTCAGCGCATAGCTGTCAGCGGACACGGCATAGTTAAATTCGCTTGGATCGCCGGACACAACGATGTTCATGTCATCATTTGTCGCGGTGATCGAAACAGGTGTGCCTTCCAGAACCAGATCAATTGTGTTCTCAGGTGATAGGGTCACCGCAACCGTGCCGTCCCCCTGTTCTGTGAACTCAAGCGATCCAATGGTAGAGGTCACGGAAATATCGGGCTCTTGCATGGACACAACCAGATCGGTCACAGAAATGGTGCCGCCGGATGCGGTTTCTGAACCGATGGCGATGTTGACTTCGCCGGACATGCCCATGGTTTCTTGCCAATCTTCCCAAACCTGTTGGGCGGTGACATCGGCGAATGCGGCAGTGCTGCCAGCGAGGGAAATAATTAAAGCAATTTGGCTTGCTTGGTTAAAACGGGTCATTGGGTTGTCTCCCCTAGTTTAAAAATCTGTAATCAGCATTCCCCTTCTTCCTCAAAGAGGTCAAGGTGGGGAAAACAAGACTGTGGAAATTTTGCACGAATTCCCATGGGCTTCTGCTGGATGAGGAAAATGGCATGGATATGACGGAAAAGGTAATTCTGATCACGGGCGCCAGTCGGGGCATCGGGGAATCGGCTGCGCGGTTATTCGCCGCTCAGGGTGCCAAGGTTGCCCTATTGGCCCGAAACGAAGATCAGATCGCGACGATTGCCGGTGAAATCGGGCCCAATGCGTTGGCGATTCCCTGTGATGTCAGCCGGTATTGGGAACTAGAGGCAGCCGTAAACGCGACAATCAAAACCTTTGGGCGGTTGGATGTGTTTATCGGCAATGCAGGCGTGATCGACCCGATCAGTCATTTGGCGGGCACCGACCCTGACGCCTATGGGCATACAATCGACATCAACCTAAAAGGCGTGTTCAACGGTATGCGTGCCGCATTGCCGGGGATGATCGAACAGGGCAGCGGCACCATCATCACCATTTCATCCGGTGCGGCCCATGGCCCTGTTGAGGCATGGTCGGCCTATTGTAGCTCAAAGGCGGGGGCCTATATGCTGACGCGATGCGCGGACAAAGAAAATCGCGATTTGGGTGTGCGGGTGCTGGGCCTGTCACCGGGCACAGTGGCCACCGAAATGCAGCGCGAAATCAAGGCATCGGGGATCAACCCGGTCAGCGCATTGGAATGGTCCGATCACATTCCCCCTGAATGGGTCGCCAAAGCGTTGATCTGGATGTGCGGCCCAGAGGCAGACGCATATCTGGGCGCAGATGTGTCCCTGCGTGACCCAGACATTCGCCAAAAAGTGGGTGTCGCATGATCCGGGCCAATTTAATCGGCGACGTGTTGCATCTGGTCATTGATCGCGTCGACAAAGCCAACGCCCTGACCCAAGACATGCTGTGCCAATTGTCGATGGCGATCGAAAATTCCGCGACCGAGGCCAAAATGCTGGTGCTGACCGCCGAAGGCAGCGTGTTCAGCGCGGGGGCTGATCTGGACGATGTGGCCAATGGCGATCTGGCCGTGTCCGACGCATGGGAACACCTGTCACAAACCATCGTTGATTTCCCCGGCCTGTCCGTCGCTGCGCTGAATGGCACAGTTGCAGGTGGGGCCAATGGCATGGTTCTGGCCTGTGACATCCGGATTGCAGCGCCGCATGCCAAATTCTTTTATCCGGTGATGAAACGCGGATATCTGCCGCAACCGTCCGATCCCAAACGCATGACGGCCCTGATCGGCCCGGCGCGCACAAAGATGATCCTGATGGCGGGGCAAAAAATAGACGCCACCGAAGCGTTGGCATGGGGGTTGATCGATCGGATCGCCACATCGCCGTTGGATGCTGCGCTGGCGCTGGGGGACGATGTTTTGAATGCCCGCCCGGATCTGATCCACGGGATCAAATCCCTGTGTTCCTGAACGTAACGGTGCGACGCTCTTTGCGCGTCCTGGTTCCTTCGCTATAGAAGCGCGGACCATTTTTGCAAAAGAGTGAAGGTTTATGGAACAGGATACCGACGCCAATACCACTGCGATCACCGCAGCAACCGACGCTGTTGAACCAGCGATGGCCGAACCTGTGATCGGACCTCCACCTGCCTTGCCGGAATGGGCGGAAACCATGCCACCGATCGTGCAGCGTGTGGTCGAATATGCATTGCAGGCGGGGGATATTGCGCTGTCATGGCTGCTCAGCCCGGCGGCGTGGTCGCAATTTGCGCTGATCATCCTAAGCTACCTGTTGGCCGTTTACCTGACCAAACGCCTGCGTCCAAAAATTGAAAAATTGCTGACGCCCGCCGAGGATAACCAGTCGATCCTGTCCAAGATACGTCGGTTCACACTGATGTTCACGCCGTTACTCCTTCCGCTGTTGGCCTTTGCGCTGACCTCGGCCGGGGAACAGGTGACCCGATCGATTTTTGGCTCTGGCGCGATGATTGCGTTCGGGAAACGGGTGTTCCTGTTCCTCGCCGTGCGGGCCTTTGCGCGGGATATGTTAACCGATCCGTTCCTGCGTTTGCTGGGCAAAGTGGTGTTGATCCCAGTTGGCGCTTTTTACGCGCTGGGCCTGTTGGATCCCGTCGCAGCCAAGTTGGAAGCGACCGTAGTCCCATTGGGCAACCTGTCGTTTAACCTGTTGTGGCTGCTGAAATTTATCGTCATCGCTGGCGTGATTTTCTGGTTTGGGCGCTGGTCAAATGACCAATCGTCAACCTTTATCAAAAAACAAGAAGAGATGCGCCCGGCCACACGTCAATTGGCGGAAAAGACGGCAGAAATAGCGATCTTTGGGGTGGCCTTCTTAATCTTGATGAACATCATGGGCGTCCCGCTGACGTCGCTCGCTGTGCTGACCGGTGCATTGGGTGTTGGGATCGGTTTTGGCCTGCAAAAAATTGCGTCCAACTTTATCTCGGGGATCATCCTGTTGCTCGAAGGGCAGGCCACGGTTGGCGACTACGTCGAACTGGATGGCGGCGAAGCCGGGACGATTGTTAAAATGACCGCGCGGGCCGCCATTTTGGAAACCTATGATGGCAAATGGATCGTTGTTCCCAACGAAGATTTCATCGTCACGCGGGTGGTCAATTATTCCGATAGCGGATCTGCCAATCGCTATGAGGCCGCGTTTTCCGTGAGCTATGACACTGATATCAACCTGGTGCCGGGTATCATTGATGCCGCCGTGTCCAAGCTGGATTTCGTGTTACAAGATCCCGATGGTCCAGACTGTGAACTGCGCGGGTTTGGCGATAGCGGCATTGATTTTGCTGTCGAATTTTGGGTCAACGGCATTGATGATGGGCGCAATAAATACACGTCGCATGTGCTGTTTGCGGTTTGGAACGCGCTGAAAGAGGCAGGAATAGAAATCCCGTATCCGCATCGCGTTGTCGAAATCAAAGGCCAGTTCCCCAGTGGCTGACCCCCGTCCCAACATGGTGGTGATTGGCGCCGGTCCTGCGGGGTTGATGGCTGCCCACGAAATGGCAAAGGCGGGCTGCGCTGTGCGGGTCATGGACGCCATGCCATCGGTGGGGCGCAAATTCCTGATGGCGGGGAAATCTGGCCTGAACCTGACCAAAAATGAACCGATGGATCGGTTCCTTTGTGCCTATGGCAAATGCCCTGATGTGTTGCAAACCGCGTTGCGTGAATTTGACCCCGAGGCGGTGATGCGCTGGGCCACGGATCTGGGCCAAGAGGTCTTTACCGGGTCCACCAAACGCGTCTTTCCCAAATCCATGAAGGGCTCGCCATTGTTGCGAAGCTGGATGGCGCAATTGGTGAATTTAGGGGTGACGTTTCACACCCGCTGGGTTTGGCAGGGCTGGGATGCGGGGGCATTGGTTTTTGACACAGCTGAGGGTCCGCAAACCGTCACCTGCGACGGCGTTGTTCTGGCGCTGGGCGGTGGCAGCTGGGCGCGGTTAGGGTCAAATGGGGTGTGGGTTCAACATTTTCCGCGCGACAATGTGCAGCCGTTTTTGCCGTCAAACGTTGGGCTTAACCTGCGTTGGAGCGACCACATGCAGCGGCATTTTGGTCAACCGATCAAAGGGTGCAGCCTGTCAGCCGGGGGCGAAACAACCCGCGGCGAATTTGTCATTTCAAAATCCGGCCTAGAAGGCGGCGGGATTTATATGATGACGCGTGCTGTGCGGGCAGGGCATGATTTGGTGTTGGATTTATGTCCGGATCTGAGCGTCAAAGACGTGCAACAGAAATTGGCCCGCCCTCAGGGCAAAACGTCGCTGGCCAATCATTTGCGGCGGTGTTTGAAACTGACCCCTGCGCAGATTGCGCTGCTGAACGAATTTGGCCGGCCATTCCCGGCAAACCTTGCCCCGTTGATTAAGGCATTGCCGCTGCAACATGCGGGATTTGCCCCGTTGGATCATGCGATTTCAACGGCGGGTGGGTTTCGGTTTGATCTACTGGACGGGTTCATGATCCGCGACCAGCCCGGCGTTTTTCTGGCGGGCGAAATGCTGAACTGGGATGCACCGACGGGGGGATATTTGATCAACGGTTGCCTTGCCACGGGGCGCATGGCGGGGCGTCAGGCCGCGGATTTTGCGTTAAACGGATAGCGTCTGTGCTATTTTATGGACATTGCTGATCGCGTTCTGAACGTCGGCATTTTGGGTGCGATGATTTACGATTGCCGCGCGTAAACACACGATTCCATCTGCGTTTGTTGTTGAAAACACGGTCTTTCCTTCGATCTGAAGCCGCTGCGCAATCAGGGTGTTCAGATCGCTTTGGGTGGCCTTATCCAGCGACGCATTTGCGGTAAAAATGCAGACATTGGACAAAACCGGCGCCATCAAGGCCATGTCAGCATGGGCGGTGACCAAGTCGCCCATAAATCCGGCCAACCGACAATTTTCACTGATCGCTTGCCCAAATCGATCTTGTCCATATAGCTCCAGTGCGGTCCAAACCTTGAGCGCGCGATTGCCGCGCGACAGGTCGATCCCGTAGTCACAAAACCACGGATCCCCCGCCCCCAACCCGTCTTGTTGGGCCGCCAGATAGGATGGGCGGGCCGCAAAGGCAGCGCGGTGGTCAGCCTCTTGTCGGATCAGAACCAGCCCGCAATCATAAGGGACGGACATCCATTTATGAAAATCGCAAGCCATTGAATCAACACGGCCAATCCCGTCTGTCAGCCCATGCCAAGGATCGTCAGCCAACCGGGTCCATGCCCCAAATGCCCCATCAACATGCAGCCAAACACCTAGGGTTTGGGCAATGTCGGCCAGCCCATTCAAATCGTCAAAATGCCCACGATCCACAGAACCTGCCGTGCCGATGATCGCAAATGGGGTCAGCCCGGATTTGCGGTCCTGCGCGATCAAATCCTGCAATGCAGACAGGTCCATCCCGTCAGGTCCATCGTCGGGAACCAAGCGCAGGGCGTCGCTGCCAAAACCCAACAATTCGATCGCATTTTTGGTGGCGGTGTGGACCCCCGCGCCGGCATAAGCGACCAGCTTTGCACCGTCATTTCCGGATTTCCGCGATGCTGCCCCCAGCGTTTTCAGGCGGGCGGCGGACAGGGCGATGACTGTCGCTTGGGACGTGCCAGTGACCAGGACACCGCTGGTTGTGTCGGGCAAACCCATCACTTTGCGGGTCCAGTCGATCACGGCACGTTCCATATAAGTCGCGCCATGATCACGACCGCCGCAATTCGAATTCATCGTCGCCGCAACCATTTCGGACAACAACCCAGAGGCAAGCCCGGTCCCGTGGACCCAGCCGAAAAACTGTGGATGGGTGTTGCCGGTATGATAGGGCAAAACGTCATGTGTCAGGCGTTCAACCAGCGCTTCGGCTTTGGTTTCACTCCCTGAAATTTCGTAGCTTTGCTTGATATCTTCGGGGACCGGCACCCACGGGAAATCGGCAGCGTTTTCCAATCGTTTCAGACAGGTATCCAGCAGGCGGTGGGCCTGCGCGCGAAAATCATCCCAGTTTTCTGGATCAAGTTTGGAATTGGTCATAATCGCCCCTTAGCGGCGGGCCATCATCGATAGCCGAATGAGGGCGCGTTCTACCAGCGCCTGTTGTGGTGTCAAAGCCGC
The DNA here is from genome assembly GCF_040932005.1 of Aestuariibius sp. HNIBRBA575. Lineage (NCBI taxonomy): Bacteria > Pseudomonadati > Pseudomonadota > Alphaproteobacteria > Rhodobacterales > Paracoccaceae > Aestuariibius > Aestuariibius sp. HNIBRBA575. The sequence continues at coordinate 234,657 of NZ_CP162414.1, forward strand.
GGACCGCAATTGAAGATCCGTATCTGTCAGTAATGTCAGCGCTTTTTCCAGTCGGTTGCGTCCCCAATGACTGGCTTGGCGCACGATTTTATCGCGACGCGGACCAAAAACGGGCGGGCGCAAACGCCCCACACCTTGGGCGGCCCCACCGGGATCGCTGGCCGCAACATGAAGCCTGCGAAAATGGCGGGTCGCCCCAATACACAGCCCAACCGGATTGACCCCTTGGGCGTATAATTTGCGCAATATGGGGGCGATGTCGCTGGTGCGGGCCTCGGCGACGATGTGCAGCACATCATCCAAATCCGCCTCAGAGGATTGTGGCGCGCAGGCGGCGACATCTTCGACTGTTAGGGGCGTGTCGTCCTGATATTTGAACAGCCCGATTTTATCGACAGTTTGGCGAAAATCACCCGGTTGCAAGTCGCGAGACAGGTTTGTCAGCGCTTCCATGCTTTCGCGGTCGATGTTTTTAAGCCCAGCCAATCGAAGAGCCTCTTCGATATCCTCACGGCTGGGCGGTTCGTCATAGAGCCCAACAGCAAAGGCCTGTTTATGACCTTCAAACGCTTTTCGCAGCTTGGATTTGGCGGTCAATTGCCCAGCCGTGACAATGATCTGGGCATCACCCGGAACCCAATCAGTCAGGCCCGCAATGATGGTTGGGGCCAACGTGTCGGTTGCATCTTCGACAAAGGCCACGCGCGGTCCGGGGAAAAAACCCTGTGCCTTGATGGCGTCGTTTAACATGGCAAGGTCTTTGCGCAGATCAGCGGCGGGAATGCGGGTCAGGCGCATTTCTTCTTCGCCTTGGGGGCCAATCAGCGCAGAAATCACGCGTGTTCGACCATCAGCCACGCGCATTGGGTCGGAGCCAAAGATCAACAAACCGGCGGAATCCGGGTTTGGTTTGCGAAAGTATCCCGATGCTTCGCGGGTACTCAACTTCATGAGGCAGGGACCGCAATCAACAATTGACTGATCGTCAAATCCGCCAGCGATGTAGCCAGTCGATCCTCGGCGTCACGTTTGGCAGCCGTGTTTGCAACAGGTGTCGACGTGGCGGAATAGCTGGTGAACGTGCGCACGGTGCCTTGGGTGACGATCTGCGCTGTGTCGGACGCAATGAGGGTGAACTTGGCCACGCCTTCGATGGAGAAACGTGTGTTTTCCCTTGTGTCGGTGATGCCAAGCGCACTTTCGCGTTGGCTCAGTTCGACCTCTAGCCGGTATCGCGCGACCTGTTCAGGGCCAAGTCGTGCAGCGATTTGACCTGAAAAATGAAAACCAAATCGGTCCGCTGGCGCAACCACCTGAACGGAATTGCGCAGCGTATTTGCCGAACCATCAGGGCCATAAACGGGCGCGAATCCGCACCCCGCCAACATCGTCACAAGGCCCAGAACGGCCCCGCGACGTGTGATTTTTAACGTTTTATCAGATGACGACATTCACAATCCGACCCGGTACAACGATGAGTTTCTTGGGCTGGCCACCGTCCAGCGCCTGTACCACAGCCTTGTTCGCCAGCGCGATTTTTTCAACCTCTTCCTTCGGCATATCCTTGGGAATTACGATTTCTGATCTGCGTTTTCCATTAATCTGAATAGGCATGGTGACGTTGTCTTCGACCAGCAAGGATTCGTCGGCCACGGGCCAGGGGGCGTTGGCTATCAACCCGTCGCGCCCCAGCAGAGACCAGATTTCTTCGGATAAATGCGGCGTCATGGGCGACATCAATTGTGCCAAAATGGCCATCGCGTCGCGTTTGGCGGCGGTGCCTGCTTTGGATTTTGCCAATACATTGGTGAAGCCGTACAATTTGGCGATGGATGAATTAAATCCAAAACTATCAACGCCTTGAGTGACCTCAAAGATGGCTTTGTGGGCGGCGCGGTTCAATTCCTCATTGGCTTTGGCATCGCCAGCACTGTCAGTGTCGACGATTTCACTGGCGATCCGATGCACCCGGTTTAGGTGTTTAAACGCGGCCTCAGCCCCGGAGGCGGTCCATTCCACATCCCGTTCGGGCGGGCTGTCGGACAGGACAAACCAACGGGCGGTGTCAGCGCCGTATTGTTTAATGATTTCAACTGGATCGACCACGTTGTTTTTGGATTTCGACATCTTGGCCGATGGGATCACCTTAACCGCTTCGCCGGTTTCTTTGACGACCACGGTGCCGTTGCGGTCTTCGACCTCTTCTGGATAGTGATAGATCGGACGGCCGTTTTCGTTCTTGCGGGTCGCGTTTTCATAGATCGCGTGGGTCACCATGCCCTGTGTAAACAAAGCGTTAAACGGTTCCTTGGCGCTATCGGGCAAACGGCCGGTGATGTTCATCGCACGGGCAAAGAACCGCGAATACAGCAGGTGCAAGATCGCGTGTTCGATCCCGCCAATATACTGATCGACGTTCATCCAATAGGCGGCATCGTCCAGATCGGTTGGGGTCGCGGCATCAGGGGATGTGAACCGTGCGAAATACCACGAACTGTCGACAAAGGTGTCCATGGTATCGGTTTCGCGTTTCGCGGGTGCACCACAGGATGGGCAGGCGCAATCCCGCCACGTTGGGTGCCGGTCCAGCGGATTGCCGGGAATGTCAAACGAGACGTCGTCAGGCAATTCGATTGGCAGGTTTTCCTTTTTCTCAGGAACCACGCCGCAAGTGTCGCAATGCACAACAGGAATGGGGCAACCCCAATAGCGTTGCCGCGACAGACCCCAATCACGCAGACGGTATTTGGTCACGCCTTCGCCGATGCCTTTGGCGGTGCAGGCATCTACGGCCGCGTTTACGCCGTCTTCGCCAGTTTGCAGCTCATCCCCTGCAAAGCCTTTGATATAGCGGACTTTTTCTGCCTTTGTTGGCACATAAGCCTCGGTTAAATCGGCGTTGCCTTCGGGGGCTTCAAACACCGGGATGATCGGCAGGCCGTATTTGGTCGCATATTCAAAGTCGCGCTGATCATGCGCAGGGCAGCCAAAGATCGCGCCGGTCCCGTAATCCATCATGATGAAATTGGCGACCCAGACGGGCAATTCCTGACCTTCGATCAGCGGATGTTTGACGCGAATGCCCGTGTCAAAACCCAGCTTGTCGGCCTTTTCCAATGCCTCGGCAGTGGTGCCGCCTTTGCGCATTTCAGCAACGGCTGCAGCCAGCTCGGGGTTGGTTTGCTCCAACTCTTTGGTGATGGGGTGATCGGGGGACAGACCCACAAAAGATGCGCCCATCAGGGTGTCGGGGCGGGTGGTGTAAACTTCGATTTCACCGCCATCAACGCGGGTAAAGCTGAACTGCAACCCGCGGGATTTGCCGATCCAGTTGGCCTGCATCAGTTTCACCTTGGCGGGCCAGTCATCCAGCCCGTCGATGGCGGACAGCAATTCTTCGGAATAGTCCGAGATTTTAAAGAACCACTGGGTCAGAGCGCGGCGTTCAACTTCGGCGCCGGATCGCCAGCCTTTGCCGTCGATGACCTGTTCGTTGGCCAGAACCGTCATATCGATTGGGTCCCAGTTCACCACGGCGTTTTTACGATAGACCAGACCTTTTTCCAGAAAATCTAGAAACAAGGCCTGCTGCTGGCCGTAATATTCCGGATCACAAGTGGCAAACATGCGCGACCAATCCAAGCCAAAGCCCAGAGGTTTCATCTGTGCAACCATGGTGTCGATATTGTCGTAGGTCCATGTTTTGGGGTGGCCACCAGACGCCATCGCGGCGTTTTCGGCGGGCATGCCAAAAGCGTCAAACCCCATTGGGTGCAACACGTTATGGCCGGTCGCCAATTTGTAGCGCGCGATCACATCGCCCATCGTGTAGTTGCGCACATGGCCGATATGAATGCGCCCGGACGGATAAGGGAACATTTCCAGCACGTAATATTTGGGTTTGTCACCGCTGCGGGTTGCCTTGAACGTTTCTGCCTTGTCCCAGGCGGCTTGCCAGCGGGCTTCGATGTCGGAAGGTGTGTAGGGGGCCATGTGTGCGGTCCTTGGAAATGAAAGCGCTGGGGAATTGCAAACGCCGGGCAATGTGCCCGGCGTGGAATATCTGGTCAAACGGGCGTGATTTACAATGCGCTATCGGCCTGCCGTAACTGGCGGGCACGCGATAGGATCGCGTCTTCTACGGCGCGTTGGGTTTCTGCGGAAACAGGACCGGATCGGGTGGCCAAGGCCACGTTCAATGATCGCGCGTCCAGCGCCGGATCAGAGATAAAGATCGTTGCGCGATAGGCGCGTCCACCGCCGGGAGGTGTGCCATAACCCGTTGCGATGACGCCGGTAAACGGGTCAACGGATTGGATCGGCAAGAAGTTCAAAACATCCAGCGACGCAGCCCACAGATAGCGGTTCACCGCGACATTTTCGGACCCGCGCGTGCGGGCAATTTGCCGGGTCGCGCCTTCGTCGGAACGGGATGCAGAGGCAGACCCCAGCGATCCACCAAAAGAGCTAAGACTGCCAGAGCCGCCACAAGCGGATAATGCAGTAAGAGAAATCAGCGCAATCGCGCCTTTTGAGACTTTCGCCAGTGACATCAATTCGTCGTCCTACGATGGAATGCGCGATGAAATGTTTGCAAGCCTGTGTAGCCGTTGAACATTGCCGGGACAAGGGCATTGGTGTGCTGGGCGATCTGGGGCAATAAATTGCACCCCCAAAAAGCAGAACGGCCCCCGAAGGAGCCGTTCAAACTATAGAATATTCTTCGAATTAGAAGTCGAAGGATACTGCAACAGTTGTGCCTTGGTTAACTTCGTAACCGGAACCGATTTCGTCAGCGTCGCCGGCGTATGTGTCGCCTTCTTCACCGTAAGAAACCAACAGCTCTGCGCCGCCGCCCAGGTCGTATGTACCAGCGACATACAGCTCAGTTGCGTCGGAGTCGCCGTCGTTCTGGATGTAACCAGCATAGACCATTACGCCGTTACCTACGTCGTAAGAACCTTCCAGGCCGATTTCTTCGTCGTTACCTGTGTGGTACCAGAAGTCTACAGCTACTGGGCCGTCGGAGTAACCAACTTCAACACCAGCGTTATAGTCTTCAGCAGCGCCATCTTCAGAAACGTAGAAGACAGTCGCAGTTACTGGACCGAATGGGTACGCAACTTCAACACCTACGGACGATGTGTCGTCTGTGGAGTTAGAAGTGTAAGCGAAAGTTACGTCAGCGGAACCGAATGTGGAAGACGCTGCCAGACCGATGATTTGGTCGATGTCTGCGGACAGACCTGTGTCAGCGGACAGTGCTTCTTCTTGGTAAGCCAAGATGAAGTTGTACTGACCCATGTCAGCAACAGCAGCAACCTGCAGGCCAACCAGATCGTCTTCGTCAGTGCCGCCATTGGCGTCGATGATGAAGTAAGAAGCAGCTGCAGTTACGGAACCGAATGTGGCTTCGCCGCGCAGAGTAGCTTCTTCGTCCAGACCGTCGTCAGTTTCAGCGAAACCGTCTGTTTCCATGTTTGTAACGCCGGACCAGTGAGCTTGAGCAGCTGCATCGGTATCACCGAAGTACAGGCCAGCATTGTCGGAAGTTACAGACAAAACGTAGTCGGACAGAGCGATGTCGTCATCGCCGTCACCCAGACCAAACGCGTCATCGTTTGCGATGTCTACGTCCAGTGTGAAGCCAACTGTCAGGCCGTTGTCCAGAGTTTGGTCAGCGGAGACGGACAGGCCAACGGACCAGTAGAAACCGTTTTCTACTTCGTCGTTATAACCGATTTCAGCGTCGCCACCGAAAGATACTTCAGCTGCAGCGGCGCCAGCAAAGGCGACGATGGAGGCTGAGGCGAGAAGGATGCTTTTCATGGATTTTCCCTCGTGTTTGCATTCCAGAGAATGCTAGTTGAACCAGCATTGATGATGTCTTTGCGCCCATCTGCCTGCACACTCAAGCAAATTGGGGTCAGGTGGTTCCCCTGTAGCGTAAAATGATGCATTGGTGCCACACAGGCCAAACCCCGCCCATTCCTTATATAGGGGGGTAATTGAGGTGTTTGGCCTTTAATACGTTGAAAGAGTCAGCAAGATCAGGAGGCTGCCCATGTCATTGTCCGAGGTGCGCGCGAATATTGATGCGCAATTGCAGGTTTCAGGCCGGACCGGCGATCAGGTGGAACTGATTGCGGTATCAAAGGTGCAGCCGCTGGACCGTGTCGAAGCGATTCTATCAAAAGGGCAGCGGGTCTTTGGTGAGAATCGCGTTCAAGAGGCGGCAGGCAAATGGCCGGCCTTTCGTGAGCGCTATGAAAATGTGGTTCTGCATCTGATTGGACCGCTGCAAACCAACAAAGCCCGCCAAGCCATGGAACTGGCGCAGGCGATCCATTCTGTTGATCGGCCCAAACTGGCGACGACCATCGCGCGGTTGGCGCAGGAAATGGGATCCTGTCCTGACCTCTTTATACAGGTCAACACCGGAGAAGAGCCGCAAAAGGCCGGTATCCTACCCGCCGACACGGATGCGTTTGTCGCACAATGTCGTGAATTGGACCTGCCGATCTGTGGTTTGATGTGTATCCCCCCCGTTTATGAGGAATCCGCGCTGCATTTCGCATTGCTGGCGAAAATGGCGGAACGCAACGGTTTGACCGGTTTGTCCATGGGAATGAGCGGAGACTACGAAAAAGCCATTCGGTTCGGCGCAACCCATGTGCGGGTAGGGTCAGCGATATTCGGCGAACGTCAGGGTTAAGTCGCAACAATTGGCCGACCGCCCCTTATCCAAGGGGCACGCAACCGGGCAATCCGGCGGGTAACACGATCAAGGCGCCCGCCGAGTAAAGGTTTTTACCGAGGTTTGGTTCATCAGAGGCCAAGGTGATCCAAAACCCACCCATATCTACAATGGCTGTTTGGGCTGGCAAGCGTGAGATAAAGTCGTGGTCGGGAAATAAAACCATCGCACCCGGTGCCGCATCTGAAAAATACATCACCCCAAGTTGCAGGGTAATCCACCCGACTAAGACAAAGGTGACGGATGTAACCCATGTCTTAATAGTCATGGATATGTTCCAAGGTCAGCCCCTGTTCCTCACTCTGGCGCAACGCTTGGGCCAATTCGGACACGGGTAGCAGGATCAGATGGCGGGTGTCATTATATCCCTGACGTTCAAAACTATAGAGCGCCTGTTCCAGATGTGGCACCTGAGAGGTCACCGTAAAGAGAATGTCATCATTCCCGGCAATCTCAACAAAGTTGCCGCCCGCCTTGGCCCATTGCATCAACAGATGCGTCAGGGCGCGATAGCGGGGCGTTTCGATTTCGATCCCGTCTGCATGCGTTGCGATGACAGTCACACCGTCATATGTCGCCAATTCCGCGGCGGTCAGGTCGGTGACAATTATCCGCAACTGCAGGGCATCGGGTTCCATATTCGCGACGGCGGCGGCGATGACGCCCGCATAGCCAGACTTTGCTTTGTATTCCAGACCAATGGCCAGACGTCTTTCGACATCGCGAAATGATCCAGATGCGTGATCAGAAATGTCGGCCGCATCCTGTGCAAAATCCCATTGATACCACGGCACCTGCCGCAAGAACTGCGCATATTGCGCGGCTTTCTGTGCGGTCAGGTCATCCAATGGCGCACGCGTGTCGCCGCGGATCAAGACGGCGATACGACCGATCGTCTCTTCGTATAGGGCCTTTGCCAACAGCTCTGCGGTAAAACTGACCCCGATTGTGTAAACGGTTGATTTGAATTCTGCGGGAAATCCACCATGGGGCCCAGATGCCTGTGACAGGCTGCAAAGTGAGGCCCAGAATCCCCCAATCGAAGACAGATATGCATATTCATGTGGATCACCTGTGCTGATCACTTTGGCATAATCATCGTAGGCGTGAACGATGTGCCATTCGGGGTATGTTAACAATGTGCGACCTTCTGGACGGTGCTGGTCCGATGACACCAACGCCACATAATCATCGGCGCCATCACCCGGACGACAGGCCAGTTCGACATATCCCACCGGCGCGGCCAGCCCTAATGATAGCAGCAAAAGCAACCCAAGGGTTCGTTTTAACAGGCGCATCATAGGTGGCGACCAAAGCGAAGCCCAGCAACCAATGCAACACCCCCAAGTAAGATATGTGGCAAGTTCGCCAGAACCCTGAACAGCGTAAAGGACAAACCGTCCGACGGATTGGTGAAGATGCCGAAATCCAGATACCCCCAGCCGGTGAAAAACCCAAACACCCCATCACCAAGGTAGAGCGCACCAAAGATAACCAAGAAGATTTTGCTGGATCGGGCCCCTAAAAACGCGGCGGCCAGTGCCCAAATAGCAGATACCAAATGCAGCAGATCATCAAACAGATCGAGCGCAAAAATCCCGAATGCCAATCCCGCATCATCGGTGATCCCCGGTACATAATTTAGTCCCGCAGCCCCGAGTAGAACGACGAAATACCCAAGCGCAAATTTTTGGATCAAAGTCATAAGGCCCCCAAGTAGCTGTCCCATAGATTATTCCGCAGTATTAGATCAGGGTCCAATACCCGTTTTGCAGCCGCAAATTCACCGGCCCTTGGATAGGCTTTCACCAATTGATCTGGCCGCGCATGGGGACGGTATGGCAGGTAATACGTCCCATCGATTGACAGTACAGCGTCGATCAAGGCTTGGGTCATGCGCTGCATGTCTGCCTCGGCGCGGGCGGTTAGTTCCTGACTAAATGACATTACCGCTGCGATGCGCGGGGTGGGGGCGTAGCCCAGCCAACTGTGCGGGTCACGATCCACAAAACGCAATGTCACGTTCAGGAACTCTTGGTAAGAACTGGGGATAATCGCCCGGCATAGCGCGACAAAATCCGCAAATCGTTCGGGTGGAACAAAATACTCGTGCAGAATATCCGTGCGGTTTGGATTGCGATCATCAAGCGTGACAACCGGTTCGTTGATCAAACTGTTGCGCGTGGCAGGCCCGTTCGCCAACCGCGTTGCAAGGTCGGCCTCAAACCACCAGCGCAATCGTTTCATTCTCTCATTGCCCAGCTGGGCGCGATAAACACGGCTTGCGATTTTGGCAATGGCGCCAGACCCGGCTGCGGCGGGCAGGGCGTTTTGATCCTCACTGGGACGATAGGTAATGAGCAGGGCGTCAGACATGAAATTCGCGCGTTGCACATTCAGCCGCCCATAAGCCATCGTCACAGTATTATCGGCAAGAGCGGCAATAAACCGGTCGCCAAACGCTTCGGCGGGCATTTCTTCGAATGATGGTTCCAGACGTTGGTTCACGGCAAGATCCACATCCATCTGTGTGATGATCCCCGTCAGGCCATAGCCGCCCATGGTCATGTCAAACAGATCGGCATTTTCACGGCGCGAACATGTCGCCGCGCTGCCATCAGGCAGGATCATTTCAAAGGATCGCACGGTGCTGCCCATTGGGCCTTCTTTTACGGGCCAACCATGTGCGTTGACGCAAAACGTGGCCGCGACACCAAAATCGTTGTTTGACTGCATGACCCGCGGCCCAAGCCCAATTGGGTCCGTTGCAGCGATCACATCACTCCAGCGTGCACCCGCATGCACCCGCATCATTCGATTGTCTGTGTCCGTTTCAACCAGCCCATTGTCAAATGTAATGGCATGGCCATTTCGGGGGATGGCTTGGCCCCCCATAGAATGACGCGCGGCCCCCGCATTCACCGGGCGATTATTGGCGCGGGCATCGTTTAATTCGGCGCGGATGGATGCGACCAGCTGTTCGCCGGGATCATCCTTTATGATGATGTGCCGAAATATCGGTGTTTCGCTCAGTTCACTGGCATCGTTCAACGTGCCAGCGGCGCCATTCGGGGCAATGGACTGTGTCCCATCAAGTGTTGGGTTGGATGCGGAAAATGACTTGGTCAGCAATCCACCCACAACCGCGCCGCCCCCCAAAAGTGCGGCCCTACGGGTCAGTTTTTTTCGTCCTGCCAATGTGACAACCTCACTTCATGAACAATGTTCACAATATAGAAGCTGACGGGAAAGACAACAGTCAGGATTTCCAGACCCTTGCGGCGCTGTCTAATTGCGGGCCGTTTAGCGCACCAACAATGCGGTTCCGGGTTTGATCTGTGTGGCAACGGCAAACAGGTGGTCACGTCGCAGAGCGACACAGCCAGCGGTGGGAAAACCGGGTCGGCGCCATTGGTGCATAAAAATGGCAGACCCGGCATTGGGTGTTGCGTCGGGATAATTCCAGTCAGTCACAAACATCAAATCATAGAGCGGTTCCGCCATGCGCAGGTTTTCGGCGCTGCCCGCATAGGGTGCGCGGACCATGTGATTGTAATCCGGTAATTTAGGATCATCGGACCACAGATCGCCCGGTAGGATCGGGGTAGCCCAATCATTGGGGGGTATAATGCGATCGGGGCGATACATCATGCCCACAATATAATGGGTGCCACGTGGCGTCGCCATGTCGCCTTCGGTCTTGGTGTCCGTGATGCCGCCGCGCCCAATGGTGCAGGGGTAATGCTGGCCCATAAATCGCAGACCGCGCGGCGTGACGACCATATCGTAAGGGCTCATAGCAAATGTCCGGATTTTGCGGCTTTGGTGGCCAGATAGTTTTGGTTGAACGGGTTTTTGCCCACTTTCAACGCCACACGTTCAGCGACGTCGATGCCATTTTCCTGCATCCGCGCGACTTTGTTTGGGTTGTTGGTCAACAGCCGCACGGACGAAAACCCCAGCTTGCGTAGGATATGCGCGCCAATCCGGAAATCGCGTTCGTCGTCTTCGAATCCCAGCCGGTGGTTGGCCTCAACCGTATCGAACCCCTGATCCTGCAACGAATAGGCCCGCATTTTATTGGCCAGCCCAATGCCACGCCCCTCTTGGTTCAGGTAAAGCAACACGCCTTCGCCTTCGGCCCCCATTTGCCCCAACGCCCCGCGCAGTTGCGGCCCACAATCACATTTCAGGCTGCCCAGAACATCGCCAGTAAAACAGGCCGAATGCAGCCGCGACAGCACAGGTTTTCTGCGATCCGGACGGCCGATTTCGACGGCGTAATGTTCCTCGGCACCGTCTTCGGGCCGGAAAATATGCAATCGACCAGCTTGGGATACATCCAAGGGCAGCCGCGCATTCACAACCAGATTATGCGGGCTGGTGGCCGTATCATTGGCCGCATCCGCAGGCAGGCGGGTCAAATTATGTTGCAGCGCAAACGCTGTCGGGTTGTCGAGCAACCCAACAACAACAGCTGGCAATAAATGCGCGGATTTGCACAGAGTAATCGCCGCGCGGTGCAGATCAGCGGGACCCTGTCGCAGACATTGAAACGGGCCTTTCATGGGGACGCGCAGATCATCGGCCGGATCGGCAATGCCTTGAACCCACGCCACATCCGCATCAGCGGGCAGGGCAATGCGCGAAATATCACCGTCATAGGCGCGCGCCTTTAGGGTTTCGGCACGGCGTGATGTGATTGTCAGGGCCACATCCCCCAATTCCATCATTTGTTTCAGACGTGCGGCATTGACCGTTTCGGCGGCCATCGCCACCGCGCCACACCCGTTTTGTTCAACCACAACAGGCACGCCCATGCGCAAATCCGCCCGTGCGCGGGCCAAACGTTCGGTGATATCTGGTGAAAAACTCATGTTGCTCCGCCTGATTTGAACCTTTCAGATACTCTTTTCTGTCTAAAAGTGAAACAAAACCCACGCAGACCACACGAGGCCGTGAGCAAATTGCAGCAATCCTTGCCGCAGCCGTGATCGCGTCACATGTCTAGTGCAAGCGAATTGGAGGATGCCCATGGCACAGCTCAGAAAAATACTTTTGGTTGATGATGACGATGACCTGCGCGAAGCGCTCAGTGAACAGCTGATTATGACCGAAGACTTTGATGTCTTTGAGGCCGCAAATGGCTCCGAAGCCATGACCAAAGCCAAAGAGGGCCTGTATGATCTGGTGATCCTCGATGTGGGCCTGCCCGATACGGATGGCCGCGAATTGTGCCGGTTGATGCGCAAACAGGGCGTGAAATGCCCGATTGTGATGCTGACGGGTCATGACAGTGACAGCGACACCATTCTGGGTCTGGATGCCGGCGCCAATGATTACGTGCCAAAACCGTTCAAATTCCCGGTGCTGCTGGCCCGGATCCGCGCCCAGCTGCGCACCCATGAACAAAGCGAAGACGCTGTGTTTCAGTTGGGGCCCTATACGTTCCAGCCTGCGCAGAAATTGCTGGTCACCGAAGACGACAAAAAGGTGCGCCTGACCGAAAAAGAAACCAATATTCTGAAGTTCCTGTATCGCGCGACGGAACGGGTTGTTGCCCGTGATGTGCTGCTACACGAAGTCTGGGGTTACAATGCGGGGGTGACAACCCACACATTGGAAACCCATATCTATCGTCTGCGTCAGAAAATCGAACCTGATCCATCCAATGCACGCCTGTTGGTCACCGAAAGCGGTGGCTATCGGTTGGTCGCCTGATCTGAGCGACCGCATTTGAACATGGGGCGTTGCGCCCCATGATTCCCCCAAGCCCCAGATGTCGGGGGTCCATGTTGATGGGCATAGGACATCACCTCCCTGTTGGACTTGCCCCGGCTTCGCGCCGGGGTTTTTTTATGTGACCTGACGGAACGGGCATCCCTGTCTTTACGTTTGTTGCGGTGATCCTCATCTATCGACGGAACAATCAGAAAGATGATGTATGAAACGTGTTGTGTATTCCGAATTCGGGCATCCTGCCGACGTGGTTTCGGTCCTGGATGTAACGCGCGGCCCGCTCGACCCTGGACAGGTTCGGATTGACGTAATGCGCAGCCCGATCAACCCGTCTGATTTGCTTCAAATCGCGGGGCAATATGGGGTGAAACCGCCCCTGCCTGCGACCCCGGGCAACGAAGGTATCGGTCGGATCGTCGACATGGCAGAGGATGTTCAAGGCCTGAAAATCGACCAAATTGTGATGATCCCGGCCGGAATTGGCGTCTGGCAGCAACAGATCGATGCACCTGCGCTGGGCTTGATCCCGCTGCCTGAGGCGGATCTGGATCAATTGTCGATGATCACCATCAACCCGCCCACAGCTTATTTGTTGCTGGATGATTTCGTTGATCTGCAGGCCGGGGATTGGATCATTCAATCGGCCGCCAATTCCGCAGTTGGCGGCTATGTGGTGCAATTGGCCAAAGAGCGCGGGATCAGAACCATCAATATCGTGCGCCGAGAGGATGCAATCGCCCCATTGCAGCAATTGGGCGCTGACGTGGTGGTGCTGGATGGCCCCAACATGGAAGCTGACATTCGTGCGGCCGTGGGCGACGGCAAAATCCGGCTGGGGATTGATGCGGTCAGTGGGGCGCTCTTTGCGCGGATGGCAGATCTGCTGAGCAATGGCGGCACCATGGTGTCCTATGGCGCATTGTCGGGTGAGGCGGCGCAAGTGTCCCCGCAGGCGACGATTTTCCGCGACATTCAGGTGCGTGGTTTCTGGCTGGCGCGTTGGTTCGGCGTGGCGGATCAGGCCCGCAAAATTGACGTGTTCAGCAACTTGATCACCCGTATCGCAACCGGTGCCATCACCGCCCCGGTCGAAGCGGTCTATGGGTTGGACGATATCCATACGGCCATGGAACATGCTGCAAAACCAAACCGTTCGGGAAAAATCCTAATCGCCCCGAACGGATAAATGATCCGGCTTGGCGTGGGTTATTCCGTGCCAAGCCCCAATGTGATGTCGGCGCAGATAGCGGCACGAATATCGGAATCATCCCCGCCATTTTCGAATGTCGTCGTGACAAATTCGCCAATTCGAGTTTGGTATTCGTTCAGATGCAGCACCCCATCGCCCCGCGCATTGACGATGTCAGCGACGTCTTCACGTGATAATTTCGATGACGGGCCGATTATTTCAAACAAAAAATCTGTGATCGCAGCATGTGTGATTTCATCCACCGGGATCGTACGCAACATACTGACATTGCTTGCTAATGTTGCGACACGTTGCGCACCTTGGGATCGGCGCAATTCATCCTGTTCCGCCTCTGACAATGCATCATAGTCGGGTCGTGGTTGCTGTTGCTCTGCGTCGTATAGGTCTTGGATATAAACCGCATAATCCAGCGCGCTTAGGAACTTTGATTGCCCCCCAGAGGCGACAACATGTTCCCAATAAGATTGGACATGGCAATTATTCATCAATGACGCGGAGGTTTCAAAAATGAGGGGAATGGACCGGACGCGAAACAGATCAGTTTGGGTTAAGGGATAGGCGATGATCGATTCAAGCCCACCAGAAAATTCCAAGGTCCCATCAGCATGCACACTAAGTTGCGTGTTGTTCAGTGCAAACAAAATGGGGCCGATTACGAAAATCTGTTCGTCAAACGGACCACCACGAACACGCCAATCCGACGGGTAATCGTCAGCGGTGTTGGTCTGGCCATCGATATGAAATGTTTTGCCTTCGATCCGGGTATCCAGCGTTAGCCCGTCCCAATAGATCCGGCACCAATTCGTTTGCTCACACAGGTCATAGTCAGGTGAGAAATATGGGACAATTGCAACTTTTGTACTGTCGGCGGATATGGTTAGGTGAACCAGTCGCGGTACAACAATGTCAGGGTTATGGACCCGCGTCCTGATCAGGTATTCCCCCTGAATGCCCTGCGCCTGCGAAACATTAGGGGTTCCAAGCAAACACAGAGTGGAAAACAGGGCTGTAATTTGGGCAATAATCCGGAACATGACGATAAATTCTAACCTCTATAGCAATTGCAAAAACCTAACACTAATGTCGGCCTGAGTATACGGAGCGCCAAAAATGTCATTCACTCTTGCCACCTGGAATATCAACTCTGTCCGTTTGCGTGAACCGCTGGTTGCGCAATTGATGCGCGAGGAAACGCCAGACGTTTTGTGCCTGCAAGAATGCAAAAGCCCGGTTGATAAAATCCCGCGCGAAACCTTTGCTGAGCTTGGCTATACCCACATGGTGGCACGGGGGCAAAAGGGCTATAATGGCGTTGCGATCCTGTCGAAATTGCCGATCAAAGAGGTAGATGCCTTTGATTTTGCCGATTTAGGTCATGCGCGTCACATTGCAGGGCAGCTGGAAAACGGGGTCACGATCCACAATTTCTATGTGCCCGCAGGCGGTGACAAAGCAGACCGTGAGGTCAACGAAAAATTCGGCCAGAAACTGGATTATCTGACGGATATGCGCGACCATTTTGCCAATAATGCACCGCAAAAATCCATTCTGGTCGGGGATTTGAACATTGCCCCACGCGAAGACGATGTTTGGTCCCATAAACAATTGCTCAAAGTTGTCAGCCACACCCCAATTGAGGTGGACCATCTAAATGACGTGATGGAGGCCGGAAAATGGGTCGATATCACCCGTCAGGATATCCCCGAAGGCCCGCTTTATAGCTGGTGGTCCTATCGGTCACCAAACTGGGACGATTCCGACAAAGGCCGCCGGTTGGATCATGTCTGGGCGACGCCCGATATTTCCAATGCTGGGCATAACAGCCGTGTGCTACGCCATGTGCGTGGCTACGAAAAGCCCAGCGATCACGCGCCGGTTTTTGCTGAATTTGACGTCTGATCCAATGATCTGACGCGACTTGGCCCTTTTCCAACCGGGTCAGACCGCCCATATAGGGCAAAACGGAATGAATGGGGGCTGATATGCTCGAATTGAATGCAAATGCTGCGCCTGCTGCGGACCTGATCAAAGACGGCACACAAGACACCTTTATGGCGGATGTTGTAGAAGCGTCCAAAACAGTCCCGGTGATTGTGGATTTCTGGGCGCCATGGTGTGGCCCGTGTAAAACGCTTGGCCCTGCTCTTGAGGCGGCGGTGACCAAAGCCAAGGGCGCGGTCAAAATGGTCAAGATCGACGTCGATCAAAACCAGCAATTGGTGCAAATGCTGGCGCAACAGGGCCTGCCCATGCAGTCTATTCCGACGGTTGTTGCGTTCTTTGAAGGCCAAATCGCGGACATGTTTCAGGGCGCATTGCCGCAATCCCAGTTGGATGAATTTGTCGGTAAACTGGCGGTTCTAGGCGGGGGCGAGGCAGATGGCGGTCTGGCCGACGCATTAGAAGCCGCCGAAACCATGCTGGCCGAAGGCGAAGCAGAAGACGCGGTCGAAACCTTTGCGGCTGTGTTAGAAGAAGACCCAAACAGCGCACTGGCCTATTCCGGTTTGGCACGATCCTATCTGGCACTGGACCAAGTGGACCAAGCCGAAGCCGTGCTGAATGGTGTTCCTGCTGACATCAGCGAAGCCCCTGAAATTGAAGCGGTATATGCGCAAATTGCATTGGCAAAACAGGCGGCAGATGCCGGGCCGGTTGCCGAATTGCGCGCCGCAGTTGAGGCCAATCCAACGGATCTTCAGGCGCTGTTTGACCTGTCTTCTGCGCTGCACGCATCCGGGGATGCACAAGGTGCCGTTGACGCGCTGCTGGACAGTTTTCGCGTTGATCGCGACTGGAATGATGGCGCGGCCAAGACGCAATTGTTCACGATTTTCGATGCATTGCCCGCCAATGATCCGATCGTTTTGAACGGTCGTCGTAAATTGTCGTCGTTGATCTTTGTCTAACCCAAAGTTTGCGCTATATTCGGTCTATGATGCACGCAGCTGATCTGCCGGATGTTCTGCCGATCTTTCCGTTGCCCGGGGCGCTTTTGCTACCGCGGGCGCGGCTTCCCTTGCACGTGTTTG
The DNA here is from genome assembly GCF_040932005.1 of Aestuariibius sp. HNIBRBA575. NCBI lineage: Bacteria > Pseudomonadati > Pseudomonadota > Alphaproteobacteria > Rhodobacterales > Paracoccaceae > Aestuariibius > Aestuariibius sp. HNIBRBA575. The sequence goes on from NZ_CP162414.1 coordinate 251,395, forward strand.
AACCTCGATATCTGGCGATGCTGGACGATACGTTTAAGACGCAAAATCGGATGATTGGGCTGATTCAACCCCAAGACGCGCATGGGGCCTTGCGATCGACGGGCTGTGCGGGGCGTGTCACGTCATTCTCGGAAACCGAGGATGGGCGTTATATGATCACGCTGACCGGGATTAGCCGTTATCAAATTGATGAAGAAATAGAAGGCTTTACGCCGTATCGACGTGCCAAAGTGATCTGGCGTGACTTCCCGCAGGATTTGGGCGAACCAGAACGTGACCCAGGGTTTGATTTTGAAACATTCATGACGTTGTTAAAACGGTTTTTAGCGGTCAAAAACATATCGGCTGATTGGGAAAACCTAAAGGATGCCGATCCCGAAATGGTGATCAATTCACTATCCATGTTGTTGCCATTATCAAACGAAGACAAACAGGCGTTGTTGGAAACAAAGACGTTGCAAAAAAGGCGTGAAACCCTTGTGACGTTGATAGAATTCGCGTTAATGAATGGGCGCAACGAAGAGGTGATGCAGTGACCGATGTGACCGAATTTGATCCCAAAATGTTGGAAGCCCTGATTTGCCCCCAAACGCATGCGCCCCTGACCTATGATGCGCAAAATCAGGAATTGGTTAGCAAGGCGGCGCATTTGGCCTTTCCGATCCGCGGTGGCATCCCAATTATGTTGGTCGATGAGGCCCGAAAACTGGACTAACGGCCCAGAAAATGTGGTGCCTTTAATTTTTTGTTCACCATGTGTTCCTATCATGTTCCAATGATAAGGAGATTTCGGATGGACCTATCACCTGCGGATGAATTGGCTCAGATTCGGGCTGAAATGCAGAAACTGCAATTGCGTAAAACCGAACTTGAATGTGGATTCAAACGCGGTGAGCTTGAGGTTCTGGGGCGATATGTTCAAGCGGAAGTGCAGCTAGAAGAAAAGCAGGTTTTTGTCAAAGAATTGCTACCTGATGCCGTTCTAAATGACCCGCAACATTGGCGCACTGATTTCACCGATGTTGTTGTCTTGCGTCCGATTGTAGGTGTTTCACCGCATAAGGCGCGGCAAATCACCTGTCAGACCGGCAGCTTCACGGATAAAATTGCGGCGCAATCCCGGAACAGCGTTGACCGCGCTCAGGCCGAAATCTCTTAATCCGCGCAGCACGGGATTATCGTTGGAAAACAGTTTATTAAAGGTATCTGTCGCCAGGGCCAGTGATGCAGTATCGAACCGACGCCATTGTTGGTAGCGACGCAAAACCTGTTTGTTTCCAATGTCTTCGCCACGGGCACGTGCGGCGCTTAGCACCTCTGCCAAGGCACCGACATCCCGCAATCCGGCGTTTAGCCCCTGACCCGCAATTGGATGCATGCCATGGGCCGCATCGCCAACCAACGCAATCCTGTCATCGATAAAACGATCAGCAAGTGTCAGATTCAGAGGATAAGAAAACCGGGTGCTTGCCAGCTGAATATCCCCGAGAAATGACCCAAATGCGGGGCGCAATGCTTCAAGAAATGTGCCTTCATTCATTGCCATTAACTCTGCCGCGCGGGCGTGGGTTTCGCTCCAAACAATGGAGGAGACGTTACCTGGCAGCGGCAAAATCGCCAATGGACCGGCGGGCATAAAGAATTGATGCGCTATCCCTTGGTGAGGATGTTCATGTGCAATTGCGCAGGTGACGGCGGTTTGGCCATAATCCCACCCTTTGCGCCCAATGCCACTGCGGGTCGCGGTTCCGCTGTTTCGCCCATCGCATCCGATGGCCAATTGCGCCGTAACATTTGCACCCGAAGCGAGCGAAATTGTGACAGTATTATGCGTAACTGATTGCGAAATAACAGTTTCACTGGACAGCTGCGTGATATTTGGCTCCGCTTGCATCGCCTTTAGGAATGCGCGTCGCAAATATCGATCTTCGACCATATAGCCCATTGGCCCTTCTTCGATCTCAGCGTGATCAAAGTGAAGCATCCAAGGGCTTGCCCCTTCTCCGGCGCGGCCATCCGTCACTTTGATTTCGTACATCGGCTGAGATTGATCGGCCAAATCCGTCCACACACCCACATTTCGAAGCAAGCGTTGCGAGGCAAGCGCCAATGCATAGGCGCGCCCGTCAAACCCCGGATCAGAACGCTGATCCACAGGCAAAGCGTCGATGACCGTGACTGAAAACCCGGTTTTAGCCAGCGCAAGCGCGAGTGCTGGACCGTTCAGGCCGCCCCCAATAATGGCGATATCGCATTTGTTTTCCATGACGCAAATATGGGGGGATTGATGGGATTGTCCATGGGGCTTGGTGCCGCTACCCTGACAAAAAGGGCCTGACAAAAAGGAAGGGCAAACCATGCAGGACTGGCTTTGGGCAGGGGCGGCGGAATTGGGCCGCGGCATTGCGCGTGGCGACATCGATCCGGTGGATTTGGCCGCGGTCTATCTGGATGCAATCCACGCCCATCCGGCAGGTCCGCAAATCTATGCGCGCACGACCCCAGATCGCGCAATGTTTGAGGCCAAGGCCGCCTCTGAGCGAGCGAAAAAGGGGCAACGATTGTCCGAACTGGATGGCGTTCCCGTATGCTGGAAAGATTTGTTCGATACCAGCGGCACAGCGACAGAGGCAGGCACGGCTCTTTTGAAGGGGCGCGTGCCATCCAAGGATGCGCATGTTTTACAAACCGCGACATCTATGGGGTTGGTTTGTTTGGGAAAAACCCACATGTCGGAAATCGCCTTTTCCGGTCTGGGGTTGAACCCAATCACGGCGACCTCTCCCAACGTGAATGATTCCGATGCCGTTCCCGGTGGGTCCTCGTCCGGGGCGGCTGCGTCTGTGGCCTTTGGGTTGGCGCCTTTGGCGATTGGGTCCGATACGGGTGGTTCTGTGCGCATTCCGGCCGCTTGGAACGATTTGGTCGGGTTGAAAACCACCCATGGCCGATTGTCATTAAAGGGTGTTGTGCCGTTGTGCAAAACCTTTGATACGGTCGGGCCGCTATGTCGAAACGTCGAAGACGCGGCGGCGTCATTGGCCGCGTTAGAAGGGATACGCGCGATTGATTTGGGGGGTGTTGACCTAGAAGGCATGCGGTTTTTGATCCCGGAAACGTTGGTTTTGGACGAGGTCCAAGAGGGGCCACAAAAGGGGTTCGATTGGGCGGTTCAAAAGCTTGAAGCGGCAGGTGCCATAATCGAGCGACGCGCAGTGCCAGTGATCGAGGATGCGCTGGCAATTGGCGGGCCGTTATTTACCGCAGACGCCTATTCAGCATGGCGCGATTTGGTCGAGTCCCATCCCGAAAAAATGTATCCCCCGATTTTGGAACGTGTGTGGGCCGGCAAAGAGGTCGCGGCGCATGATTATTTGACCACTTGGCGGTATTTGCACGACTTGCGGGCGCAATATTTGTCTGCAACGCGCGGCTATGATGCGGTGATTTTTCCGACCGCGCCCATTCTGCCGCCGAATGTCAAACGCCTGATGGAAGATGCGGAATATTACGTGCATTCCAATTTGATGGCGCTGCGCAATACCCGCGTCGGAAACTTGTTTGGATTATGCGGACTGAGCCTGCCAACCAACGTCCCATCAAGCGGGATTTTGTTCAATTCAGCCCCCGGAACCGAAGAGCGTTTGCTGAGGATCGGTGCCGCGGCAGAGCGTGCTTTGGCCTAAATGCCACAATCCTCGTGCGCAGCGTGCCAAAAAATTGCCGTTTTTCTGGACACTTGCCGTCTCACCGGGCTAATCTGGGTGCAAATGGGACGTCAATGATCCCGTGAATTGAGGCAGTTATGATCTACCCCGAGCGGTTTTCGAACCTACCGGCCTATGCGTTTCCGCGCCTGCGGAATCTGCTGGACGCACATGCGCCCGGCGGAGAGGTCATTGCCATGACCATCGGCGAGCCGCGTCATGCGTTCCCTGCTTTTGTTGGGGATGTGATCAACCAAACGCTGTCAGAATTCGGAAAATACCCAACAAATGAAGGCGCGCCTGACCTGTTGGCCGCGATCGCCGGTTGGGTTGCAGGGCGCTATGGGGTGACCCTAAAAGGGGACCAAATCCTCGCGTTGAACGGCACCCGCGAAGGGTTGTACAACGCGTCCATGGCGCTGTGTCCTGAGGTAAAGAACGGGCAACAGCCTGTCGTTTTGATGCCCAATCCGTTTTATCAGGTCTACGCCATCGGGGCGATTTCTGTGAACGCAGAGCCGGTTTTTGTGCCCGCAACCGCACAGACCGGGCATCTGCCGGATTATGCATCCTTGCCTGAGGACATCCTGAACCGCACGACGATTGCCTATATCTGTTCCCCCGCCAATCCGCAGGGCGCGGTTGCGGGGCGGGACTACTGGACCAATTTGATCACGCTGGCTGAAAAACACGATTTCCGTATTTTCGCCGATGAATGTTATTCTGAAATTTACCGGGATTCCCCCCCCGCTGGTGCATTGGAAATTGCGCAGGAAATGGGTGCGGATCCAGAACGTGTTGTGGTGTTTCATTCCCTGTCAAAACGGTCGAATTTGCCCGGATTGCGGTCCGGATTTGCCGCAGGTGGCCCCCAAAGCATCGCGCGCATGCGTCAATTGCGGGCCTATGCGGGTGCGCCACTGCCGTTGCCATTGCAACACGTCGCCGCCAAGGCATGGGGCGACGAAACCCATGTGATCGAAAATCGCGCGCTTTATGCCGAAAAATTCGATCTGGCGGACAAAATTTTCGCCGATGTTCCCGGCTATGCCTCGCCTGAGGCTGGATTTTTCCTGTGGCTGCCCGTCAAAGACGGCGAAGCCGCAGCTCTAAAGCTTTGGCAGGAAACGGGCGTTCGTGTTCTGCCGGGCGCGTATCTTAGTCGTGACGTGAACGGGGAAAACCCCGGCGCCGGCTATATCCGGGTCGCACTTGTGGCCCCAAAAGAAGAAACACAGCGCGGACTGACCCTGATCCGTAACTGTTTGTATAATTGAGGAAAGAAGATGGCTTTGTACCAATCCCGTCAGCGCGATCCATTGTTTGACAGCACAACCCAGGCCGCGTTGGAAAAGCGCGGCAAAGAGTTGATCGGCCTGTTTCTGATCCTGTTGGCGGCCATCGTCGCCCTGATGCTGAGCAGCTATTCGCCGGATGATCCGTCATGGGTCACCGCATCGGATACGCCGGTTCAAAACGCAATGGGGCGCACAGGGGCGTCTATTTCCGCGTCATTGATCGCCATTATCGGTCTGGGGTCCTGGGGTTTGGCCATCATCATGGGCGCATGGGGTCTGCGTATGGTGTTGCATCGCGGCGAAGAACGGGCGCTGGAACGGTTGATCTTCTTTCCGATCGCCATCGCATTTGGGTCTGTTTATGCCGCGTCCCTGACTCCGGGATCAGATTGGAGCCACTCCTTTGGGCTTGGTGGATTGTTTGGGGAAACGGTGTTGGGCGTGATCCTGACAATCATTCCGTTTAAGGTCACGTTTGGCGTGAAATTGATGTCCTTGGTGATGGGCGTTGGCATTTTGGCCATGGGCACGTTTGTGCTTGGATTTACTATGCGCGAATTAAAGGTCGGCGGCCGTTTTATGGCGCTTGGCGTGGTGATGTTGTATTCGATGTTGCTGCAAATGTTGGGGCAGGGCGCGTCGGCATCCATGCGTGCAGCACAAGGCATGCAGGCCAATATCGCGGATCGTCGCGAAAAAGCGCGGGCAGAACGCGCAGAGGCCGAAGCTGAGGCAGTGGCCTATGACGCTGTTCCCGAGCCGACCGAAACGCAGCGTGTGGCCAATATCGTGCGCGCCAATATGGCAGCGCAATCCGCACCCGTCGCGCAGACCGAAACACATGATTACGCGCCAATGCAGGCCGAATTGCGCGCCGAACCAAATGTTTATCACACCGAGGCAGAGCCAGAGTCAGAGCCGCGTGGCGGATTGCTGTCACGTATGCCATCCTTGTTGAAACGGGCCGATCCGTTGCCAGCGCCGGAATTGGTTGAGCCGGAATTGATCGAAACAGACATGCCCGCGGCCAGTGATGACCGGATCAAAGCCAAGATTTCTGACGTGATCAAAGCCCGTGTACGGTCGCCCATGGTGACCAAACCTCAGGCGACGCTGCTGCGCAAACGTGGCCCGCAACCGCTGATTTTGGACACTAGCAACCCGCAGGCTGGTTTGCCCGCTGAACCACAATTATATGCGGATCCGGCAATGGCGCAGGCCCCAATGGTCGAAGCACCCATGGTGGATGTCCCGGCCTTTGAAGCGCCATTGGCACAGGAATCCATCCCCCAAGACGTGGCGCCACAACCCGCGCCGACCCCTTCGCCAGTTGCTTATGATCTGGCTCCGAAACCGGCTGTAACCCCTGCGGCTGCTCCTGTGACGGCCCCGGCGCAAACCGCCTATTCTGGTTTGGATCGTCGCGTTGTACAGCATCCTGTGAAAAAGCCAATTCAGCCATCCGTTCAGGCCAAGGCCGAAGCCCAGCCTGCGTTGCAATTTGAAGATCGCGACACGTCTTATGAGGTGCCACCGCTAAGCCTGTTGGCCAATCCGGCAGAGGTCGAACGCCATGTGCTGAGCGACGAAGCGTTGGAAGAAAACGCACGGATGCTGGAAACCGTTCTGGATGATTACGGCGTCAAAGGCGAAATCGTCAGCGTGCGCCCCGGCCCCGTTGTGACCATGTATGAACTGGAACCAGCGCCGGGTTTGAAGGCCAGTCGTGTGATTGGCCTTGCCGACGATATTGCGCGATCCATGTCGGCGTTGTCGGCGCGGGTGTCCACCGTGCCGGGCCGGTCTGTGATTGGGATTGAATTGCCCAACGAAAAACGCGAAATGGTATCGTTCCGTGAAATCCTGTCGAACCGGGATTACGGCGATGGCAGCCATAAATTGCCACTGGCCTTGGGCAAAGACATCGGCGGCGATCCCGTCGTTGCGAACTTGGCCAAAATGCCCCACCTGTTGATCGCCGGGACCACCGGGTCCGGTAAATCCGTTGCCATCAACACCATGATCCTGTCGTTGCTCTATAAACTGACGCCGGATGAATGCCGGATGATCATGATCGATCCAAAAATGTTGGAATTGTCCGTTTATGACGGCATCCCGCACCTGTTGTCCCCGGTTGTGACCGACCCGAAAAAGGCGGTTGTCGCGTTGAAATGGACCGTGGGCGAAATGGAAGATCGCTATCGCAAAATGTCCAAAATGGGCGTGCGTAACATCGAAGGCTATAACGGGCGCGTCGCGGATGCTCTGGCAAAAAATGAAACGTTCAGCCGCACGGTTCAGACCGGATTTGCGGATGATACCGGCGAACCGATCTTTGAAACAGAAGAGATCATGCCAGAGAAAATGCCATATATCGTCGTGATTGTAGACGAAATGGCCGATCTGATGATGGTCGCAGGCAAAGAGATTGAGGCCTGTATTCAACGGCTTGCGCAAATGGCGCGGGCGTCTGGCATTCACATCATCATGGCCACACAGCGCCCATCGGTGGATGTGATCACCGGCACAATCAAGGCCAACTTCCCCACCCGGATTTCGTTCCAAGTGACCGGCAAAATCGACAGCCGCACCATTCTGGGCGAACAGGGGGCTGAACAATTGTTGGGAATGGGCGATATGCTTTATATGGCGGGGGGTGCAAAAATCACCCGCGTGCATGGGCCGTTTGTTAGCGATGAAGAAGTCGAAGAAATCGTGACCTATCTCAAACAATTCGGTCCACCTGATTATCAATCCGGTGTGGTTGATGGGCCTTCGGATGAAAAAGAAAGCAACATCGACGCGGTTCTGGGGCTGGGTGGTAACACCACGGGCGAAGACGCGCTTTATGATCAAGCGGTGCAGATTGTGGCGCGGGATCGCAAATGTTCGACGTCTTACATTCAGCGCAAATTGGCGATCGGCTATAACAAAGCGGCGCGTTTGGTCGAACAGATGGAAGACGAAGGCGTCGTGTCATCCGCCAACCATGTGGGCAAACGCGATGTTTTGGTGCCAGAAATCCAATAAGTCGCAAAAAACAGCGTGTTATTGGATAACGGGCGGCGCGATATCGCTTATCTTCGGGATATCCTGACTTGGTGATGTCACAGCGGGGTGCAATCATGCGCCCTAAGAACTAGGTGAGATGCATGAGCAAGTTTAGATTTCTGATACTCCTGATCCCGATGTTGCTGGCCGCACTGGCAGCCGCAGCGCCGTCCAATGCCCAGCAAATTCCGCTGAGCGAAATTTCACGTTACCTGAATGGGTTGGGCACCGCCAAAGGCGAGTTCACCCAGATCAATGCAGACGGGACAATTGCGACCGGGGAAATCCTGATCAAACGTCCGGGGCGTATTCGGTTTGAATATAACCCACCCGAACAATCGCTGGTTTTGGCGGCGGGTGGGCAATTGGCCGTGTTTGATCCACGTTCCAATGCCGGGCCACAGCGTTATCCGCTGCGGGAAACCCCGCTAAGCATTATCCTGGACGACAATGTTGATCTGGCGCGCGCCAATATGGTGACAGGTCACACGTCAGATGGGACCACGACCACGGTGCGTGCACAGGACCCGGATCACCCCGAATACGGCAATATCCAATTGGTGTTCACGGCCAACCCGACTGAGCTGCGCCAGTGGATCATCACCGATGACACGGGGTCACAAACGACGCTGATCCTCGGTGATTTGGACAAAGGTGGCAATATTCGCGACATCAATTTCAACATCCAGCGCGAAATGCGCAACTGGCAGAATTGATCAGATTTCAAAATTCGGAAATGAAAAGGGCGGGTTAAACCGCCCTTTTTTGTTATCTCCAGCGGCGGCAATTGGCCAACTGAGCTTCGTACATGTCAGCGCGATCATCGACTTCGCCCGCGATGCGAACCAACCAGCCCTTGGACCGATATGAGCCCCGCAGATACCCTGTGCGCCCTTCGTGGTAGGCCAGATATTGATTGCGGGTGTCGGTCAAAGGAACCCCTGTTTCTTCAACGGTTTGCGTCATGTACCAGCCCATGAAATCCAGCGCGTCATTGATATTTGTACGGCTGGACGACCGGCTGCCTTCGTAGCGTTGATATTCTTCCCAAGTGCCATCCAATGCCTGAGAATACCCCAGCGCCGAACTTTGTCGACCGGTTGGGATCACCCCCAACGCATAGCGATGCGGGGGACGGTTATCAGCAATAAATTTACTTTCTTGATAGATCATCGCCATTAGAACGTGCGCTTGCACACCCCATTTGCGTTCAGTCTGGCGGAAAGCACGCACATAATTCGGGCGTTCCGTCAAAATTGAACAGGCGTTGTCCAGATTGCGCGGCGCAGAACTGTCTCGGGTGCCACAGCTACCCAAGATTAGGACCAACAGAACCGCGAGATTGAGTTTGCTCATCTGCCTCTCGCTCATATTTAGTTTTTTATTAGCCCGATTATAGCTGATTTTTCGTGCTCTGAAAATGGATTTCCTGAAATGAGCGAAAGTGTGATCAAGCGCTGTTTTGGGGGTTTTGATTTGGGACTGTACCGGTCAAGTTCACAAACTGTTTCCTGTGATTCGGGTCCCTAAACGTGGACTTTTCCCCATCGGGCCGGGTAAACAGGGATAAGGACGAATGGAATATGTTGAAAACACGTGCAAAATACTTCCTCGGACAGGTTGTCCGGCATCGTAAACATCCCTTTCGCGGGGTGGTTTTTGACGTGGATGCAATGTTTTCCAATTCTGACGAATGGTACGAATCCATCCCAGAAGAGGCGCGCCCTGAAAAAGACCAACCATTTTATCATCTGTTGGCTGAAAACGACGAAAGCTATTACGTCGCTTATGTGTCCGAACAGAATTTGGTTGCGGATTATTCCGGCGAACCCGTGGATCACCCGGACCTAGAGGATCTGTTTGGCCCGTTTGAGGATGGCAGTTACCCGCTGCATTTTCAGCTGAACTAACAACAGCTTAGTAGCCCAAGGCACAGCCGTCTTTGCGCGGATCTGATCCGCCTTCTAGGATACCATCATCCCTGATCTGGATGGATTGCGCACCGCCGATACCCAGATCGGGCCGCCGCACGTCATGCCCCAGCTCAACCAGTTTTTGGGCCACGTCGTCGCTATACCCGGATTCCAAATCCAGCACGCTATCTTGGGCAAAGCTGCGCGGGGCATCGATATTGGCCTGTGGGGACAGCCCAAAATCAACATGGTTGGACACAAAACGCGCATGCCCGGTCGACTGGTATTGCCCGCCCATGACGCCAAACGGCATGATCACCCGGCCATTTTTCTTTAACATACCGGGGATGATTGTGTGCATCGGACGCTTGCCTGCGGCGGCTTCGTTGTCGTGACCCTGTTGCAGGGTGAACCCTGCGCCGCGGTTTTGAAACAAGATGCCAAATTTATCCGACGCGATGCCAGACCCAAAGCTGTGAAAGATTGAATAGATCAGCGACACGGCCATGCGATCTTTGTCGACCACGGTGATGTAAATCGTGTCTTTGTGCACAGATTCCGCACCGGGCAGACCTGCGGGCAACACACGTTTTGGGTCGATTAATCCAGCCAGCTTTTCAGCGGTGTCCATCGACACCATATGATCAAGGCGGGTCATGTGATCCATATCGGCAACAAACCGGTTGCGCGCATCATAGGCCAGTTTGGTGGCCTCAGCTTCGATATGAACCCGTTCGGCACCATTTGGATCCATGTTGGAAATATTGAATTGTTTCAACATGTTCAGCAGCAATATGGCGGTCGCCCCTTGCCCGTTGGGTGGGTGTTCAACCAGATCAACATCGCCGTAATTGCCAGAAATCGGATCGGTGTATTCACAGGCCGTGGCGGCAAAATCGTCCAAAGTGTGGGACCCGCCTGCTGCGCGCAGTGACGCCACCATGTCCTCGGCCACTTCGCCTTCGTAAAATGCGTCGCGCCCGTCCATCGCAATGCGGCGCAGCACATCGGCCTGTTTTGGTGCGCGAAAAATTTGGCCAGCCTTGGGGGCATTGCCGTTGATCATGAATGTGTCGCGCGCGATGCCAGACAGATTGTTGGCACCCGGCCCCCAATCGGCAGCGACTCGGGGGGCCACGGGCACGCCTGCCTCGGCATAATGGATCGCCGGGGCCAAAGATGTTGCCAAACCGACACGCCCCCAATCTTTGGACAAGCGACAAAATGCATCAACTGCGCCCGGAATGGTGACCGCAGTTGCCGAATAAGGGGCAATGACGTCTTGGCCTTGATCGCGCAATGATTGTGCGTTCAATCCTGCCGGTGCGCGGCCAGACCCGTTCAGGGCAACCACGTCATCCTTGCCTGCCGGGGAAATCAGCGCAAACAGATCGCCGCCGATGCCCGTCATCTGGGGTTCACAAAACCCCAATAAAACCGCACCTGCAATGGCGGCATCCATGGCATTTCCACCAGATTCAAGGATTTGCACCGCCACTTTGGATGCCAATGGATGCGACGTGGCGCACATGCCATTGGTGGCGAAAACCGAAGATCGGCCCGGAGTTTGGAACTGGTGCATGATGGGTCCCCATAGAAATCACACACAACCTATGCGTCTGGTGGGGAAATTCAATCATTGAAGGGGATTTAATAGACCTCGACGCCGTGCACTGGGTGGGGGCTGTTACGCACGGCGCCGAGGGAAGCTATATTGCAGCTACAAGACCATTTGTGCCCTTGATTCAGGGCACCCAGATGGAGTGAATAGGGCAAGTTTGCGGCAATTCGCAAATTCGAGGGGGAAATATGAGAAAAGTAGTCATTTCAGGCGCAGCGCGCACACCAATGGGCGGATTTCAGGGGGATTTCGCGGGAATCGAAGCCGCAGAGCTGGGCGGGGCCGCCATTCGGTCCGCATTGGCCGGAGCCGGAGTTGAAACCGTTGACGAAGTGCTGATGGGCTGTGTTTTGCCAGCAGGGCAGGGCCAGGCACCTGCACGTCAGGCCGGATTCGCCGGAGGTCTGGGCGAAGATGTGCCCGCCACTACACTAAATAAGATGTGTGGTTCCGGGATGAAGGCCGCAATGATGGCGTTTGACCAGATCGCACTGGGTCACGCGGATACGATGATCGCGGGCGGCATGGAAAGCATGACCAACGCGCCGTATCTGTTGCCCAAAATGCGGGACGGCGCACGGATTGGCCATCAAAACGTTCAGGACAGCATGTTTTTGGATGGGCTAGAGGACGCCTATGACAAAGGCCGCCTGATGGGCACATTTGCCGAAGATTGCGCTGAGCATTTCCAATTCACTCGCGAAGCGCAGGACGAATATGCGTTACGGTCCCTCAGCCGCGCGCGTGCTGCGCAGGACAGTGACGCGTTTGATCGCGAAATTGCCGCGGTGACATATAAGACTCGCCAAGGCGACGTCGAAGTGAACGTGGACGAACAGCCCCAAAAGGCCCGTCCCGAGAAAATTCCGCAGCTGAAACCCGCATTCCGCAAGGATGGTTCGGTCACGGCGGCGAATTCATCGTCGATTTCAGATGGTGCTGCGGCTTTGGTCATCTCGGCCCAAGAGGTCGGTCTGCCTGTGCGCGCGACCATCGTTGGTCATGCCAGCCACGCCCAAGCCCCCGGCTGGTTCACAACCGCGCCGGTTCCAGCCGCGCAGAAACTGTTGGACAATATCGGTTGGACCAAAGACGACGTGGACCTGTGGGAAGTGAACGAAGCCTTTGCCGTGGTGCCGATGGCCTTTATGCATGAAATGGGGCTCAGCCCAGACATCGTGAACGTCAATGGCGGGGCCTGTGCATTGGGTCACCCGATTGGGGCCTCTGGGGCGCGAATCATTGTGACATTGCTGAACGCGTTGGAAAAACGCGGATTGAAACGCGGTGTGGCCGCGATTTGTATCGGTGGCGGCGAAGGCACAGCCATCGCAATCGAGAGACCAGATGCGGATTGATTACCCCGAAGTCACGAAATCCATCCTTGCCCTGACAGAGGGCGAGGATGATGTCGTGTCAATTATGGCGACCATCGCCTGTGAATTGCACCATGCGGATGACCGGTTTCATTGGACCGGGTTTTACCGTGTGGTTGCGCCGCAACTGATGAAAATCGGGCCCTATCAGGGCGGACACGGGTGTCTTTCTATCCCGTTTTCGCGCGGGGTTTGTGGGGCCGCCGCCCGCACAGGCCAAGTGCAACTGGTCGCGGATGTGAACGCATTCAGCGACCATATTGCCTGTTCCAGCACGACTCAGAGCGAAGTGGTTTTGCCGGTTTGGAACTGGGCAGGAGAGCTGCTTGGAGTGTTGGATATCGATTCCGACCTACCGGATGCGTTTGACCAAAACGATGTGGATGGGTTGCAGTCAATTCTAGAAAAAGCGTTTTAACACAAGTGCCTGCATTGATTGAAAGGGACCTGTCGCATTTGGGTGTGGCAGGTCTTTTTGGGTCAAAGCTTCCCTTGCGTGAATTTCTGTTCCGAGCGAGTGAAATTTTTCTTTGAAATTTCATAAAAATGTGACACCGTGAAATTAGGGAAGCAAATTTCACGGTCATTATGAAACACGATCCACTCGAAAAACCGAAAACCTTGGGCGCGGATTTGCGGGCTCTGCGCAAAGCGCGGGGTTACACGCTCACCGATTTGGCTGAATCCCTGGGGCGGTCTGTTGGCTGGTTGAGCCAAGTGGAACGCGAAATGTCTGACCCATCTGTCAGCGATCTGCGGGCCATGGCCAAGGCGCTGGACGTGTCCGTTTCGTCCCTGTTTCGCACCTCATCAACCCCAACAAACGAAGACGGCTTGATTGTTCGCAAATCGTCGCGTCGCCCAATTGGGTCGCGTGATGACGGGCTGGTCGAAGAACTGCTTTCCCCGGATCTGACCGATGATTTTGAGGTGGTACATTCTACGTTTGAACCCGGCGCGTTGATGAATGACGCCGTGACCCGCCCAACCCAAGAGGTCGGTTATGTGGTCGGAGGCAAGCTGACGCTGTGGATCGATGACGTAGAATTTAACCTTTCACCGGGCGATAGTTTTCGCATCCGGGGGCAGCGATATCGCTGGTCCAACCCCCACCCAGAGGCCTGCACGGTGATTTGGGTCATCGCGCCTCCGATCTACTAAAATGGCGGTGTTGAAAGGCAGCTGTGCCTGCAGAAAAATCAGCTTTGAAACAGCCGCAACTCCGGTTGGGGCATCGGTCTGTCATTGTGGCCAATGTCGCAAAATGTCGGGCCACACATGGTCGTCCGCGCAGGTCGACATTGATGATTTGACGATTTCCGGGCCGGTCAAATGGGTCGCGCTCAGCCCCACTGCAAAACGCGGCATTTGCCCGGATTGCGGGGCCTATTTGTTCTGGAAGGCCCATAACGAAAACATGATCAGTTTCGCGCTTGGGGCCCTGGATGGGCCAACCGGGCTGACGCTGACCAAACATATCTTTGTCGCTGACAAAGGCGATTATTACGAAATTGCGGACGATGTTCCGCAACAGAAATAGCAGGAGGCCATAATGGCAGAATTTCCATCAACCGCACGGGTTGTCATCATTGGCGGCGGCGCCATCGGCGTGTCGACGTTGTACCATTTGGCCAAAGAAGGCTGGACCGATTGTGTTCTTTTGGAAAAGAACGAACTGACCGCTGGGTCCACGTGGCATGCTGCGGGCAATTGCCCGAATTTCAGCGCGTCTTGGGCGGTGATGAACATGCAGCGCTATTCGCTGGAAATGTACCGTACATTGGCCGAAGACGTTGATTATCCGATGAACTATCACGTCACGGGTGCGCTGCGTTTGGGCCATACCAAAGAGCGGATGAAAGAATTTGAACGCGTGGCCGGCATGGCGCGGTATCAGGGTTTGGAAATGGATATGCTGACGCCCAAAGAGGCGTTGGATTACTATCCTTTCCTTGAAACCCATGATTTGGCGGGCGTTCTATGGGATCCATTGGACGGTGATATCGATCCGGCCCAGCTGACCCAAGCGATGGCCAAAGGTGCCCGCGATCTGGGGGCCAATATCCAACGTTTTTGTCCCGCAACAGGGGTGAGCCGCGATGGCGATGAATGGGTTGTGCACACCGAAAAAGGCGACATCAAATGTGAATTTGTCGTCAACTGCGCAGGCTATTATGCAAAACGCGTCGGCGAATGGTTCAAACCATATGGCGGGCGTGATGTGCCGATGGTGGTCATGTCCCACCAGTATTTCCTGACCGAAGAAATCCCCGAAATCGAAGCGTGGACCAAAGAAAACGGCCGCAAATTGCCGATGATCCGCGATGTGGATTCGTCCTATTATTTGCGTCAGGACAAACATGGTCTGAACCTTGGCCCATACGAAGTGAATTGTAAGGCGCATTGGGTTACCAAAGACGACCCAATGCCGCAGGACTTTAGTTTCCAGCTATATCCGGACGATCTGGAACGGTTGGAATGGTATATCGAAGACGCCATGGGCCGGGTTCCATTATTGGGTACATCTGGCGTGGGGCGCGTGATCAACGGGCCGATCCCTTATGCACCAGACGGGTTGCCGTTGATGGGGCCAATGCCGGGCGTGAAAAACGCATTTGAGGCGCATTCCTTTACCTTTGGGATCGTGCAGGCCGGTGGCGCGGGCAAAGTCATGGCCGAATGGATCACAACCGGCGAAACCGAATGGGATATGTGGGCCGTTGATGGACGCCGCTACACCGATCACGCGGATTTCGATTTTTGCCACAACAAAGCGTTGGAAACATATGGCCATGAATACGCGATGCATTTCCCGCATCACGAATGGCCTGCTGCGCGCAATAAAAAGCTGTCGCAGAACCACGACCGGTTGGTCGCGGATGGCGGTCAAATGGGGGCCTATAACGGCTGGGAACGCGCCAACTATTTTGCCAAAGACGGCGATGACATTTCTGAGGCCGCAACCGAAACATGGAACCGCAATGGCCCATGGGCGGTGCGCGTCAAAGAAGAGGTCGAAGCCTGCCGTGACAATGTCGGCGTTTTGGATATGCCCGGATTTTCACGTTACAGCCTGACGGGGGCCGGGGCGGCTGAATGGCTGCGCACACAGGTTGCAGGCGCATTGCCCAAAGCCGGGCGCATGAACCTTGGTTATTTTGCGGATACACGCGGCCGGATTGTGACAGAGGTCACCATCATCCGATTTGCCGAAGACGAATTCATGCTGATGACCGCCGCCGTGGCGCAATGGCACGATTTCGAATTCCTGCAAAAATCGCTGCCTGCGGATGGGTCGCTGACTTTGGTCGATATCACAACCGATTACAGCACGTTGCTGGTCTGTGGACCCAAATCGCGTGACATGTTGTCTGGCCTGACCGACGCGGATCTGACCACAGGTTGGCTGACCCATCAGGATGCAACATTTGCCGGCAAGCCCGCGAAATTGATGCGGATCTGTTTCGGCGGGGAACTGGGGTGGGAAATCCACACCAAAACCGAAGACACAGCCAATGCCTATAGCGCAATCCGCGATGCTGGTGCGACCCCGTTTGGGATGTTCGCGCTGGATTCCATGCGGATCGAAAAAGGCTACCGCACGTGGAAAGGCGACCTGTCGACGGATTACACCCTGCTCGAAGGGGGCCTGGGCCGGTTTGTGCGCCTGAACAAGGAACAGGACTTCCCGGGCAAAGCCGCCTTGTTGGCCGAACAACAACAAGGGTCAAAGAAAGGGTTTGTCACGCTGATCGTCGAAGCCGGGGATTCGGACGCGCCCTATATGTCCACCCTTTGGAAAGACGGCGAAGTGGTGGGTGAAACCACGTCGGGCAATTTCGGATATCGGGTCAATAAATCCATCGCGCTGGGGATGGTGCGGGCCGATTTGACCACACCGGGAACCGAGCTTGAGGTCGAAATCTTTGGCGAACGCTGCAAAGCAATTGTCCAAGAGGACGCCCCGATCTGGGATCCTGAAAACGATCGCATCCGCGCCTAAGCCTAACCTATTGCGACCTGCCATTCGGGGCAGGTCCCCATTCAAGCCAATCTGGCACAATTTCGGAGGCGCAAGCCCATGTCTCTTCCTACCAAAGCCCGAGTCGTCATTGTTGGCGGCGGTGTGATCGGGTGTTCTGTTGCGTATCATCTGGCCAAACTGGGCTGGAAAGACGTCGTTCTGTTGGAACGCAAACAACTGACCTCTGGCACCACATGGCATGCGGCCGGGCTTATTGCTCAGCTGCGCGCCACAAAAAACATGACCAAACTGGCGAAATACAGTCAGGAATTATACGGCACATTAGAAGAAGAAACCGGAGTCGCCACTGGGTTCAAACGTTGCGGTTCCATTACGGTTGCTCTGACGGATGAACGGTGTGAAGAAATCTATCGTCAGGCGGCGATGGCACGGTCGTTTGGCGTCGAAGTCGAAGAGATTTCGAACGAGCGGGTGCAGGAATTATACCCCCACATCAATCTAGAAGGCGTCAAAGGCGCGGTTTACCTGCCCAAAGACGGCCAAGGGGACCCCGCCAACATCGCCTTGGCGCTGGCCAAAGGCGCCCGCCAGAACGGTGCGCTGATCAAGGAACGTATCAAAGTCACCGCCTTTACCAAGGAAGGCCGTGATGTGACGGGCGTGGATTGGGTGTCTGACGATGGATCAGAATCCGGGCATATCGAATGTGACATGGTCGTCAATTGCGGGGGCATGTGGGGGCACGAAGTCGGCAAGAAAGCGGGCGTGAGCGTGCCGCTTCAGGCGTGTGAACATTTCTATATCGTCACGGAAAACATCGAAAACATGTCCCAATTGCCGGTGCTGCGTGTGCCGGATGAATATGCCTATTACAAAGAAGACGCCGGTAAAATTCTGTTGGGCGCGTTTGAACCTGTGGCCAAACCTTGGGCGAATGACGGCATTCCGTCGGACTTCGAATTTGACCAATTGCCTGAGGATTTCGACCATTTCGAACCGATCCTTGAAATGGCAGTTGAACGTGTGCCGCTCTTGGCCGAGGCCGGGATTCATACCTTCTTTAATGGTCCGGAATCCTTTACGCCGGATGACGCATATCACTTGGGTCTGGCCCCGGAATTGAACAATTTCTGGGTCGCGGCTGGGTTTAACTCGATTGGGATTCAATCCGCTGGTGGCGCTGGTATGGCGTTGGCGCAGTGGATGGATACAGGCGAAAAACCGTTTGATCTGGGGGATGTTGACATCAACCGGATGCAGCCATTCCAGGGCAACAAACAATACCTGTTTGAGCGGTCCAAAGAAACGTTGGGTCTGCTTTACAAGGATCATTTCCCGTTCAAACAAAAGGAAACCGCGCGTGGTATTCGCCGGTCGCCGTTTCATTATCACCTTCAGGAACGCGGCGCTGTATTTGGTGAATTTTCAGGGTGGGAACGGGCAAACTGGTTTGCGCGTGAAAATCAAGAGGCCGAATATCAATACACATGGAAACGCCAAAACTTCTTTGACAATGTCCGCGAAGAACACATGGCGATCCGTCAAAATGTGGGCATGTACGACATGTCTTCGTTCGGCAAATTGCGCGTAGAAGGCCCGGATGCCACCAAATATCTGAACTACCTTGCAGGCGGTCAATATGACGTGGACCATGGCCGGATTGTCTATTCGCAATTCCTGAACAAAAACGGCGGCATTGAGGCTGATGTGACCATCACGCGGCTGTCGACCAACACCTATTTGGTCGTCACACCCGCGGCGTCGCGCTATAATGATCAGGTCTGGATGGAACGGAACAAAGGCAACTTTAACGTTTCCATCACAGACATCACCGCCGCCGAAGCCACACTGGCGGTCATGGGTCCACGGTCTCGTGCATTGCTAGAAGCAGTGTCGCCAAACACATTCACAAATGACGTGAACCCGTTTGGCACGGCGCAGGAAATCGAAATCGGCATGGGCTTGGCGCGGGTTCACCGCGTGACCTATGTGGGCGAACTGGGCTGGGAAGTTTACGTATCGTCCGACATGGCAGGGCATGTTTTTGAAACGCTCTATGAAGCGGGACAGGATATGGGTCTAAAACTGTGCGGGATGCATATGATGGATACCTGCCGGATCGAAAAAGGCTATCGTCACTTTGGCCATGACATCACCTGCGAAGATCACGTTGTTGATGCAGGCATCGGGTTTGCCGTCAAAGGTGACAAAGATGACTTTATCGGGCGGGATGCGTTTTTGCGTCGCAAGGAAACCGGGCCACAGAACCGGATGTTGCAATTCAAACTGACGGATCCAGAACCGCTGCTTTATCATAATGAACCAATCCTGCGGGACGGCGAGCTGGTCGGCTATCTGACCTCTGGCGCTTACGGTCACCATCTGGGCGGCGCGATGGGGCTGGGTTATGTGCCATGCGCCGGTGAAAAAGCGGCGGATGTGCTGGCGTCAAGCTATGAAATCGACGTCATGGGTGTGCGGGTCAAAGCCGAAGCATCCCTGAAGCCGATGTATGATCCAAAATCGGAGCGGGTCAAAGCCTGATCCGACGAGACAGAGCATTGGAAACGGGCAGGCTTAGGTCTGCCCGTTTTTCGTGGTGATCTGCGGTGCCAGCATGTCCGCCCATAAATCATAGGCGGCCTTTGACGGGTGAAACCCATCCTTTGCGATGTATTTGGGTGCATATGGCACAGTAATCGGCACAAACGTCACATCAGGTTCCTTGGCCACGTTGGCCGCAAGCGCACGTCCAAGCCGCGCCGCGTCCTGTCCTAAAATCTGGCGCAATGGGGTGGGCAGCAATGGAAACCGACCCATCGGTGGCAGATCATTCACAAGAATATGCTGCACGCCGAATTTGGCCCGCAACAGCGCCCGCAGCCTGTTTTGTTGGGCAATCCATGGGCGTAAACTGGCATTGCGGGTCACGTCATTCACCCCCAGCACAATCAGCGCCACGTCAAAGTGATCTGGGTCCAAGTGCTGTAGATGCTGTAACGTTGATGGCGTTGTCGCGCCGGTTTTTGCCTCTAATTGCCATGTCACATGCATCGATTGCGACAGCCGCGCGATCAATTGCCCCAATAATGCATCCTCTTGATGGTCCACACCGACCCCAGCGGCAGAACTGTCCCCGATGATCAAGAGACGAAGGTGGGTATCGGTGCTGATCTGGGACCGGGTAGTTCCCTTTCGTGGCCCAATAGGTTCCGCCAGCAAAAGCGCATGGCGCCGCACGGTCAATCCCTGCCAGATCAATATTGGAGCCAAAGGCGGCTTGGAAAGGAATGTCGGGATTTTCATAGGTAATTGCTGGTGACATTGCGGACCCATTGCAAGCCTAACGCTGCGATAGCTTTCCCTTGGCCGGCGGATCGGATAGGGACGCGGCATGCAAATTGGAACCGAATATACCCCACCCCAAGACCCGCTTGTGGTTCTGCACGAAGACCACGAAGTGGTGCTGGTTGATAAGCCAAGCGGCCTGTTATCGGTGCCCGGGCGGGGTGAACATTTGGCGGATTGCCTGATCACACGTGTGCAGCAGGTCTTTCCGACGGCATTGTTGGTGCATCGACTGGATCGCGACACGTCTGGTGTGATGATTTTTGCCCTGACGCCCCATGCACAGCGGCATCTGGGGCTGCAGTTTGAAAAACGCCAAACCCAAAAGACATATGTCGCACGCGTGCATGGCAAACTAGAGCCGAAAACCGGGCAGGTGGACCTGCCATTGATCGTAGACTGGCCAAATCGCCCCAAACAGATGGTGTGTCATGAAACGGGGAAATCCGCGCAAACCGACTGGCGCGTTGTGCGGTCAAACGATGATGAAACTCGTGTGCGGCTGATGCCAAAAACCGGGCGGTCGCATCAATTGCGGGTCCATATGTTGGCGTTGGGTCATCCCATTTTGGGGGATCCGTTTTACGCCACGGGCGCGGCACTGGATCACCCGCGTTTGATGCTGCATTCAGAAACGCTTCGGTTTCGTCATCCCGATGGCGGGCAGGGCACACGCATCACGGCCAAAGCCCCGTTTTAAAAAGAAAAAGCGCCCCACTGGGACGCTCTCTTGGCTATGTTTTGTTGCAGTTAGGTGTTGATCCAACCAGAGATGGACTTCACCTCCAGAAATTCCTCAAGCCCAAATGCGCCCCCTTCACGGGCCCGACCGGATGACTTTTTGCCACCAAAAGGCATGCCCTGTGCGCGGCCCTGACCATTGATTTCAACCATGCCGGATTCAAGCTGAAGCGAGAGCCGGTTGGCGCGTGCGGCATCTTGGGTCTGAACATAGTTTGTCAGGCCGTATTCCGTGTCGTTGGCGATGCGAACGGCCTCTTCCTCGGAGTCAAAAGGAATGATCGACAAAACAGGACCAAAGATTTCCTGCTGCGCGATTGTCATGTCATTGCTGACATCGGCAAACACGGTTGGGCGGACATAATAGCCACGATTGACGCCTTCTGGCAGGCCGGGGCCGCCCGCAATCAACCGCGCACCTTCGTTGATGCCCGTTTCGATCAATCCCTGAATTTGGTCCCATTGGCGTTTATTGACGACCGGACCAATATGGCGGCCTTCTTCGGTTGGTGTACCAACCTTGATACTGTCTGCGGTTTCGCGTGCAATTTCCAACGTTTGATCATAAACGGTGCGGTCCACCAACATGCGGCTGGGGGCATTGCAGGATTGACCGGTATTGTTCATCATATGCAGAACGCCGCGTTTAACCGCTTTGTCATCCGCATCCGCAAAAATCAGGTTCGCCCCTTTGCCGCCCAATTCCAGTGTCACACGTTTCATTGTGTCGGCGGCCGCCTTGGAAATAGCGCGCCCCGCACGGGTTGAACCGGTAAAGCTGATCATCTGAACATCCTTGTGTTCAGAGAGCTGCGTGCCCACACCCAGCCCGTCGCCATTCACCAGATTGAACACCCCGGCTGGCAGGCCGGCATCGTGCAAAAACTCTGCAAATAGCATCGAAGAGAGCGGCGCCTCTTCTGAGGGTTTTAACACGCAGGTACATCCGGCGAGTAGGGCCGGTATGACCTTCAGAGTGACTTGATTCATTGGCCAATTCCAAGGGGTTATCAAGCCAACAACGCCAATCGGTTCATAGGATAGACGGTCATTGGGCGCATGTTCACCAGCGTCCTTGACCCACTGAAAATTCTTGGCCGCGTCCAGAAAACCCTGTGTGTGCCATGGAATGCTCGTGGCCTGAGAATTCCGCGCCAATGTGATCGGGGCCCCCATTTCCAAGCTGATCGCTTGGGCCATTTCTTCTTTGCGAGCTTCGTATTGCTCTAGGAATTTTTCGATAATCGCAACGCGCGCGGATGGGTCCGTTGCACGCCAAGCGGGCCACGCGGATTTGGCGGCCGCAACGGCGGCATCGGTATCTGCCTGATCGCCCAAGGAAATGACCGCGCAGGGGTCTTCGTTTGATGGATTGATCACATCGTGATCACGGGGGGATGCAGGCGCAACCCACGCTCCGTCAATATAGAACTCGCGTTTTTTGATCATATTATTTCTCCCTTCCGACAAGCCTTGGCAGGATTGCCGAGTATTTGCAAGCAAAGCTGGCTTTTGACGTTTTTCAAACCTATATCCAAATACAGAACGCAGAAGATGTTCTATCTGCGACATATCGCTGGAGATAAACATGGGTATTCGGATAAACGAAGTCATCCCCAATTTGACCGTTGAAACGGATCAAGGGTCGTTGAACCTGCATGATTGGGTTGGGGGCAATTGGTCCATTCTGTTTTCACATCCCAAAGATTTCACCCCCGTTTGCACCACCGAATTTGGTGCCGTGGCGCAGCTGGCGGATGAATGGGACAAACGCAACGTGAATGTCATGGGCGTTTCCGTTGATGGTGTAGAAGAGCACATCAAATGGAAAGCGGATATTGAGAAAGCCGGTGGTGCAACGCCGAATTTCCCAATTGTTGCGGACCAGGGTCTGGCCTTGTCCAAAGCGTTCGACATGTTGCCAGCCGAGGCAATTTTGCCCGATGGGCGCACGCCAAATGACACGGCCACCGTGCGGTCAGTTTTCATCATTGGCCCAGACAACCAATTGAAGCTGTCCATGACCTATCCGATGAATGTCGGGCGCAATTTCGCTGAGGTTCTGCGCGCTGTGGATGCGTTGCAAACGGCCAATGGTCAGGGCGTTGCAACGCCTGCCAATTGGGTGCCCGGTGGGGACGTGATTGTACCGATGACCGTGTCAGACGAAGACGCGCGCGCCAAATATGGCGAGGTGGATATGGTGCTGCCTTATCTGCGCAAAGTGAAGCTGTAACTGTTTTGGCGTGCATCCAGGGATGCGCGCCATTTGCCTTAGAAAAGAGCGCGCAATATGCATGAAAAGAACCCGGATGTCCGGCCCGCCCAGCAGCGGATCAAACGCAAACCCGAAGACGTCGCTGCAACGCCGCCCGAACCACGGTCCTTTAAAACTGCGTTCACGCCAGAATTTCTAAAACCCTATCACAAAGGGGTTATGGACTATACATATAAGGGTGTGAGCTGTCTCAAAAGCCCGATTGATCTGGCAATCTATATGAAGCTGATCTTTGACTTAAAGCCGGGATCGATCATCGAAATTGGGTCGTTTCACGGCGGGGCAGCACTGTTTTACGAAGATTTGTGCCGCAATTACGGGTTGGATACAGAAATCGTCACTGTTGATTTTCGCACCCTAGAAGAAAACCCAACCACACAAGCGTCAAAGAGCAAAGTTCGGTTCTATCAGGCTGATGCGGAACATCTTGAAGAAAGCGACCTGCATGCGGCGTTAGATACGCTGCCGCGGCCGTGGTTGGTGATCGAAGACAGCGCCCATACCTTTAGGGTCAGCCATGCGGTTATGGCCTATTTTGCCAAACGCATGCAGTCCGGCGAATATTTGTTGATCGAAGATGGCGTCATCGAGGACCAAGGCGGAAACTGGCGATATGACGGTGGCCCGAACCGCGCAGTTCACGAATATCTCAGGGATTTTCCTGACCATTATGACATCGACACTCATTACAATGACTTCTTTGGGGTTAATGCCAGCTTTAATCCCAACGGGTATTTGGTCAAACGATAACCCGCCGCGTTTGATCGCGATTAATCAAGAATGTTTACCTGATATTTAGAGCGCTGCGCGTTTAGTGGCGGGATGAAAAACGTTCTGGATTTCCTCCCTGCTATTGCATCATTGATGCTTTGTTTGCTGGTGACCCCCGTGATGGCTGTCGTTTCGACACCTATCGAACCGGGGTCATTGGTGCTGGTGGTTGCGTCCCCTACCCAAGATTTTGAACAATTGGTGCAAGATGCCGGTGGTCAGGTTGTCGGGGCTGAAAAGAGGTATCTATCGGTGCTTGGTGTTTCAGATGATCCGCAATTTGCGGACCGTCTGCTGGCGCTTGGGGCATGGGCGGTTCTGGACGGGTCAATACAAGCATGGCTGTGTGGGGAACTTAATGCGCAAACTAAATGAACTGGAAAACACACGACATTCCGCGTTGCGGATGCTCACGATTGTTACGGTTGTTGTTGGTGCCATTCCGATTATCGTCGCGGGGACGATCGGAAATTCTGTTTTTGCAATTGGTGGGCTTGCTGGGATGTTCGCCCTGCTCGCGGTTGCGTCCTATAAAAAAGGAACAGGTCTGGCCGGGCGGTTGGGTGTTACGATTTCACTGATCGGGGAAATTGCGCTGCTGACGGCGGCGTTTTCTGGTCATGCCTGGCAAATAGACAGCCACATGACCTATTTTGCCGGGCTGGCGATGGTGACGCTCCTTGTTGATCCCGTTGCATTGGTGGTCGGGGCTGGTGTGATCGCCTTGCACCATCTGGCTTTGACATTTGTAATGCCCAGCCTGATTTACCCTTCGACGGATCTATCGGCGAATATTGAACGGACGCTGTTTCACGCTGCCATTTTGGTCGTTGAAACGATCATTTTGGTTGTGGCTGCGCGCAATACGCACGCGCAGCTGCTAACGATCCAAACCGACAAATCGGCCCTGACGGATGCCATGTCTGCATTGGAACAGGAAATGGCTGTAATCGCAGAAAAGGATCGCGCCCAGACGAATGTCGTGACCCAATTGCGGACAGGTTTGTCAGAGGTGGAATCCGGAAATCTCAGGGCTGACATCACAGGACCATTCCCGACGGAATATGAGGATTTGCGCAAGAGCTTTAATGAGACCGTCAACGCCCTAAACGTTGCCGTTAGCACAGTCGTGTCTTTGTCCGATGGCATGCGGCTAAGTTCTGGGGAATTAGCAGCCTCGTCCAATCAGGTCGCCAAAAGCACGGAACAACAGGCCGAAACCCTGGCACGGGTGTCGGGTGCGGTGGTCAACATTTCAGACGCGATGAAAACATCTGTCGACACAACAGGTCGAACGCAGAACCGGTTTGATATCACCAGATCGGCTGCGGAAAACAGCGCGGTCATCGTCGAACGCGCGGTTACGGCCATGGACGCAATCGAAGAATCATCGGGTGAAATCAACAGCATCGTAAGCTTGATCGAAGACATCGCATTTCAAACAAACCTGTTGGCACTGAATGCAGGCGTAGAAGCCGCGCGTGCAGGTGAAGCGGGGGCCGGATTTGCGATTGTGGCATCCGAAGTGCGCGCCCTTGCATATCGGTCCTCTGAGGCCGCGCAAAATATCAATCGACTGATTGAACAAAGCGGCGAACAGGTTTCAGCTGGCGTCGTGTTGGTGAAAGAGGTGGGTGAGGCACTGACCGGTATCCTAACCGATGTGAAAGAAGCCTCTGAAAGTATTGTCGAAATCGCTAAATCAGCGCGGGATCAGTCCGATTCTGTATCAGAAATTCGGGCCGCGTTGGACACAATCGAAGGCATCACTCAGAGCAACGCCGCAAGATCAGAAGAAGCATTCGCCGCCACGGTTGGGTTGGATCAGTCCATGGATCAACTGACCAATACGCTCAAAAGGTTTGATGTGGGGGCACAACAAAACACCGCTGAACAGGCCGCGTGGAATGATGACAAAGAAAGCCTGAGCGAAGATTTTGCTCAGTTTGGCTGAGCTATGCCAAGGAAAAGAACGCCAAAAAAAGAGCCCCGGTAAATGCCGGGGCTCTTAAACGTTCAAAGAAGGTAGCGCTTAGTCAGCGGCTTCTTCTTGTTTGGCTTCTGTGCCTGTTTCCTGATCGACAACTTTCATGGACAGGCGAACCTTGCCACGATCATCAAAGCCAAGAAGCTTAACCCATACTTTTTGACCTTCTTTCAGAACGTCAGATGGGTGGTTCAGGCGACGATTTTCGATCTGAGAAACATGGACCAGACCGTCACGCTTACCAAAGAAGTTCACGAATGCACCGAAATCAACGATTTTGACAACTGTACCTTCGTAGATCGCACCTTCTTCTGGCTCTGCGACGATCGAGTGGATCATCTCATAGGCCTTTTTGATGGCTTCGCCGTTTGGCGATGCGATTTTGATCACGCCGTCATCGTTGATGTCGACTTTGGCGCCGGACACTTCAACGATTTCACGGATGACTTTACCACCGGACCCGATCACTTCGCGGATTTTGTCGGTTGGGATATTCATGGTTTCGATGCGTGGAGCATGAACCGAGAATTCCTGCGCGCCGGTGATGGCTTTGGCCATCTCGTCCAGAATGTGCAGACGACCCGCTTTGGCCTGAGCCAAGGCTTTTTCCATGATTTCAGGTGTAATCCCTGCAACCTTGATGTCCATCTGCAGCGACGTGATACCGTTTTCAGTACCGGCCACTTTGAAGTCCATGTCGCCCAGGTGATCTTCGTCACCCAAGATGTCGGACAGGATGCCGTAGGATCCGTCTTCTTCCAGAACCAGACCCATGGCCACACCAGCAACTGGTGCTTTCAATGGAACGCCAGCATCCATCATGGACAAGGAGCCACCACATACGGACGCCATCGACGACGACCCGTTGGATTCTGTGATCTCGGATACAACGCGCACGGTGTATGGGAAATCTGTGGGTGCTGGCAGAACCGCCTGCAACGCACGCCAAGCCAGTTTACCGTGACCGATTTCACGACGGCCGGGGCCAGACACACGACCAACTTCACCAACCGAATAGGGAGGGAAGTTATAGTGCAGCATAAAGTTGGACCGGAAATTGCCGTGCAATGCGTCAATGATCTGTTCGTCATCGCCGGTGCCCAATGTGGTCACAACCAGACCTTGGGTTTCGCCGCGTGTGAACAAGGCAGAACCGTGGGTCCGTGGCAGGAAACCAGTTTGGCTGACGATTGGGCGAATTTCGTCCAAAGCGCGACCGTCGATGCGGCGACCGTTTTTAACAACGTCCCCACGCAGAACACCGGATTCCAGTTTCTTCAACGCAGCGCCAAGGTTCGCATCCTCTAACTGCTCTTCGCTCAGAGCGGCTTTGATGGTCTCTTTGACGGCGGCAACAGCGGCGGTGCGCTCTTGCTTGTCGCTGATTGCATAAGCAGCGCGCATGGCGTCTTCGCCAGCGGCGGCAACAACGCCGTACAGTTCAGAATAATCAGGTGCGATGAATTCGAACGGCTCTTTGGCGGTTTCTTCGGCCAGATCGATGATCAGGTCGATAACCGGCTGGATTTGCGCATGGGCAAAGTTCACAGCGCCGAGCATTTCTTCTTCGGTCAGTTCATAGGCTTCTGACTCAACCATCATGACCGCGTCTTTGGTGCCGGCCACAACCAGATCAAGACGCTGATCAGGGTTGTTGCGCAGGCCCTGCATGTCATCAACCGTTGGGTTCAGGATGTAATCTCCGTCTTCGTAACCAACACGCGCACAGGCGATTGGGCCACGGAATGGCGCGCCAGAAATGGTCAGCGCAGCAGAGGCCGCAATCATCGCAACGACGTCAGGGTCGTTGACCAGATCGTGGGACAGAACGGTACACATCACCAGAACTTCGTGTTTGAAGCCGGGGACGAACAATGGACGGATCGGACGGTCGATCAGACGTGCTGTCAGTGTTTCTTTTTCGGTTGGGCGTGCTTCACGTTTGAAAAAGCCACCTGGTACTTTACCGGCGGCGTAATATTTTTCTTGGTAATGTACGGTCAGCGGGAAAAAGTCCTGGCCCGGCTTTGGTGCTTTGGCGAACGTGACGTTGGCCATAACACTGGTTTCACCCAGCGTGGCAATCACTGTGCCGTCTGCCTGACGCGCAACTTTGCCGGTTTCCAGTGTCAGCGTTTCTTCGCCCCACTGGATTGATTTCTTTACTTCATTGAACATATGAATTTCCTAAGTTGGCCAATCGCGGCCATTTTACGTAGGGGGCGGATTCCCCCTGACCCCGTAGCATCATATCGGCGCTGGGGTCCGGGCGCCGGAATCGATACCGCGCGTGTACATCACAATGTTCCCAAATGAAAGATAATACGCATCGCAGCCATTTGATGTAAGAAACGTTGATATGTTGGGCGATTTGGGGCAAGCAACAACATCACTACGTAGCGTCAACTGGCAGGGAGGAACGCCCAGATGACACACAAGTCGATTTTGATCATTCACACAGGTGGGACGATAGGGATGGTTCAGTCCGAGGCGGGCTATGTGCCCAAAATCGGAGTGATGGAGGAAGAGATCGAAAAGCAGATTGCCGCAAGACCAGAGGAAATATCTTACGAAATTGTGCGTCTTGATCCGTTGATCGACAGCGCAAATGCCACCCCCCGGGATTGGAACCGGATCAGTGGCCAGATCATGGCGTTTTATTCTGAATATGACGGTTTCATCGTCACGCATGGCACCGACACGATGGCGTTTTGTGCGGCGGCATTGTGCATGTCGTTAGAAGGGTTGGACAAACCCATCGTTCTGACCGGGGCGATGTTGCCGCTGTCAGAGCCGGGCAGTGACGGCAGCCCAAACCTTGCTGATACGATTGAGTCTGTTTTAACCGCGGAACCGGGGGTGTGGATTCAGTTTTCGGGCCGGTTGCTGCATGGTGCGCGCACCCGCAAGATACATTCACGGGACAATGACGCGTTTTCGGCGCAGCCTTCGCAGGTACCACCCAGACGTATTTCGGGAACTGTTTTGCGGCATGTCTTTGGTCAAAAAGAAGTGGCCGTCGTCACGGTTGTGCCCGGCGGATCGATGGAGGTGATCGAATTTGCCATGTCCAAATGCGACGGTGTGGTGTTGCGATGTTACGGCAGCGGGACCGTTCCAAATCATCCGACATTGGAACGCGCATTGGCCGCCGCAAAACGACGCAACATCCCGGTTGTGGTGGTCAGCGAATGTCTGGGCGGCGGCACTTCGTTGGGCAGCTATGAAGCCGGGGCGGTTTTGGTACGATATGGTGTGATTGATGGGCGCGACATGACGATGGAGGCCGCCTATGCCAAATTGGCGTTGGCGCTGAACACACGGATGAGCCGCGCAACCCAGCGGGACTTTATTCTGGCGCCCATCTGCGGTGAGTTTTCGACTTATCTAGCGGCCTGATCGTCCAATTGGCCGTCTAACAGGTCAGACACCGTGACAAAACGATAACCCTGCCCCCGTAATCCAGTGATGATGGCGGGCAGGGCGTCGCGTGACGATTGACGGGACGAAAACATCACATGCATCAGGATAATGTCGCCGTTTTTGGTCTGCGTCAGGACGTGATCGGTGATGGATGCGGCAGAGTTCGGATCGCTCTGTTCGGGCTCTTGGGACCACATGATTGTGGTGCGGTCGGTTTGTGACAGAAACCAAGGCAGGCCAAACAGTTTTTTGCCAAAGGGCGGGCGAAACGTCAGGGGACCGTCATATCCGCCAGCGCGAATGGCGGCATCCGTTTGTTCAATTTCGCGCCGGATGTCTCCCATCGGCATGAACACCATCCGTTGATGAGACCAGGAATGATTGCCGATTTCATGCCCGTCATCAGCAATCGCGCGGATCAGATCGGGATGCGCGTCTGCGTCGTGTCCGGTCACGTAAAACGTCGCCGGGACATCGTGTTGGGCCAGAATATCTAGGACAGTTTGTGTGTGCGCCGGTGTTGGTCCGTCGTCAAATGTCAGGGCGACCACCTGTTGCGGCGTTTCAACCCGATCCAAAAGGGTGCCAAAGGTTTGATAGGTCCGGGACCGGCTCAGATGGAGAAGGCCAAACCCAACCAGCCCCAAAACGACAACGCCAACAATCGAAAATTTAACAAACCGCATAACACAAACCGTAAAAATGAAAACGCCCGCCAAAGGGCGAGCGTTTGAACCAAAAGGGTGTCAGTCTTAGCGACGGATGCCCAGTTTTTTGATCAGGTCCTGGTAACGGGCCTCGTCTTTGGCTTTGGTGTAATCCAAAAGCTTACGACGCAGAGCAACCATTTTCAAAAGACCACGACGACCGTGGTTGTCTTTTTTGTGGTATTTGAAGTGCTCTGTCAGGGTGTTGATGCGCGATGTCAGGATGGCAACCTGAACTTCTGGCGAACCTGTATCGCCTTCTTTGGTGCCGAATTCTTTGATAACGCGTGCTTTTTCTTCAACAGTAATCGACATCGGGGTCTCCTTTATGGATGAGGTGAATGGCGCAGGCCGGGATGTCGTCCAGCAGGGCCCATGGAGTATCGTCAACATTGCTGCAAACGATTGGCCGCGTCTAAGCGGATTCTTTCAAAAAGGGAAGAGTTTTCTGAGCAAAAGGGATCAGGCGGCCACCAAGGCAACGCTGGACAGATCCAATTCGCTGACGCCCAGCAGGTTCACGACCGCAACGCCGTCCGACAACAAAGCGATCCCATTGTCGATATTGGCGATGCTCAATTCCGGAATGCCGGCGCTGGGGTCATAGATGACCTGCAAAATATCCTCGGTGGCATCGAAATCGTCAATAGTGGATGCGCCGGTGCCATCTGTCAGCGCAAAGGTATCGCTGCCGTCGCCGCCATTCATCCAATCATCTTCGCCTGCGATCAGGATGTCGTTGCCCTGACCCCCATTCAGATAATCGCGATCCGCTGCATCCCCGGATCCGGTGACGATGTCGTCCCCTTCTCCGCCATGTAGCACGTCCTGACCAGCGCCCCCGATCAGGTTATCATCACCGTCATTGCCGGCGATTGTATCGGCGCCGACGCCCCCGTAAACAATGTCATTTCCAGCCCCGGCAATCAGGGTATCGTCCCCGAAATCCCCGTTCAAAATATCGTCGCCGGTGTGTCCATATAGACTGTCATCCCCCAGCCCCCCACTGAGCGTGTCGTCGCCGGTGCCGCCATGAACACGGTCGTCGCCTTCACCGCCCAAAAGGCTGTCATTGCCATCTTCGCCGTCCAGATAATCATTGCCGCCCATCCCGGAAACAGTATCGTCACCCTCCCCAGAGAAGAGTTCGTCGATCTCGTCGGTACCGGTAAGCGTTGCACCAGCCGGGTCGGTTGGTGCTGTGTCCAATGGGTCGGTTTCAATGGGTGCGTCAGGTGCTAGGATGTCCGGGCCAGTTCCTAATGCGCCATCGCTATCAGGCATAGAATCGTCGTCCGCCCCGATTTGATCAAGGGGCGGATCAAACACTGCAAAACCAGTAAAAGCGAGGCCAAGAAGGCCTAAAAGGGCAAGCATTGAGACCGACTTTCGCTTACGAATCTACTCACGTTGTCTAAACTTATCACAATCTGGAACAATTGCAGAACGATTATGCAGAATTTGGTTAACGCTAGCCGTCGGTTGCAATCCAGATCGTGGGTTGGGTTTGATAGCTGATATAGAGCGGGTGTTTGGGGTGGCCCTGTTTGGTCAAGCCCAATGAATATAACGGGTTTTGGGACTGTCTTAACAAACGATGCACGGCCACGCCGCGGTTCAGGTGATCCCCATGCGCGCCCCAAGCACAAATTGTCCGATCTGCCCAAGCTTGTCCGTCCAGAATGGCGGCGTCATTTGCAGGTCCAACTGGGTCCGCAGCCGCCCGCATTTTACGTGGATCGGTGTCGCGCCATGCAAAAATATTGGTCACGCGAAAGCCCCCAAATCCCAGCGCCCGCGCCCGACGTTCACAACGTTCCACGGTGGGGTCGTTTTGGACTTCGGTGGCGGTGGACGGGTTGAGCATGACAAAATGCACCTTGCCGCCATTCGCATCCCAAACCCGTGTCAGGCTGTAACGATACCGTTCGCAATCTGAATAGATGGCAATGGATGCGGCGTCGTCTTTTAGATGTTCGCGTGTGATCATAGGGCAGGTTTACCCGGCGGATGGGCCAGGGGGAACCCCTAGCTGCTGGGGGGCACAAACACGCGGGTCGGGTGAATTTCACCTGATTTATATGTGCCAACCGCGATGGCTTGACCGTTATGGGACGCCCAGCATTCTTCGCCATAATCCACATCCGTCGCAATCACCAAGGCGGGGTTGCCATTGCGCAAACGCACGATGCTTTCGGCGGGGCACATCACTTGGGGCAGGTCCTCTAGGCCTTGTTCCAGCGGGCGGATATATTGATCCAATTCGGTGGTTTTGGCGTGTGTGTCCAACATGTCCAGCGTGATGCCGTCACTGGCATCAAACGGGCCGGACCACACGCGCCGCAGGGTTTGCACATGGCCATAACAGCCCAGTGCAGCACCCAAGTCGCGCGCAATTGACCGCACATATCCGCCTTTGCCACAGGTCATTTCCAGCACAACGTGATCGGGATCGGGGCGATCCACCAACAGCAATTCCTCGACCCATAGCGGGCGGGCAGCCAGTTCGAATTCTTCGCCATCGCGGGCCTTTTTATAGGCGCGTTGACCGTCGATTTTCACCGCAGAAAACGCAGGCGGAACCTGTTGAATGTCACCGATGAACTGGCCCAGTGCGGCCTTGATATCCTCATCAGACGGGCGCAGGTCGCTTTGGGCGATCACTTCGCCTTCGGCGTCATCGGTGTTGGTGGCCGCGCCTAGATTTACGGTAAACGTATAGGCTTTTAGCGCGTCGGTGATGTAGGGCACTGTTTTCGTCGCTTCGCCCAATGCGACGGCCAAAACGCCGGTTGCTTCTGGGTCTAGGGTGCCCGCATGGCCGGCCTTTTTGGCATCCAGCGCCCAGCGCACTTTGTTCACCACGGATGTGGACGTGATCCCGGCGGGTTTATCCACCACAAGCCAGCCTGAAATGTCACGACCTTTGCGTTTGCGCGCCATGTGGTGCCTCCGAAGTTCCAAGGAAAGGCGGCGTGCTATCTGTCGCCGCGGGTTGCGTCAAGCTATTCTAGCACGCCCACAATCGGCCCCATCGCAAAGCCATTATCCGACCGGTTCAGATCCCGCGCATGCAGGCGGGACACTTTGCCATCAAAATAAAGCGCATTGGGCAGGTTCAGATGATCGCGAAACAGGCGGGCAAAGGTGTGGAAATTGACGACCTGATTGGAAATCGCAAACACAACGCGACTGCCATCCGCACTGGTACCCACCCCGTTGCGCAAATGCCGACTGGTTGATCCTTCGATGAACCGGGGATGCAATGCGCCATCAATCACCAACATCGGGCCGGATTGTGTGGCATGGGTGCAGTCGGGCTGTTGATCCACATAGGCCAGGGTTTCAAACACTTGTGCAATGTCATCCTGAATGCAGAACACGCCATTGGGCAACATGCCAAAATTGCCCGGCCCCGCATTGGGGATGACGCGCATGGTCTGGGTGTTGTCTTCGATATAATGCCCAACGGGGGACAGATCGGAATGATACATGCCCGCATTCATCGCAAACAATAGCGCGCGGTCGGGGTGACTGCGTTCAATTTCGCGAAACGATGCCAAAGGCGCGTTGTTTTGGTCCAGATGGAACAAACGCAGGTTTTCCACGCTTGGATCGACATCACAGATGGTGAAATCGACGTCGGAAAACGTGATGTCCTGACAGGTCACCGCCAAGGTGGGGGCCGCCAGCAATGTGAATGCTGCCGCAAATATGCCCCGCACCTGTGGGATCATACGGTGTCATCCTCATCGGTTTCGCGGTCATCGGTCGGCGTGCGCAAATCCTGTTGGATGTGGTCATTGTCAAACAACGCCGCTGTGCGTTCGATCTGATCGAACGTGTCATCAATGCGAAACCGCAATTCGGGCGCATGTTTCAGCTGGGCCTTGCGGCCGATCATCCGGCGCAGCTCGCCTTTGTTGCGGGCCAGAACTTCGATGGCTTCTTCGGCGTTTTTGCCACCCAGAGGCAGGACAAACGCCGTCGCGATGCCCAGATCGGGGGTGACGCGCACCTCGCCGACAGTGATCAGCATGCGTCCCAAATCAGGATCATGGATTTCGCCACGCTGCAAAATTTCCGACAATGTACGACGAATGACTTCGCCGACGCGCAGCATTCGTTGGGATGGCCCGCGGCCTTCGCTGAATCTTTTCTTTGACATACCGCTCATGTAAGCCACCTGCGACCCCTTGCCAAGCGGTGCACAACATTGCAGGCAAGGAAACGCAAAGGAGACATGCCATGAGCGATTTGCCCGGAATTGTGATCACTGGTGCATCAGGCCGGATGGGCCAGATGTTGATTCAGTCAGTTTTGAACAGCGACAAATGCAAATTGGTCGGCACGATTGAACGCCCCGGCCATGACTGGATCGGGCGCGACATCGGCGAATGTATGGGCGGCCAAGCGGTCGGCGTGACCGTGGACAGCGATCCGCTGGATGCGTTTGCGCGGGCACAGGCGGTGATTGACTTTACCGCCCCCGCCGCAACAATCGAATTTGCTAAATTGGCCGCGCAGGCCCGTGCTGTGCATGTGATTGGCACAACCGGCATGACCGAGGATGACATCGCCCAGCTGGAACCATGCGCGCGCCACGCTGTGATTGTGCGGGCGGGCAACATGTCGTTGGGCGTGAACCTGTTGGTGCAATTGACCCAAAAAGTCGCGGCCGCCTTGGACGAAGATTTCGATATCGAAGTGATCGAAGCCCATCACCATCACAAAATCGACGCCCCATCAGGCACGGCCCTGATGCTGGGGCAGGCGGCGGCGGATGGGCGCGGCGTCGATCTAAAGGACGTGACCGATTCTGGTCGTGACGGCATAACGGGCGCGCGCAAACGCGGCGATATCGGGTTTTCAGCGATCCGGGGCGGCGACATTGTGGGCGAACATGATGTGCTATTTGCCGCAGCTGGTGAACGCATCGTGCTGCGCCACATGGCAACGGATCGGGCGATTTTTGCGCGCGGCGCGCTCAAAGCGGCGCTGTGGGGCCAAGATCAGAAACCCGGCGAATATGACATGTTTGATGTGCTGGGGCTGTAAAACCCCAACGGCGCGCCTAAAAATCGACGGCGATGCCCTTTTTTTCCCAATCGCCATAGCGCACCGGTTCGGGGCCATCGCGCCCGCCCAGTTCGACCGGCATCGCGTCTTTGGCTTTGGCGCGCCGTTCTTCGGCCTCAGCCAGGGCGCGTTTGGCGGCATCTGGCAAATCTTTGTCGGTATCTTGCGTATCAGACATGTCTCTTCCTTGTCAGAGCTTGCCCTTTGATATACCCCCCGGCCATTGCAAAACAAGGGAAGACCCATGGATCCGACTGGCCTCGCTCCGCGTCGTGCTGCACATTACCTGCTGGGGCAGGTGATCGAAGAAGGCCGTCTGATGTCTGAACTGATCGGCGCAGGGGCGTTGGAACGGCTGGTGCCCGAGGATCGCGCACGTGCCCAGCGGTTGGCATTGGATACATTGCGCACCTTGGAACGCGCGGATCGGATGCTAAAGCCGTTTCTGCAACGCAAACCCCCATTGGCCGTTCAAAACGTTTTGCGCCTTGGCACGTTGGAAATTTGCACCGGCACCGCCGCGCATGGCGTTGTGAATGCCTGTGTGGAAATCGTAGGTCGGTCAAAACGCACGATGAAATATCGCGGTCTGGTCAATGCGGTGTTGCGTAAAATTGATGCGGCCAAAGACGGATGGGATAAATTGCCCGTTTCCGTCATGCCCCGTTGGTTGCGCCGTCCTCTGACTCAGGCGTGGGGTGACAAAGCGTTGCAACAAATCGAACGCGCCCATTTTGCGGGGGCCCCGCTGGATCTGACGCTGAACGGTCCTGTGCCGGATGGTTTGCCGGGCGAAAAACTGCCCAGCGGATCGTGGCGGATTCGCGACGGGGCGCAGGTGTCATTGCTGCCGGGATACAAATCCGGCGATTGGTGGGTGCAGGATGCAGCCGCCGCGTTGCCCGTGCGTCTGATGGCCCCGCAAAAGGGCGAAAAAGTCGTTGATTTATGCGCCGCACCGGGCGGCAAAACCATGCAGATGGCCGCCGCTGGCGCGGATGTCACCGCCGTTGACGTATCCGAGGGCCGCATGGCGCGGGTGCGGGAAAATCTGAAACGTACCGGGCTGACCGCCAAATGCGTGGTGTCCGACGCCTTTGCCTTTGAGGGCGAAGGATTCGACGCGGTTCTGTTGGATGCGCCCTGTTCGGCGACCGGTACGATTCGCCGCCACCCGGATTTGCCCTATGCCAAAGATGGCGCTGAATTTGCCGAACTGATCGCCCAGCAGGGTGACATGATCGATCACGCGCTGACGATGCTGAAACCCGGCGGGCGGCTGGTGTTTTGCACCTGTTCACTGCTGCCCGATGAAGGCG
The DNA here is from genome assembly GCF_040932005.1 of Aestuariibius sp. HNIBRBA575. NCBI lineage: Bacteria > Pseudomonadati > Pseudomonadota > Alphaproteobacteria > Rhodobacterales > Paracoccaceae > Aestuariibius > Aestuariibius sp. HNIBRBA575. The sequence continues at coordinate 287,999 of NZ_CP162414.1, forward strand.
AAGTGCAGATCGACGATGCGCTGGATCGCCACCCGGATCTGGTGGTAGATCGCGATGCCTTGAACGTCGACGGTGTCGATCCGGACTGGATCACCGAAGAAGGCGGCCTGCGTCTGCGCCCGGATTTCTGGCAGGAACGCGGCGGCATGGACGGATTTTATATGGCGGTTCTGCGAAAGCCTGCGTGACTCGCGCCTTTGTCCTGTCTATGATGCCTGCCAACAACAAGATGCAAAACACGCATCACAATGAGGCAGCAGATCTTGGCCAAGGCCCGGACATGGACAGCAAGGCGAACCCGCCTGATGCATCGCGTGCATGCGCGCCTGACGTCCCGCGTGACGGCAGCCAAAGGATTTGTGTCTCAACCTGAACCCCGCACCATTGGCCTGTTTGCACGTGGCAAACAGCTGATTGCGGGCAATCTGTTATTCGCCGGTCACCTGATCGAAGCACCGGGCAAATCCCTGTGGGATGTGGACGCCCCGGACGAAGCATTTGCCGAAGTGATCCAAGGGTTTACATGGCTTGATGATCTGGCCGCTGTTGGCGATGCGCGGGCGCGCGAAATCGCAGGCCTTTGGGTTGGGGACTGGATCAAAACCTATGGTCGTGGCACCGGGCCGGGCTGGACGCCGGAACTGACCGGGCGGCGGTTGATCCGGTTGATCCATCACGCGACCTTTTTGTTGCGGGGCCGTGACAAAGCGTTTTCTGATGCCTTTTATCAAAGCCTGACCCATCAGGCGGAATTTCTGGCCCGTCGTTGGCCGGCGACCCGCCCCGGCGTGGAACGATTCGAAGCGTTGACCGGGGCAATTTACGCAGGGCATTCTTTGTTGGGCAAAGAAAGCCACGCCACCCCAGCCGAGGCGGCTCTGGCTCGTGAATGCGCGGCGCAGATTGATGAACAGGGCGGTCTGGCGACACGCAACCCCGAAGAATTGTTAGAAGTTCTGACATTGTTGAACTGGGCAGCAGAGGCGCTGAACGCGGCAAATCGCCAAGTGTCAAAGGCCCATCGCGAAGCCGTTGAACGGATTGTGCCCACGTTGCGGGCGCTGCGCCACAAAGACGGATCGTTGGCGCGGTTCCATGGTGGCGGTCGCGGTCTGGATGGTCGGCTGGACATGGCGCTGGCCGCGTCTGGTGTGAAAAAGCAGCCCCATACTGGGTTGCGGATGGGGTTTGCGCGGGTGTCTTGTGGGCGGTCATCCGTGATTGTGGATGCCGCAGCGCCACCCACTGGACGCGAAAGCCATGACGCCCACGCATCCACGCTGGCGTTTGAACTGACATCCGGGCGCCGTCCGGTGATCGTCAATTGCGGATCGGGCGCCAGTTTTGGCGAAGAATGGCGCCGCGCGGGCCGGGCCACCCCCAGTCATTCCACCTTGGGGCTGGAAGGATATTCATCCTCTCGTCTGGGCAAGGCCAGCGGATTGTCGGGCCTGTCGCGCGAATTGCTGATCGATGTTCCCGCCAAAGTCAGCGCCGAAAGCAACAAACACGATGATTCCCAGCGGATCGAGCTGTTTCACGACGGCTATCAGAAACTGTTTGGCCTGACCCATGGCCGCACCTTGGAACTATCCTTGGATGGTCGCGCCCTGATCGGAGAGGATTATCTGGCGGCGATCACCAAAGAGGACCATGGCCTGTTTGACAAAGCATTGGATCGATCCAGCCTGCAGGGCATCCCCTATGACATCCGATTCCATTTGCACCCAGAGGTCGACGTGTCGATGGATCTGGGCGGCGCTGCGATCAGTCTGGCATTGAAATCCGGCGAAGTTTGGGTGTTTCGACAGGACGGAAGCGCCGAAATGCGGCTCGAACCGTCAGTTTATCTGGAAAATGGACGATTAAGGCCCCGTGCGACACAGCAAGTGGTTTTATCTGGGCGTGCAATGTCATATGCGACGCGCGTCCGATGGTCATTGGCCAAGGCACACGAAACCCCTTCGGTGGTGCGTGACCTTGTGCAGGATGGCACGCTCGCGACACCAGATGTCCAGGATTGAAAGGCTGCCCACCAATGACTGACCACAAAATTCGCCGTGCATTATTGTCCGTTTCGGACAAAACCGGATTGATCGACCTCGCCAAAGCGCTGAGCGAGCGCGGTGTGGATTTGCTGTCGACTGGCGGCTCTGCCAAAATGATCCGCGATGCGGGCATTCCAGTGCGTGACGTGTCGGATGTGACCAATTTCCCCGAAATGATGGATGGCCGGGTCAAAACCCTGCATCCCGGCGTACATGGCGGACTGTTGGCGCTGCGTGACAATGATGCGCATCTGGCGTCCATGCAGGAACACGACATCAGCGCTATCGATCTGTTGGTGGTGAACCTTTACCCGTTTGAAGAAACCGTCGCCGCAGGTGGCGATTACGATGCCTGTATCGAAAACATCGACATTGGCGGCCCGGCGATGATCCGTGCAGCCGCGAAAAACCACGCCTTTGTTTCGGTTGTGGTGGATGTGCAGGATTACGACAAATTGCTGGGCGATATGGATCAGCATGACGGCGCAACCTGCCCCAAATTCCGCAAAAAACTGGCCCAGACGGCTTATGCGCGCACTGCGGCTTATGATGCGGCCGTTAGCACGTGGATGGCGGATGCGATAGGCGTAGAAACACCCCGCCGTCGTGCGTTTGCGGGCACATTGGCGCAAACCTTGCGCTATGGTGAAAACCCCCATCAGCAGGCTGCGTTTTACACCGATGGTTCAAACCGTCCCGGTGTCGCCACTGCACGTCAATTGCAGGGCAAAGAGCTGTCTTATAACAACATCAACGACACAGACGCGGCGTTTGAACTGGTCAGTGAATTTGACCCAGCGAATGGCCCGGCCTGTGCGATCATCAAACACGCCAATCCTTGCGGTGTTGCGCAGGGCAAAACGCTGGAAGACGCCTATCGCAAAGCGTTTGACTGCGACCGTACGTCGGCCTTTGGCGGGATTGTCGCGCTGAACCAGAAACTGGACGCCGACACGGCGCGCGCGATCACCGAAATCTTTACCGAAGTTGTGATTGCCCCCGGCGCGGATGACGCGGCTCAGGAAATTTTTGCGGCCAAGAAAAACCTGCGTTTGTTGCTGACAGACGGCCTGTCCGACCCTGCAGAAACCGGTCTGACCTATCGTCAGGTGTCCGGCGGCATGCTGGTACAAGGCAAAGATACCGGGTTTGTCGGTCTGGACGATCTGAAAGTGGTGACCAAATTGGCCCCTACAGATGCCCAGATGCAGGACCTGCTGCTGGCTTGGAAAATCGCGAAACACGTGAAATCCAACGCCATCGTCTATGTCAAAGACGGTGCAACCGTTGGCGTTGGTGCCGGGCAAATGAGCCGCGTTGACAGCGCGTTGATCGCCGCCAAAAAGGCAGAGCGCATGGCAGAAACGCTGGGTCTGGCCACACCGCTGACCATCGGGTCGGCTGTGGCGTCCGATGCGTTTTTCCCATTCCCTGACGGATTGCTAGAAGCTGCCGCTGCTGGCGCGACATGTGTGATTCAGCCGGGCGGGTCCATGCGGGACGACGAAGTGATCGCAGCTGCTGATGAGGCCGGATTGGCCATGGTTCTGACGGGCATGCGCCATTTCCGGCACTGATCCGACTAAAATGAAAGGGCGTGATATGCGGCTGACTTTTTGGATGTCTTTCTGGGTGTTCCTGGTTGATCAGGCGACAAAGTATTTTGTCGTGCACACTTTGGATTTGAACACCCGCCAAGTTGTCGACGTGTTCCCGCCCTTTCTGACATTTCGCATGGCATGGAACGAAGGCATCAATTTCGGGCTGTTTGCCGGGCTTGATATGCGCTGGATTCTGGTGGGCGTCGCTGTCGCAATTTCGCTGTTTGTGTTGTGGTGGGTGCGTCGCGAAGGCGGCAGCAAATGGGTCTATCTATCGGCCGGATTGCTGGTCGGGGGCGCGCTGGGCAATATCGTGGACCGGATTTTATATGGGGCGGTGGCGGATTTTCTGAACATGTCCTGCTGTGGTATCCGCAATCCCTATGCGTTCAACATCGCCGATATCGCGATTTTTGCGGGCGCGATTGGGCTGGTCCTGTTCACCGGCGAAAAAAAGCCACACAAAAACGACACCAAGAAGACATCGTGACCTTTTGAATTGGCTGGGTTAAAAGGGCGCAACACGTATCCGGGGGGATCGCATGCTGCGCCTTTTTATTATTGCAATCACACTTGTTGGATTGACCGCTTGCACCAATGGCAAGCGCACGCTGCATGATTTTAGTGGCGAAACGGCGGGGCCGGATGAATTTTCAGTCATGCCATCCCGTCCGCTGGAAATGCCTGCGGATTTGAACGTTTTGCCAACGCCAACCCCCGGCGGCAGCAATTTGACCGACGCCAACCCGATGGCGGATGCGATTGTGGCACTGGGTGGCAACCCTGCCGCCGTGCAGGGCGCCATTCCCGCGGCTGATACGGCCTTGCTGGCCCATGTGAACCGCAACGGTGTATCGCCAAATATCCGCGCTGATTTGGCCGAAGAAGACGCACGTTTTCGGCGGCGTCGCACAGCTGGCCCGTTTCGGGGTGGCGATCGATATTTCCGCGCCTATGCGGGCCAAGCACTTGATGCGCAATCTGAAATGGACCGGTTCCGCAATATCGGCGTTCAGGTTCCATCCGCCCCACCTGCCCAATAATCCCGCAGGTTTCTACAAAACCACCCCGGTTTCGGCAAATTATCGCGCGGTGCGTCAACGTTTCGTTAACCACGCTGACGAATGCTCACATTCTCGTTGAGCACGCTTGAACTATGGTCAATCAGTCGTAGCTTGTGTTGTGACGCAATTTCAAGGATTTGCCCATGCGCCGCATTTTTGCAGCTCTTTTTACTCTGACCGCGACGCAGGTTTCTGCGCAAGAGGTCACAAATTACACGCTTGATAACGGGATGGAGGTCGTTGTGATCGAGGATCACCGCGCCCCCGTTGTATCGCATATGGTGTGGTATCGCACCGGATCGGCGGATGAACCGGTCGGCGCCTCAGGCGTGGCCCATTTTCTGGAACACCTGCTGTTTAAGGCGACCGAAAACCTAGAAAGCGGCGAATTATCCGCGACCGTTGCCGCGAATGGTGGCAGTGACAACGCGTTTACCAGCTACGATTATACCGCTTACTATCAAAGGGTTGCGTCAGATCGACTGGAATTGATGATGTCGATGGAATCGGATCGGATGAACAATCTGCGCCTGACCGAAGATGACATTGAAACAGAACGTCAGGTGATCATCGAAGAACGCAATCAACGCACGGAAAACAGTCCCGGCGCCCTTGCGCGGGAACAAATGCGTGCGGCGCAATACTTAAACCACCGCTACGGCGTGCCGATTATTGGCTGGAAACACGAAATGCTTGAGCTGAGCCTTGAGGATGCGTTGGATTTCTATGACCTTTATTATTCGCCCAACAATGCAATTCTGATCGTGGCCGGGGATGTGCAGCCCGATGCCGTGCTGGCATTGGCCGAAAAGTACTACGGTGTGATACCCGCCGAGGATCAACTGCCCGAACGCCTGCGCCCCGCAGAGCCGCCCCAAACCGCCGAACGCCGTCTGGTCTACGAAGATCCCCGCGTGTCGCAGCCCTATGTGACCCGGTCTTATCTGGCGCCCGAACGGGATGCCGGCGCCCAAGAAGAAGCCGCCGCGCTGGTCTATCTGGCAGAGTTGCTGGGCGGGTCGCCATTCACGTCCGCATTGGGCGTTGCGTTGCAATTTGATACCCAAATGGCTGTGTATTCGTCGGCCTTTTACAGCGCTGGTTCGCTGGATGACACGACATTTGGCGTGGTTGTGGTGCCCGCCCAAGGCGTCACATTACAACAAGGCGAAGCCGCGATGGATCAGGTTATCGCGGACTTTTTGGCCAATGATATTGATCCCGAACAGATGGAACGTCTGCGCACTCAATTACGCGCAAGTGAGATTTTCGCCAAAGACAATGTCGAAGGGCTGGCGCGTCGCTATGGGGCGGGGCTGACCCAAGGTCTGGAAATCCAGGACATTCAGGATTGGCCGGAAATCCTGCAAAACGTGACCGCCGCGGATGTCAAAGCCGCCGCAGAACGTGTGTTTGACCGCAATCAATCCGTGACAGCCTTTGTTGTTCCAAACCGTGGGGTTCTGAACCAATGATCCGTTTATTTGCCGCATTCACAATGCTTTGGGCCTCCACCGCCACAGCCGAGGTCGACATCCAAGAGGTCACTTCGCCCGGTGGAATCACCGCTTGGTTGGTTGAGGCCCACGAAATTCCGTTCACCGCGTTGGAAATCCGCATTCGAGGCGGAGCCTCGCTGGATTTACCGGAAAAACGTGGCGCCTCAAACCTGATGACCGGCCTCTTAGAAGAAGGGTCGGGCGACATGAACGCCCAAGAGTTCCAGACAGAGTTGGAAAGCCTCGCCGCGACGTTCAGCTATCGGATTTATGACGATACCTTTTCCCTGTCAGCGCGGTTTTTGACTGAAAACCAAGACGATGCGATTGCATTGTTACGTCAATCCATCATCGATCCCAGCTTTGATCAGGATGCCATCGAAAGGGTCCGTGCGCAGGTCATTTCAGGCATTCAATCGGATGCCAAGGACCCCGACAGCATTGCCAGTGCGACCTATGATCAGCTGGCGTTTGGCGATCATCCTTATGGGTCATCGCTGGACGGGACCGAAGACAGCGTGAACGCGCTGACACGGGATGATCTGATCCAAGCCCATCAACGTGTCCTGACCCGCGATCGGATTTATGTTGGCGCTGTGGGCGACATCACGGCTGATGATCTGGGTCTGTTGCTGGATACGTTACTGGGGGAACTGCCCGCGACGGGACCGGAATTGCCGGATCGGATCGACTATACGCTGGCCGGGGGCACGACTGTCGTGGACTACGAAACCCCGCAATCGGTCGCGATTTTCGGCCATGGCGGCATTACCCGCGATGACGACGATTTCTTTGCGGCGTATATCCTGAACGAAATTTTGGGGGGCCGGGGCCGCGAAAGCCGCTTGATGAAAGAGGTCCGCGAAGAGCGCGGCCTGACCTATGGCGTCTATTCCTATCTGGTGCCCAAGGACCTGTCGGAACAATATTTGGGGTCGCTTGCCTCTGCGAACGAAACCATGGCCGAAGCGTTGGATGTAATCCGCGCGGAATGGACGAAACTGGCAGAAAATGGCGTGTCCGAACAGGAATTGAGCGATGCCAAAACCTATCTGACGGGCGCGTATCCACTGCGGTTTGATGGGAATGGTCCGATTGCGGACATCATGGTTGGCATGCAGATGACCGGCCTGCCGATTGATTATATCGCCACGCGTAATGATCAAATCAACGCCGTCACGCTTGAGGAAATCAATCGGGTAGCGCGTGAAATCCTTGATCCAGATGGGCTTCATTTCGTGGTCGTGGGTCAGCCGGTTGGGTTGGAAACAACCGCGCCGGTTAACCAATAAGACCCTCGTAGAATCGGGAATGGCTATGCTATCTATAGCGGCATGGCCATTCCTGACCCCAAGATAAGCGAAAAACAGCCCGTTATCCGTCAACTGGACGAAGGCGCGATCAACCGGATCGCCGCCGGCGAAGTTGTGGAACGCCCTGCATCCGCAGTGAAAGAGTTGGTTGAAAACGCCATCGATGCGGGTGCAACCCGAATTTCCATCGATATTGCGGATGGCGGCAAAACCCTGATCCGGGTCACAGATGATGGGTGCGGCATTGCCGGGGTGGATTTGCCGCTGGCCCTGTCACGCCATGCTACGTCAAAAATCGACGGGTCGGACCTGTTGGATATCCATACATTCGGATTTCGAGGCGAGGCATTGCCATCGCTGGGCGCCGTGGGCCGGTTGACCATCACCAGCCGTGCGACCGGCCATGAGGCGGCGACGATCACGGTGAACGGCGGCCAGATGGGCCCAGTCAAACCGGCGGCATTGACCCGTGGCACGGTGATCGAGCTAAAGGATCTATTTTTCGCTACGCCCGCCCGGTTAAAATTCTTGCGCACGGACCGCGCCGAACAACAGGCGATTTCGGATGTGGTCAAACGGCTCGCCATGGCGGAACCGTTCATCGGCTTCACCTTGCGGGACGTGTCGTCGGGCAAAGACCGGGTGACATTTCGCGCCGATCCGCAAACCGGCGATATGTTTGACGCGCTACGTGGACGATTATCATCGGTGCTGGGGCGGGATTTTGCTGAAAATGCGATCCCGTTGGATGCGGAACGCGATGGGTTCCACCTGACCGGATATGGCGCATTGCCGACCTATTCACGCGGGTCGGCCGTTCAGCAATTCCTGTTTGTGAACGGCCGCCCGGTGCGGGACAAATTGCTGATCGGGGCGCTGCGCGGGGCCTATATGGATTTCCTCAGTCGCGACCGCCACCCGGCGGCAGTTTTGTTCATCGATTGTGACCCCCACAAGGTGGATGTGAACGTGCACCCCGCCAAATCCGAGGTTCGATTTCGCGATCCCGGCACTGTGCGTGGGTTGATTGTGTCGGGTCTGCGCCATGCCTTGGCGGATGCGGGGCATCGCGCGTCAACAACTGTCGCGGGGGCCACTTTGGGGGCGATGCGTCCCGAAACAAATGCGCCACCTGGGCGGATTTATCAGATGGATCGCGCGGGATATGCGCCCACGCAATATACCCCATCGCCCAGCTATCCCACTGGTTTTGCAGAGAGTTTGACCGAAAGTTTCACCGAAACGATGTCGCCCTCTGCGCGGGTTGAACCCACATTCGACCCTCAGGAAACGACCCAAAGCGAACACCTGCCATTGGGGGCCGCACGCGCGCAGGTGCATGAAAACTACATCGTGGCGCAGACCGAAACCGGGATTGTGATCGTCGATCAACACGCGGCCCATGAACGTCTGGTTTATGAGCGATTGAAAAATCAGATGGCGGATAACGGTGTCGCGGCGCAGGCGTTGTTGATCCCGGAAATCATCGAAATGTCAGATGGCGACGCGGCAATGCTGCTGTCGCATGCCGATGAATTGGCAAAGCTGGGACTGACGTTGGAACCGTTCGGCGGCGGCGCAATTGCTGTGCGTGAAACCCCCGCCATATTGGGCGAAATCAACGCCGAAGCGATGCTGCGCGATGTGTTGGACGAATTGGCCGATCTGGGCGACAGCACCACGGTGCAGGCCCGCATCGAAGCCATCCTGAGCCGCGTCGCCTGTCATGGATCGATCCGTTCGGGCCGTCAAATGCGGGCCGAGGAAATGAACGCTTTGTTGCGCGAAATGGAGGCAACCCCCCATTCCGGCCAATGCAATCACGGCCGCCCCACCTATGTGGAGCTGCAACTTAGCGATATCGAAAGGTTGTTTGGACGCACATGATCCAGATTGGCGAAAATCCCATTCATTTCAGCGATCCTATTGTGATTGCAGCGCTTTTTGGCGTGTTCATTCTGTTGCTGATCGTTGTTTTGCTGATTTCAGCCGTGCGACGCACCGGGCAATCCGCGTTGATGGCCCAGAATATGGCGTCGCAAATGGGCGGGATGACGGCGCGGGTTCAGGCGCTGTCAGATGGGCAACAGCAATTATTTGGCGGGCTGCATTCCGTCAGCGAAGCGCAGGCGCAACAGCAATCCAACATGCTGCAATTGATGGAACAACGGCTGGCGCAGGTGAACGAAACCATGGGCAACAATCTGGCCAATTCAGCGCGCAACACCGCCCAAAGTCTGGGGGAATTGCAGCAACGCCTGAAAACCATCGACAAGGCGCAGGAAAACATCACCAAATTGTCCGGTGATGTCCTGAGCCTGCAAGACATCCTGTCCAACAAACAAACCCGCGGTGCATTTGGTGAAATTCAGCTGCATGACATCGTGGGCAAGGCGCTTCCGGCGGATAGTTTTACCATGCAGGCGACATTGTCGAACGGAAAACGGGCCGATTGTTTGATCCATTTGCCCAACCCACCGGGCCCCATTGTGGTGGATAGTAAATTCCCGCTCGAAGCCTACGAAGCCCTGCGCAACGCCACCACTGATTATGAGCTAAACGACGCGGCGCGTCAGCTGCGCACAGCGATCCGGGCTCATATCAAAGCGATTTCCGACAAATACATCATCGAAGGGGAAACCGCGGATGGCGCACTGATGTTCCTACCGTCAGAGGCCGTTTACGCAGAATTGCACGCGAATTTCCCCGAAATCGTGCGCGAAGGGTTCGCCGCACGGGTTTGGATCGTGTCCCCGACCACCTGTATGGCGACGCTGAATACGATGCGCGCCATCCTAAAAGACGCGCGAATGCGTGAACAGGCAGGCGCGATCCGCAAAGAGCTGGGCATGCTCTATGGTGACGTGGATCGGCTGGGCAAGCGGGTCGAAAATCTGGATCGGCATTTTGGTCAGGCGGCCAAGGATATTGCGGATATCAAAATCAGCGCCGACAAAGCCGGGCGCCGGGCGCGGCGGCTCGACAATTTTGATTTCGAAGAGCTGGCCCCAGAAGAAGACACACCCAAAGTTGTCCCTATTACGGCCCCGAAAACCTGATTTCATTTGTGGTTCTGATGACCTGTGCTAGCGTGAGGCAACAATGGTCAGGAGGCGTAAATGGTCAGGAAATCTGCGATCGCATTGGCGATGTTTGGGGCCCTATCGGCATGTGCGAATATGGACCCGGACACGCTTATTTATAGCAACATCACCGCGCAAATGGACCGAGAATTGCAATCCGTGCCATTTGCATCCGGATCCGTTTCTGTAGTGACTGAGGATCATGGTGAAATGCACACCTATCGGCTGGTTCCCTGTCGCGGGGATCGGGTTTGCATGGGGTCCGAACATGGGCGGCAAATTCGCGCCACAGAGACAGCGCAATATGTGGTTTTGTCAGGGATCAAACGCCATCAGGTGTTTTATCTGGGTATGGGCGGCGATGGTTTCGTGCGCGAAGGCAATCAAACACGCCCGCTGGCTTGGGAATAGGTTTGTCCCAGATCAAGGTTTGAGATTGGCAAACGGCGCATTCTGACTTCGAAGAGAAGGAGAATTCCAATGCTAAAGATCGCCACAGATAAAATCGCCGAAATCATCATCCTTGCCCGCGAAATGCCGCGCGGCGAAAGCGAATTTGACGGGTTTGTCGGTCGTTTGGACGAAGAAGAAGAGGCCAGTTTGGTTGCTGTATTCTGGATTGGACGCGGATCGTTTGAACCAGAGGATTACGAAGAGGCCTATGCGACCGCACGTCGAGAGGCGTCCGCGCCGACACAGGATTACCTGAAAGGGTCACCACATCTGGCGGATCATCTGGAAAATGGTCTGGATGCATTGGGGATTTCAGCCAAAGACGCTGAGGATGATTTATACTGACACGCGGCGCAATCTGCGCGGCGCATCAGTATTTTGCCAGCAACAACGCTATAGTTTGTGCGATTGATAAATGTCACGTGCGCGGCCCCAGACACCTGTTTCAAGGTCGCCCAATTGCAGCAGATAGGGCAGCAATTGTTCGGCAAAGTCATGTGAGCTTTCGAGGGGCAGCAACGAGGGCAGATTGTCGATCGACATGATGTCCAGAGGCGGTGTGTCCTGCACGCGCAGAACCGGATCGGCCCATGTGCTGGCCTCTGAATATAAAGGAACTGGGTTGTAATCACTGTCCGGATCGCAGGCGATATCGCCAATCGCGCGCAATCTGCGTGGCGCCGTTAAAGCGTCAGGTCCAACAAAGACAGGTGTGCCCGGGCGGGCCAAGATGCAGTTGAAAAACAGATCATGGTCCAGAATTTCGGGGAACGGGCCGCCGGATGCGGTTTCGGCCATGTCCCACAGGGTCGGCGTGATGCCCACCGCGTTGCACAAATCGGCGGCACCCGTGCCAACGCGGCCTTTGGCACCGATGATCAGGGCCGTCGCGGATGACGTGCCGAGCGCTGTTTTGACGTCGTTCAACATGGTGTCGGCATTGGGCCACGCTGTGACGGGCGCGCAGGTTTGCCCGGCATTTTGCGCCGCAAGCGCCAATGCGGTGACAGCCGCGCCCGCATATCCCGCCCAATATCCAAAGGCAGCAACGCGCCGGTTTTGATCATCCAGCAGGTATTCCAAATCCAGCAAAGTGCCGTCTGCCGCCGCAAACCGGCGCAACAATTCCTGCCCGGAAAATTGCCCCTTAAAGGCATGCCCAAACATGATGTGCTGATGGGGCAGGGCGGTGCCATTTTCGGGCAATTCTTTTAGCCCTAGGATGATGGCGTCGGTTGGCGCCGTTGTCCATGCGCCCTGGGCGGCGATCCTACAGCCGGTGTCGCGATATGCATCCGTTGGAATGATGCGTGTGGGGCTGTCTTCGACGGTGACGTCTAGACCCGCTGCCATCAATGCGCGCACCCCATCCGGGGTGATGGCAACGCGTTGTTCATTGGCGCGGCTTTCGGCGCGAACCCAGAGATGTGTCATGTTATACCTTTGTAAACAGGCCCATTTCCAGCGCTTTGATCACCGCAGGACGGGTCATCATCAGGTCGAAATGGGCGGATAAGGTCGGGTAATCTGCGATGTTGACGCCGTCGCCGGGCAGCCATGTGCACAGGGTGAACAGATAAAAATCAGCCAAGGACACCGCGTCGCCAACCACATAGGGCCCCGCGATTTTGTCCTGTAGATAGGCGCAAGACGCGCCCATGGTTTCAGCGACTTTGGCGGTCATATCACGGAGCGAGGCGTCTTGGTCTGCCCAGCGATGGCCGCGCATTTTATGGGCGTGGTTCACATGCATGGTTGTGCCTAGATACCACATGACTTCGCGCATTTGGGCGGCGGTATATGGATCGTCAGGGATCAGGTTTTTATCCGGGTTCAGGGCCGCCACGTAATCCAACAACGCCCCGGTTTCGGTTAAAATGCCGTGATCTGTGACCAGCGCGGGCACGCGGCCCTTAGGATTGATGGCCAAATAGGCGGGGCTGGTTTGTTCGGCTTTGGCAAAATCGACGCGGACATAGTCCACATCGGTTTCTGTTTCGATCAACGCCAAGGCCGTCGCGAGGGAAATCGTATTGGGAGCATAGTGAAACTGCATGTTCAGGACCCTTTGCCAACGAAGCTAGTAATGTGTGCGGCCATGCGCCCGGTCATCGGACTCCAGATGCGGAATGGCGTTGAACCCAGCCAGAAACGGCCCATGCGGTGTGACGTGAATCCGGTGGATCGATGAGTTGTAGATCGGCAGTAGGATATGCGCCATGCGGGTTGGGTCTAGGTCCAAAAGCGAACGAAGGATCATGCCAATCACGCCGCCGGATGTCACACACAGCACTTTGCGGCCCGGTTGGGTTGCCTTGCGCAGAACGCTGGTGACGCGGTTTTCAAAACTGGCAAAGGTTTCCACCCCCATGATTTCCGCTTTGTGCCAGGCCTCCATGATTTGGGGCGCATGGGTGGCAAAATCATCCGGCCCGGGGAACGGCACGCCATGTACCTCTTCTAAGGCGTGGCCAAGGTTGAAATAATCCAGCTCATTCAGGCGGGGATCAATTTGTGGGCTGTCATATCCCATTCCCGCAGCGGTTTCGCGGTGGCGGCGCAATGATCCGGCCAGAACTTCGTCGAATTCCATGCCTTGGGATGCCATATACGCGCCCAGCCACCGGGCCTGTTGGTGGCCCAGTTCAGACAGCCGATCATAGCTTTCTTCGTCTTTGGCGTCAGAGTTCGCCTGACCATGCCGGACCAGAATAATTTCACCCATATGAATTCCCTTACTCTTTGGTTTTGACTTTGTTGCAGATCGGACATCAGGCGGGTTCGAAAGGAAACAAATCTGGCGGATTTAGTGTGTGTCGGGTCGTTCCCGAGCATTCTCTGAAAAACGGATACATGGTCTATTACGTTCGATGCAAGGAGACGCTTATGTCCGACACGATCCGATTCACACTTGATGGCCAAGAGGTCGAAGCCCAGCCCGGTGAAACCATTTGGGAAGTGGCCAATGGCCGCGGGCTGATCATTCCGCACCTGTGTCATAAACCGGCACCCGGTTATCGTCCCGACGGCAATTGCCGCGCCTGTATGGTGGAAATCGAAGGCGAACGCACATTGGCGGCGTCCTGTATCCGTGAACCGGGCGAAGGCATGGTGGTCACCACCAACAATGCGCGCGCAACCAATGCCCGCAAAATGGTGGTTGAGCTGTTGCTGGCGGATCAACCTGCCCAAGACGTGTCGCATGATCAGGGATCACATCTGTGGGATATGGCCAACGCCAACGACATTTCCGAAAGCCGGTTCCCCGCCCAAGAGCCCGATCATATCCCGTTGCTGGATGACAGCCACGTTGCCATGTCGGTCAATCTGGATGCGTGTATCCAATGTGGTCTATGCGTGCGCGCCTGTCGCGAAGTGCAGGTCAACGATGTAATCGGCATGTCCGGGCGCGGTCACAATGCCTATCCGACATTTGATCTGGCCGACCCTATGGGCGCCTCAACCTGTGTGGCCTGTGGTGAATGTGTGCAGGCCTGCCCAACCGGGGCTTTGATGCCGGCTGCGGTGGTTGATGAAAACCAAATCGGCAACAGCAAAGATTTCGACAGTGAAACCGAAAGCGTCTGCCCGTTCTGCGGCGTCGGCTGCAAGGTCAGCCTGAAGGTCAAAGACAACAAGGTGAAATCCGTTGAGGGTATCAACGGCCCCGCCAACGAGGGCCGCCTGTGTGTCAAAGGCCGGTTCGGATTTGACTACATCCACCACCCCCATCGCCTGACCAAACCACTGATCCGTCGCGATGACGCCCCCGCCAAAGGTCTGAACGTCGATCCCGGCAATCTGGGTACTCATTTCCGCGAAGCCACATGGGAAGAGGCGATGGATTTGGCCGCCAAGGGGCTGATCAAGCTGCGCGAAGAGAAAACCACAAACGTTGCTGGTTTTGGCTCTGCCAAATGTACCAACGAAGAGGCGTATCTGTTCCAGAAATTCATCCGTCAGGGTTTTGGTCATAACAATGTCGATCACTGCACACGGCTGTGTCATGCCTCATCTGTGACGGCGTTGATCGAAAATGTTGGGTCTGGCGCGGTGACTGCGACATTCAACGAAATCAAAAACGCCGATGTGGCGATTGTCATTGGGTCCAACCCGATTGAAAACCACCCGGTTGCGGCGACCTATTTCAAACAATTCGTCAAACGCGGCGGTAAATTGATTGTCATGGATCCGCGCGGCGTTGGTCTGCGTCGGTTTGCCGATGAAATGGTCCAATTCCGCCCCGGCGCGGATGTGTCGATGCTGAATGCGATCATGCATGTGATCGTCCAAGAGGGCCTGTATGACAGTGCCTATATCGAAAAATGGACCGAAAACTGGGACGCTGAAAAAGAACACCTGAAAGCGTTCAGCCCAGAAGCCATGTCCGAAATCTGTGGCGTTGAACCGGACCAATTGCGCCGGGTTGCGCGCACCTTTGCCAATGCCAATGCCGGCCTGATTTTCTGGGGTATGGGCGTGTCACAACACATCCACGGCACGGATAATTCTCGCTGCCTGATCAGCCTTGCGCTGATGACGGGCAATGTTGGCAAACCGGGCGCGGGTCTGCACCCGCTGCGGGGGCAAAACAACGTACAAGGTGCCTCTGATGCGGGGCTGATGCCGATGTTCCTGCCCGATTACCAATCGGTCACCAGCGATGATGTGCGTGAAAAATTCACCGGCGTTTGGGACAGCGAAGATTTCAGCAACGAAAAGGGCCTGACCGTCACCGAAATCGTTGATCAGGTTTATGCGGGCAATATCAAAGGCATGTATATTCAGGGTGAAAACCCCGCCATGTCCGACCCGGATGTGGAACATGCGCGCGATGCGTTTGCCAAACTGGAATTGCTGATCGTGCAGGACATTTTCCTGACCGAAACGGCCAATTATGCGGACATTATCCTGCCTGCTTCGGCGCTCTATGAAAAGAACGGGACGGTGTCCAACACCAACCGTCAGGTCCAACGGGTCCGCCCCGCCGTGACCCCACCCGGCGAGGCACGCGAAGATTGGGCCATCACCGTTGAACTGGCGCAGCGGATCGGACTGAACTGGGATTACACCGATGTCAGCCAGGTCTTTGCGGAAATGAAACGCACGATGAAGTCGCTGGATAACATCACCTGGGAACGGCTAGAGACCGAAACAGTGACCTACCCGTCCCTAAGCCCGACCGATCCCGGCCAACCGATTGTGTTTGGGGATGGCTTCCCACGCGCAGAGGGCCGGGCGAAATTCACGCCTGCTTCTGTGATTGCCCCGGACGAAGCCCCGGACACGGATTATCCGATGATCCTGACCACCGGGCGACAGCTGGAACATTGGCACACTGGGTCCATGACCCGGCGATCCTTGGTTTTGGACGCGGTGGAACCCGAAGCAAACTGTTCTCTGCATCCCGGCACCCTGCGCCAAATGGGGGTCGAACCGGGCGATATGGTGCGCCTGACAACCCGGCGCGGATCGATTGACATCATGGCCCGCGCAGATCGCGCCATCGCCCCTGATATGGTGTTTGTTCCCTTCGCCTATGTCGAAGCTGCGGCCAATGTTTTGACCAATCCGGCGATTGATCCATACGGTAAAATTCCGGAATTTAAGTTCGCAGCGGTCAAAGTTGAGAAGATCGAACGGGTCGCTGCCGAGTAATTTTGCAAGAGTGATTCACACCCAGACGTTGAAAACCCGTGGCAGTGCCGCGGGTTTTCAACGTTAATACGTCAATGCTATTGTCCTAACAGCGTCGCGCGACAATCTGTCATCTGATTAGGGCCGGGTCGGCCCCAAACCCCTACTTTTCAAGGGATAAACGGCGAAATTGAAAAGATATCACGCCAATGTGGAAATAAGATTTCGCGGATCGCCGCCGATTTGAAAGGATTAAATGAACGTTCGTTCAAAAAATGCATTGACGCGCGGCATTCTCCTTCTCAGAATGATGGTGTGCTGCATTGGGAGATGTGGCGCATACGTCGGAACATAGCCGACGAGGGAGGACAACTGGTGACACATTCATCTGCGCCCAATGCGGTGCCAGACTCAATTCCAGCTCTGCTGGCACGCAACGTAGCCGCACACGGGGGCAAAGCCGCCTATCGTGAAAAGGAATTCGGGATCTGGCAGAGCTGGACTTGGGCAGAAGCTGCTGAGGAAATCGATGCATTGGCGATGGGGCTGATTGCAATCGGATTGAACGAAGGCGACCACGTCGCGATTATCGGGCGCAATCGTCCGGCCATGTATTGGTCGATGATTGCCGCACAGAAAGCGGGCGCCGTACCCGTGCCGCTGTATCAGGACGCGGTTGCCGAAGAAATGGCATATGTTCTGGAACATTGTGGCGCACGGTTTGTGATCGCAGGGGATCAGGAACAGGTCGATAAGGTGATCGAAGTACAGGAAACTGTGCATGGGATCGACCAGATCATCTATGTCGATAAACGCGGTTTGCGCAAATACGACCACACACACATGAACGCGATGGAAGATGTCCAAGCCGAAGGTCGTGCCGGGCATTTCCGTCTGGAACCTCTGATGCAGGAACGCGTTGCCAAGCTGACGCTCGATAGCAAATGTGTGATGCTTTATACTTCTGGCACCACCGGCCGCCCCAAAGGCGTGGTGATGTCCAACAGAAACATCATCGAAACATCGCGCAATTCGTCAGAGTTTGACCATTTGCGCGCCGGTGACGAAGTGCTGGCCTATTTGCCGATGGCATGGGTTGGGGATTTCATTTTCTCGATCGGTCAGGCGATGTGGACGGGGTTCTGTGTGAACTGCCCAGAAAGCGCGTCGACGATGAAAACCGACATGCGTGAAATTGGGCCGACCTATTTCTTT
The DNA here is from genome assembly GCF_040932005.1 of Aestuariibius sp. HNIBRBA575. Lineage (NCBI taxonomy): Bacteria > Pseudomonadati > Pseudomonadota > Alphaproteobacteria > Rhodobacterales > Paracoccaceae > Aestuariibius > Aestuariibius sp. HNIBRBA575. The sequence continues at coordinate 305,912 of NZ_CP162414.1, forward strand.
GCGCCGCCACAAGTGTTTGAAAGCCATCTGACCGAAGTCATGATCCGCATGGAAGACGCCAGCAAGCTGAAGCAATGGCTGTTTCACCATTATATGGATGTTGCGCGTCGGGTTGGTCCGAAAATTCTTGATGGTAGCAATGTCGGCGGATTGGATCGTCTGCGCTATGCGCTGGGCAAACTTTTCATCTATGGCCCGCTCAAAAACACGCTTGGCCTTAGCCGCGTGCGCGTTGGTTACACCGCGGGCGAAGCAATCGGTCCTGAATTGTTCAGCTTTTACAGATCCTTGGGGATCAACCTAAAGCAGCTATATGGCCAGACCGAAGCCTCTGTTTTCATTACACAGCAACCTGATGGTCAGGTGCGTTCTGACACTGTTGGTGTGCCAAGTCCGGGTGTTGAGCTGAAAATCGAAGATTCAGGCGAAGTGTTCTACCGCTCGCCCGGGACTTTTGTGGAATATTACAAAAACCCCGAAAGCACCGCATCGACCAAAGATGCCGAAGGTTGGGTCGCGACTGGGGATGCCGGGTTTATCGAAAAATCCAGCGGCCATCTGCGGATCATCGACCGGATCAAAGACGTGGGCAAAATGGCCAATGGGTCCATGTTCGCGCCAAAATTCGTGGAAAACAAACTCAAGTTTTTCCCGAACGTTTTGGAAGCGGTCATGTTTGGCAACGGGCGCGACAATTGCGTGGCCTTTATCAATATCGACCTGACGGCAGTGGGCAACTGGGCAGAGCGCAACAACATCGCTTATGCGTCCTACCAAGAGCTGAGCCAGAATGAGCAAGTGTTGGAAACCATTCGCGAACATGTCGAAGAGGTGAACAAAAGCGTCGCCCAAGACGAGATGTTGAATGGGTGCCAAGTTCACCGGTTCTTGGTTTTGCACAAAGAGTTGGATGCGGATGACGGCGAAATGACCCGAACCCGCAAAGTGCGTCGCCGGATCGTAGAAGAGAAGTTTTCTGATTTGATTACAGGTCTCTATAGTGGCGCCGCCGACGTTTATACCGAAACCGAAGTCACCTACGAAGACGGTCGCAAAGGCGCGATCAAGGCGACACTGAAGCTGATGGATGCCAAAACATTCCCAGCGACAGGAACGATTGGGATGGCCGCGGAATGACCAATACAGCAGAATCCTTTGTCACTCCGGACGGGCGCACCATTGGCGGCGTCATGATGGAAATGAAAAATATCACCCTGCGATTTGGCGGTGTGGTTGCGATCAAAGACATCTCTTTTGACATTCGCGAAGGCGAAATTCGCGCGATCATTGGGCCAAACGGCGCCGGGAAATCGTCGATGCTGAACGTAATCAGCGGGTTCTATCATCCGCAAGAAGGCGAAGTTTGGTATCACGGGTCAAAACGCCCATCGATGCGGCCCTATCAGGTGGCGCAACAGGGCATCGCCCGGACGTTCCAAAACATCGCCCTGTTCGAAGGCATGTCAGTGCTGGACAACGTGATGACCGGCCGTTTGACGCATATGAAATCCGGCCTGTTTGCCCAAGCGTTGTGGAAAGGCAAAGCCGAGCGAGAAGAAACCGCTAACCGGGAAGTCGTTGAAAAGATTATCGACTTTTTGGAAATCCAAGCCATTCGTAAAACCCCTGTTGGGCGTTTGCCTTATGGTTTGAAAAAACGTGTCGAATTGGCGCGTGCGCTGGCGGCGGAACCAAAGCTGTTGCTGTTGGATGAACCCATGGCGGGTATGAACGTCGAAGAAAAAGAGGACATGAGCCGCTTTATTCTGGATGTGAATGACGAATTTGGCACCACAATCGCCCTGATCGAACACGATATGGGTGTGGTGATGGATCTGTCCGACCGCGTGGTTGTGATGGATTACGGCAAAAAAATCGGCGACGGCACACCCGACGAGGTGCGCAATAACCAAGACGTCATCGACGCATATTTGGGGGTGGCACATGACTAAACAGCTGCATCAATCCCAAACATTCGTTTCAATCAGGGAGGCCTATCATGCCGACTGAATTTCTATATGGCGTCGAAGTCCTGCTGAACGGGCTCATGGCGGGTGTTCTTTATGCTCTGGTCGCGCTGGGTTTCGTTCTGATCTACAAAGCATCCGGAATTTTCAACTACGCCCAAGGGGTTATGGCGCTTTTCGCGGCGTTGACTTTGGTCGGTATAATGGAAGGGCAGATCCCATTTGCCCATATCATCAACGCCACATTTGGCACTGAGCTGCACCATTTCGGCTGGCATGCGCCTGCGTTACTGGCGATTTTGCTGACGGTTGGCGTGATGGTGATTTTCGCCTGGCTTGTGCAACAATTCATCTTTCGCCACTTGGTTGGGCAGGAACCGATTATTCTGTTCATGGCCACGATCGGGCTTGCTTACTTCTTAGAAGGTGTGGGCGATCTGATGTGGGGGTCTGAGATCAAGAAACTGGACGTGGGTCTGCCACAGGGTGGGTCTATATGGCTCGAAGAAGCGACAGCCGGTCTGGGTGACGATAAATTCTACGGGTTCTTTATCGATAAACTCGACATGGTGGCGACTTTGGTTGCGGCAATCCTGGTGATCGGGCTGGTGATTTTCAGCCAATACACAAAACAGGGCCGTGCAATGCGGGCTGTGGCGGATGACCACCAGGCGGCTCTGTCGGTTGGCATTTCCCTGAACTTTATCTGGGTTCTGGTGTGGTCGCTGGCCGGGTTCGTGGCGCTGGTTGCAGGCATCATGTGGGGTGCAAAATCCGGTGTGCAATTCTCGCTGTCTTTGATCGCACTTAAGGCGTTGCCGGTGCTGATGCTGGGCGGATTTACATCCATCCCCGGTGCCATTGTCGGCGGTTTGATCATCGGTGTCGGTGAAAAATTGTTCGAATTCCTGATCGGCGCGCCGTTCCTTGGGGGGGCCACTGAAAACTGGTTCGCCTATGTTCTGGCACTGTTGTTCCTCGTCTTCCGGCCTCAGGGTCTGTTCGGCGAAAAGATCATCGAAAGGGTCTAAGCATGAACAAGTTGATCGCTATCATCTGTGTTGTGTCTTGGTCCGGGTTCTGGGCGTTCGGATATATCGCCCTAACCACCCAAGTGCATGATTCAATACAACTCACCATCGCAGCTTTGTTGGCATTTGCCGGCTTGATAACTGGGATATCCGCCTATTTTCGACTGGCACAATTCGCCGAAGAAAATGGCATGTCACACCGGGCAGGGGGCGCAATCGTGTTCCATAAAAATAACGGACAGGAGATCGGCTGATGTTTTATCGTGAAGCGGGTGATTTCAAAACCTCATACCAAGAAGACAGCCAAACCTTTCCGATCAAGTTTGATCGCTACCGGTACTTCTTTGTTCTGATCGTCGCGTTCGGCGTGTTGCCATTCCTGATGAATGATTACTGGGCCAGCTCTTTCTTTGTGCCGTTCATGATCTACGCGATCGCGGCGATTGGTCTGAACATTCTGGTGGGTTTCGGTGGCCAAGTGTCGCTGGGAACCGGTGGATTTATGGCCGTGGGCGCCTATGCCTGCTATAAATTGATGACGTCCTTTCCTGAGGTGTCGATCATCATCCACGTCATTCTGGCAGGGGGCATAACCGCCGGTGTCGGGGTCCTGTTCGGCCTGCCAAGCCTGCGGATCAAAGGGTTCTATCTGGCTGTGGCAACGTTGGCAGCGCAGTTTTTCCTTGTGTGGTTGTTCAACAAGGTGCCGTGGTTCTACAACTATTCCGCATCTGGTCAGATCAACGCACCTGAACGCAGTGTTTTTGGGATCATCGTCACAGGGCCAAACACGGATGCGTGGGCCAAGTATATGATTTGCCTGATTTTCCTGACCGTTGCTGCACTGATTGCCCGCAACCTGACGCGGGGATCCATTGGACGTAAATGGATGGCGATCCGGGATATGGACATCGCGGCTGAAATCATCGGCGTGAACCCATTGACGGCCAAATTGACGGCCTTTGCGGTTAGCTCTTTCTTTATTGGGGTGTCCGGCGCGTTGTTCTTTGCGGTCTATCTGGGCGCTGTTGAAGTTGGCGAAGCGTTTGGCATCACCAAATCATTCCTGGTGTTGTTCATGATCATCATCGGCGGGCTTGGATCAATCTTTGGATCCTTTGCCGGGGCTGCGTTCCTGGTCTTGCTGCCGGTTGTGTTGAAACTGGTGGGCGTGGATCTGCTGGGCTGGCCGACAGATATCGTGGCGCACATCCAGCTGGTGATTGTGGGCGGCCTGATCGTGCTGTTCCTGATCCTTGAACCACATGGGCTGGCGCAATTGTGGCGCGTCGCCAAAGAAAAACTGAGACTCTGGCCGTTCCCACACTGAGGAGAGTGGGCGGCACCATGAGACGACCGGGAAAATCCGGCAACCAAGGTCAACCATAGGGAGGATATGACCGATGAAAATGACCAAACTTGCAGCCGTGGCTGTGGCAGGCGCCGTAAGCGCCGGTGTAGCATCCGCAGATCTGGTGATCCCAGATTTGTCTTACCGGACAGGCCCATACGCCGCGGGCGGGATTCCTTTCTCGGACGGTTATCAGGACTACTTTGCCCTGCTGAACGCCCGTGATGGCGGGATCGGCGGCGAAGCCATTCGCCTGATCGAATGCGAAACCGGCTATAACACCGAAAAAGGTGTGGAATGCTACGAAAGCACCAAAGGCGAAGGCGCGCTGGTTTATCAACCGCTGTCCACAGGTATCACCTATCAGCTGATCCCACGTACCGAAGTTGACGGCATTCCGCTTCATACGATGGGCTATGGCCGTACATCTGCGGCGAACGGCGAAATCTTCCGTAATGTGTTCAACTATCCTGCGAACTACTGGGATGCGGCATCGGTTGCTGTGAACTATCTGAGCGATGAAAACGGTGGCAGCCTAGAAGGCAAAACCATCGCGCTGCTGTATCACAACTCTGCTTACGGTAAGGAACCAATCCGCACGCTGGAAATTCTGTCCGAACAGATGGGTTTTGAATTGACCCAACTGGCTGTTGACCACCCCGGTCAGGAACAGAAATCACAGTGGCTTCAGATCCGTCGCGAACGTCCTGATTACGTTCTGATGTGGGGCTGGGGCGTGATGAACCAAGTTGCGATCCAAGAAGCGGCCAACGTGAACTTTCCTATGGAAAACTTCATCGGCAACTGGTGGTCCGGTGCGGAACATGACGTGATCCCTGCGGGTGACGCGGCCAACGGCTACAAATCGTTGAACATGAACCGTATTGGCGAATTGCCGGTCTTTGCTGAAATCCAGACACATGTTGTGGATGCGGGCAATGCAGCGGGTGACGGATCAAATGTTGGGTCCGTTCTGTACACACGCGGCATGTATGCAGCGATCCTAGCGGCCGAAGCGATTGCAAAGGCTCAGGAAATCCACGGTGTTTCCGACATTACCCCAGCGATGATGCGCGACGGTATGGAAGCGTTGGAAATGACAGCTGCGCGGATGGACGAACTGGGTGCGCCCGGTGTTGGTCCTGAATTCTCCGTGTCCTGTTCTGATCACGGTGGGTCCGGTATGGGCATCGTTCAGCAATGGGACGCAAGTGCCATGCAGTGGAATGCTCTGACTGATTATCTGGAATCAGATCAATCCGTTATCGCGCCATTGGTGGCCGAAGATTCCGCTGCCTTTGCTGCGGAAAACAACATCACCGCTGGCTGTAACTAAGCCTTTTGCGCGGGCCTGAAACCTTGGGCCCGCGCGTCTTTTCTGACTTTCTATTGGAGCGCTGAAATGCTGGATGCGACGCCGACCAATCCCGCCAATGCAGAGACCGAAAATCTGCTGGAGCTGAACAATATCGAGGTGATCTATAATCACGTGATCCTTGTGCTGAAAGGTGTGTCCCTGTCTGTGCCCAAAGGCGGAATCACCGCCCTGCTGGGGGGGAATGGCGCCGGAAAAACCACAACCCTAAAGGCGATTTCCAACCTGCTGCGGTCTGAACGTGGCGAAGTCACCAAAGGGTCGATCCTGTATCGCGGGGAAACCGTGCAGGACAAACAGCCCTCTGATTTGGTGAAACGCGGCGTGATCCAAGTGATGGAAGGCCGCCATTGTTTTGAACACCTGACCATCGAGGAAAACCTGCTGACCGGCGCCTATACCCGGTCTGATGGGTCCGGCGCGGTTAACGCCGATCTGGAAATGGTTTATGAATATTTCCCACGTCTGAAAGAGCGCCGTAAATCGCAGGCGGGTTACACGTCTGGTGGGGAACAGCAAATGTGTGCCATGGGGCGCGCATTGATGTCACGGCCCGAAACGATCCTGCTGGATGAACCTTCCATGGGGCTGGCGCCACAGCTGGTGGAACAGATTTTTGAGATCGTGAAAAACGTCAACGAAGGCGAAGGCGTGACGTTCTTGTTGGCCGAACAGAACACCAATGTGGCGCTGCGCTATGCGCATCAGGGCTACATCCTTGAAAACGGGCGTGTCGTCATGGAAGGCCCCGCCGCAGAGCTGCGCGAAAATCCAGATGTGAAAGAATTCTATCTTGGTGTGTCTGATGACGGTCGCAAAAGCTTTCGTGACGTGCGGTCCTATCGTCGCCGGAAACGTTGGTTGGCGTGATTGCAGCGCGCAGATCAATCGCCGGGCATGATCCGGATGGTTGGTCGGTGCGCGTATCGCCGCCCCCGACTTGGGGGTTTGCGGCTGACATCCGATTGCATCGCGGGGCCCAATTCCATATCTGGCGCGGGCTGCGCGGCGCGCATTTCCTCAATACGTTCAATGGCTTCTGCACGGGTGTTGCGAATGTTGGGGCGCATATCCTTGGCTTCGTAGCGCAGGCGAATGTCGGCTTCGGTTTCGCTGTCAGGCGCATAACGGGCCGCCCCCAATGCGTAGCTGGCATTCAGATGTTGATTGCGCGCGGTGAACTGCACCCAGGCCGCCGGGTCGATCCGGGTTCCGGTGTAGTTATACAGCAGATACCAGCGATGATGCGACGGGCGCATCGCCTCTTCGATCCAGTTGTGGATGTCGTTGACGTCGCGCGAATGTTCAAACGTCACACCGGACAGATCGACCTCAAAGATGTCGTTCTCAACGTCTTGGTGGAACCGCTGAACAAAGTCCGCCTTGTGGTAGTTGGGGATGTGATTGGGGCGTGCCAGGCGGGTCGATTGCCGGGTTTTCAGATGTTCCAGCGCCGTTACGCGACTGGGAAACAGGTTGGACACAGCGCGATCCGTGCCTTTGTTGCGCTCGATTTGCGCCACCGTATCAGGATCCGCGTCAAACCGGATTGTGGCCATGGAATGCGCCTCGCTCAGATCGCGCCCACGTCGGGTGAACGCAAACCAGGCATCCCCATCGATGCGATAATCCTGCGTGTTGACCATAAAAAACCACAGCGGTTCGCCGGTTTCCAGCAGCCGCTCTTCGATCCTGTCATAAAACGCATTCACATCCGCAGTTGTATGGAAATACAGCCCGGTGAACGTGATTTCCACGATCAGCAACGCCTCGTGAATGGTGATCCGCGGATCAAGCGCATCAGCGGTGAAAGTGTCGGAATACGTCGTCATACTGGGCCTCATATCTTGGGCGCAGCTGTGACAAATTTAGAAACATCCCACAATGTCGCTTGGTGTCGCGGCAAAGATAAGAAATGGTAGAAACATGACCTATTACGATGATCTTGAAACCCGCAGCCAAGAAGCCCGTGAAGCGGCGCAATTCACCGCGTTATTGGATCAGATCGCCCGGGTGAAATCCGCACAGAGCAATGCCCTGCCGGATATCACGCTGACCTCGCTGGCGGATTTGGCCAAATTGCCGGTACTGCGTAAATCCGACCTGAGCGATTGGCAAAAGCAACAGCCGCCCTTTGGGGGCATGTTCACCGCCAATGTCAGCCACGTGTTTCAATCCCCCGGACCGATTTATGAACCCGGTAGCATGGGCCATGATTGGTGGCGGTTCGCACGTTTCCTGAACGCGGCGGGCATCGGCAAAGGTGATGTGATCCAGAATTGTTTTGGCTATCACCTGACACCGGCGGGCACGATGTTTGAAAATGGCGCACGCGCTGTTGGAGCCGTGGTTTTGCCCGCAGGCACCGGTCAGACCGAATTACAGGTGCGCGCTGCGGCCGATGTTGGCACCACGGCTTATGCCGGAACCCCTGATTATCTAAAGGTAATTCTGGAAAAAGCCGATGAAATGGGCATCACATTAAAGATCAGCAAAGCCGCCGTTTCAGGGGGCGCGTTGTTCCCGACGCTTCGGCAATGGTACGCCGATCGGGGCATCACATGCCTTCAGGCCTATGCGACGGCCGATTTGGGCAATATCGCTTATGAGACGACACCAAACGAAGGGCTGATCGTGGACGAAGGGCTGATCGTGGAAATTGTGACACCGGGCACGGGCGATCCTGTGGCGCCGGGCGAGGTGGGCGAAGTGGTTGTCACATCGCTGAACCCGGACTATCCGCTGATCCGGTTTGCCACCGGCGATTTGTCTGCCGTGATGGACGGCGCCAGCCCCTGTGGCCGCACAAATATGCGCATCAAGGGCTGGATGGGCCGCGCCGATCAAACAACCAAGATCAAAGGCATGTTTGTACGCCCCGAACAGGTGGCGCAATTGGTGGCCCGCCACGCTGAAATCGACCGGGCCCGTGTGATTGCGGATCGCGATGGCGAATCCGATGTCATGGCGGTGCAACTTGAATGTAGCGCTGGGGATGCCAACATGTTTGCGGCATCCGTGCGTGAAATATTGAAACTGAAAGGGGACGTGACGTTGCATGCGCCCGGTTCCCTTCCCCGCGACGGGCTCGTGATTGAGGATCGCCGCACCTACGACACCTAAAAAGGAGAGCTTATGCGCCGTTTCCTATTGTCCACCACATTTGCCCTATTGGGCGGTTCTGTTTGGGCGGAGGACGCGGCGCTGTTGCTGGGCAATGTCGAATACCGCAATTTTGACCGTGTGCCGCGGGCCGGTGGCGTGTTTCTGGCGCGCGATGGCCTAGAGGGGCTGGGTTTCGCGGTAGAGGCATCGCGCAATGGCGGGGCCAATCAGATTGCCCAAAATGTGGCCGGATTCGCGGATCGCGCACAGAATGCTGACCGTTTGGTTGTCGGGCTGGCGGGGCGGTTTGTCACCGACGGCACGCGCACATGGTTGCTGGGATCCGATGCAGAGGATCCCACCCTGTTTGATCTGGGCGCGGATGCGGTTTCAGTGGATGCAATGCTGCGGGTTTTGGCCGAAAAGCCGGGTCATGCGGTGTTGGTGCTGGGCGCGCTGCCTGATGAAGGTCAGCGCATCAGCCCCTATTTGCGATCCGGGATTGGACCGCTGAATGCCCCCAATGGGGTCAGCATTGCCATGGGCACTCCGGGGCAAGTGCATGGGTTTTTGATGCGTGGCTTGGCCCAGCCCGAGGCAGATTTGATCACCGCAGCACTGGATTACGACGTGGAACTCAGCGGGTATGTCCCTGGCGAACTGATCTTTATGCCCGCCGCCGATGAGGTGGACCTGTCCCCCGGTCCGGTCCTGATTGACCCAAATACCGAAGCTGTGGCGTGGCAGGACGCCGAAGCGCTGGATGACGCGGACAGCTATCGCACCTATCTGGGGGCCTATCCGCGGGGGCAATATGCCGACGAGGCGCAATCGCGGCTCGAAGCGATCCTGAGCGAACCCTACCGAGATCAGCGTTTGGCCGAAGAGGCGCTGAACCTGTCACGCGATGCGCGGCGGCAAATTCAACGGCACCTGACCATTTTGGATTACAACACACGCGGCATCGACGGGATTTTTGGGTCCGGCACACGCCGCGCCATGACCAATTGGCAGCAGGAAAACGGCTATCCGCAGACATCCTATTTAACGACCGAACAAATCAACCGGCTGGATGCTCAGGCCGCCCGGCGATCCGCTCAGATCGAAGCCGAGGCCGAAGCCCGGCGTCAGGAATTGGCGCAATTGGATCAGGCCTATTGGAATGAAACCGGTGGACGCGGCGACGCGGCTGGCTATCGCGCCTATCTGGAACGGTATCCCGATGGGAAATACGCCGCCATCGCGCAGGCTGAACTGGATGCAATCGCTCAGCAGGCATTGGCACAGGCCGAAAGCCAGGAACGCGACGCATGGGAACTGATCGCAGAGGCAGACGTCATTTCGGGGTATCGGCAATATCTGGTGGATTACCCTAATGGCAGTTTCGCAGAACAAGCCAATGCCCGGATCACCGAATTAACCCGCCCTGCCGAAGATACCCAAGCCGAAGCGGCTGCGATTGCGGCGGAAAATGAACTGAACCTCAATCCGATCACATTGCGCCTGATCGAGGGACGGTTGGAAGACATTGGACTGGAGCCGGGTCCGGTGGATGGCAGGTTGGACGAAGAAGCGCGTCGCGCCATTCGTCGCTATCAACAGGAACACGATTTGCCGATGACCGGTTATCTAAGTGAGGCCGTTCTGGTGCGTCTGCTGGCGGATGCCGTCAATCAATGACAGCGATAGATATTGTTGATCTGGATTGTTTAGGACCGGATCAGCGCACTCAACTGGCACAGATCATGACGCAGGCTTGGCCGGGATGGTACGGCACCGCTGGGCAGGGCGACGCATCTGCGGATATCGCAGCCCGTGCTGAGGGGGGCGATTTTCCCATTGGGTTGGCAGCGTTGATTGATGGTCGCGCGATCGGCACGGTTGCGTTATCACACCAATCCTTTGGGCAAGAGGCGGGCGAAACCTGTTGGTTAACCGGGCTTGTTGTTGCGCCAGAACATCGCGGGCAGGGGATTGCCGGTCGGTTGGTTGCGGCGGTTGCCGATCTGGCCAAACGGCGCGGCCATGCCAGCATCTGCACCACCACCCAATCGGCACGATCCCTGTTGGAACGTCAGCACTGGCTGCATATTCGGGACGTTGTGGATGACGACCGCGCCATCTGGCACGTCCTATCCAAATCCCTGGCCCCCTAAACAACGATCATCCAAACAGCAAAAAGGCCGCCCGGTTTCCCGTGGCGGCCCTTAAATTCTGATGCTCTCAGGCTTCAGCCCTGACGGGCTTTGAAGCGGCGCTGTGTTTTGTTGATAACGTAAACACGGCCCTTACGGCGCACAATGCGGCAATCGCGGTGGCGCTGCTTGAGCGAGCGGAGCGAGTTGCGAACTTTCATATTCGTCTCTCCTAGTCGCGGCGCGGCGATTGCGCCTTGGTTGCGTTACATCCCGAGTGGCCGGGACAGTGAATTCTCATGGTGGGCGATACAAGGTTCGAACTTGTGACCCCTTCGATGTCAACGAAGTGCTCTACCACTGAGCTAATCGCCCTTACCCGTCGCTATTTCAAGTCCTATAATAAAATAGGACGCGGAATTAACCGCGCCGGGTGTGCGGTCTATAAAAGGAGTCGCAAGGGGGATCAAGGCTTTAAACGCGTGTTTTTTTTGCGCTATGCTTTATCTCAAAGGAGAGACGATGCCAAAGGCCGCCTATCATCTGATTCATCCCGATACCAGATCAACGTCCGTTGTGTTTGCGTCGCCTCATTCTGGGCGTGACTATCCCCAGTCATTTCAGAATACAACGTTGCTATCGCCCTTAGAAATAAGGTCATCTGAGGATGCATATGTCGATAAATTGTTCGACATCGCCCCGCGATTTGGGGCGCCGTTTCTGCGCGCGGGGGCGCCGCGTGCGTTTTTGGACCTAAATCGCGCCTGTGATGAATTGGATCCAGCTGTCATAGAAGACGTGCGGCGTGCGGCACATAATCCACGAATTGCATCTGGATTGGGGGTGATCCCGCGTGTCGTGGCGCAGGGCCGCAGTATTTATCGTGGTAAATTGCCTTTGTCTGTCGCGCGCCACCGTATCGACACCTATTGGCGGCCCTATCATGACATGCTGCAAACCCTGCTGGACCAAAGCCAAACCAGATTCGGAGAAGCCATTCTGATCGATTGCCATTCCATGCCAACCGAAGCGTTGGACAATGCCGTGACCCATAATCGCAAACGCCCCGATATTGTTTTGGGGGACCGATATGGGGCTGCTGCTGCGCCACGGGTGGTGGATCAGGTGGAACAGGCCCTACAAAAGGCCGGGTTGAATGTAGTGCGCAATATGCCGTTTGCGGGGGCTTATATCGCCCAGCATTACGGACGCCCGTCGCGCAAACAGCATGTGATCCAGATCGAAATCGACCGCGCGCTTTATCTTGATGAAAAACATGTGGAACCCAGCCCCGATTTCGAAGCGTTCAAATCGCTGTTGCAGGGGGTCATCGCGGATATTTCATTGATCGGGTCAACGGGCGAACTGCCTTTGGCGGCGGAATAAACGCGCCTTTTGTTGGGTCAAGTGCCGCGCAGACAGCATCGCATCCCATCTATCTAAGCGCACGGCCCTTTTTGATCGCATCTTTGCCAAATCGCGCCCGAATCGCATCGGTGGCCCGTTCGGCCTGGGCCCGTTTGCCCGCATCCGGGTCCAATAGGTCCCCTTCGCGGTCTGCCTCATTTGCGGGGACCAGATTGCTGATCCCGACCCCCAACAAACGATAGGGCCCGTCATCGCCCAGTTGATCAAACAAATCCCGCGCCGTGCGATAGATTTTATCCGCCATCTGGGTCGGGGTGCGCAGACTGTGGCGGCGGGTCAGCGACGTGTGATTGGCGCGTTTCAGTTTTAACGTCACCACCAGCCCGGCAATGTCTTTGGCCTTGGCGCGGCTGGCCACTTTGTCGGCCATGCGCCAGATATGCCCGTCCAGAATGTCCGTGGCGGCGGTGTCTTCGAAAAAAGTCGTTTCGTTCGAAATGCCTTTGACCGGGGTGTGGGATGACACCCGTCGATGATCCTGCCCGCGCGCCAGATGCCATAGCCGTTCCCCCATGCCGCCAAAACGATCCATCAGATCGCGTTTGTCCCAACGACTGAGATCATCAAATGTGCGGATGCCGACCTTTTCCAGACTGGCCTGCGCCGCCGGGCCGATCCCCCAGATCAAACGCACGGGTTTGGGTCCCAGAAAGGCAATAGTTTCTGCCGCGCCGATGACGGAATAGCCGCGGGGTTTGTCCAGATCGGACGCCACTTTGGCCAGAAATTTATTGTGGGACAGGCCGATTGATCCGGTCAGGCCGACCTCGTCCTTCATGCGTTTGATCAACCGCGCCAACATAACCGCTGGGGGGGCGCCGTGCAGCCGTGCTGTGCCGGTGAGGTCCATAAACGCTTCGTCCAAGGATAGCGGTTCGACCACTGGGGTCAGTTCATCCATCAAGGCACGAATAGCGCGGGACGCTTCGACATAGGCGTCCATGCGGGGGCGGACCACCACGGCTTCGGGGCATAGTTTGAGCGCCTGAAACATCGGCATCGCGGATTTTACGCCTTTGATCCGCGCCACATAACAGGCCGTGGACACAACACCGCGTTTGCCACCCCCGATGATCACTGGTTTGCTGGCCAATTCTGGGTTGTCGCGTTTTTCGACGGATGCATAAAACGCATCGCAATCCATATGGGCGATCGACAAATCAAAAAGTTCGGGATGTGTCATCACACGTGGGCTGCGGCATTTCGGGCAGCGGGCGGCCACATCAAATGTGGTCAGGCAATCTCGGCAGAGTGATGGCATGGGACCAGAATAAGCCCTGATCAAAGCCACGTCGAGAGGACCCGGCGCGCAAATGACACGCGCCGGGGGAATTGTTTATCGGGCAGGAACGTACCGTTCCAGAACCACACGCATCAGACCAGAGGCTTCGTTCAGGTCATTCAGGCCCAAAACATAGGTGCCGGGGTTGATTTTAACCGCCAGCAAACTGTCGAGCCCTTCGCCACCGTCATCGTTATAGCCCACTTCGCGGCCCAGATCGTCAAACAGCGTGATCACTGGATCGCCGCCACCGGCACCGATCACTTCGATCAGCATTAGACCGGAATCCTGCACCTCAAAGCTGTACCATGTCGCGATGCCGCCTTGTGTGGTGGAATCCTGACGGGTGCGGGTTGTCACTGTGCCCAGATTGGTCACAGGGTGCGATCCGTCCAAAGGCGGGGAAATTTCGCCATTGTTATATTGGATGCGCAACGCTTCGGCGGGGTCAAATTCCGACACCGACACGGTAACCGGCGCATTTCCATCACTCAGCGCGCTGAGGCTGATGCAGTAATCGCCCGGCTGCAAAGGCTGAGACATGTCGATGCGGCTGTTCAGCCCATCAAAGTCATCATTTTCCGCCAACAAGACGCCATTGCCGTCCAAAATGGTCAAAACCGGGTCGGCGTTTTCGTTTTCCGCCGTCACAGTGATCATCGCAGGCGCGTCCAGCGAGATTGAATAGGCTGGCGTGCTGTTGATGCTGTTGGTTGCGGACAGGCCAGCGGCCAATTGCGCGTTCAGGGATCCCGCGGCCAAAGGCACGGCATTTTCACAGCCAGCCCCAGCTGGGGCACCACCACCGCCAGCGGTGAACCCTGCGGTCAGTGGTTCATGTTCACTGCGTCCGATCCGAACCGTCCCGGTCATTGGCGATCCGTCAAACGACGACATGGCCAGACAGTAATTGCCCGGGCTTAGCGCGGTTTCAATCCGCGAAGAGGTGCCGCCGCCGCCATCATCATCGGTCATGACCGAATTACCGGCATTGTCAAAAAGCTCGATGATGGGATCGCCAGCACCGCGGCCTTCTGCTTCGAGGCGGTAATCACCGTGGTTGGATACCGAAAACAGCGACACATATTGATTGCCCAACAGGACCAGCGCCAGCTGTTCCTGATAATCAGCGGCCGTGGAAATGTCAGAAGCACCGGGTCCTCCTCCGATCCAGATACCGCCTGCGCCGACGCCACCGCAATCCTGCGCGGCTGCGGGCAAAGCGGCACATGCCATAACGGCGCCGGTTGCCCATGCGAGATGTTTCTTGGTCATGGAAATCACCTTGTTCCTTCCTGTCGTAATGAATGCGTAAGACTAGGCCCATCATATACCAGATGGAAAGTGACAAGAGCGTCTCAATGCGGGAAAGTCTGGAAAACCCGTCCTAAATTCGGAGGAACAATGCGATTTGATGGCTGCAAGGTGGCGTTGTTTATCGGGGACGACCTGCTGATCTATCAACGGGACCAAAAACATCGCCTGCGATGGGCCGGTGCGTGGGATTTTCCCGGTGGGGGCCGCGAGGGTCGCGAAACCCCCGAAGAAACGCTGGCCCGTGAGGTCCAGGAAGAGTTCGGATTGGACATGCGCGATGCCCAGATTCTATGGCGCATCGTCAGCCGGGCTGAGCATAATCCATTGGTCAAAGTGCATTTCTTTGTGGCGCAAATGCCTGCCCACCAAGAAGACAACATTGAATTTGGCGACGAAGGCCAGCGCTGGGCGATCCGACCGGCCCGTGATGTGCTGGAAATGGACAATATCGTGCCGTCTTTGCCCAAACGCACGCGACTTTTCTTTGAAAAATCTGGATTGGGTCCCCATATAAGGTTCAGCGAAAGCGAAATGAAGGAGACCGAGGCGCTGATTGGCTGCCCTGCGCCAACCCAAGAAGAAGACCGGTTTCTAGAGCAGTGGCGCTATGACCTGATCCGGGTTTATATCCGTGATATCGGGATCTTAGCGGGCGAAGACGGGTTCGAACCCGCAGGCCTAAGCCGCAAAATATCAAAGCGATTGCCCAAGTTGCACCAACCGCACAAAGATTGGATATTGGAATGGTTGGACGATGTGGTGGACAACATGTGTGTTCAGGGCGAATTGGACGAACAAGAAGGGGTTGTGCCCCGGCGGCTTGTCTTGAATTCGTAACCAGAAAGCGGCATGTCGGCCCCGATGGGCGCAAACCCTTTGGTCGATTAGTAAAAGAGAGTGACAATGAATATTGAAGATCTGATTGGACAGAATTTATTCCTGATTGTTTTGGCAATCTTCATCATCATTACGGTGATGGCAGGTGTGCGGATTGTTCCGCAAAGCCAGAAATTTGTCGTGGAACGGTTTGGCCGCCTGCGCGCGGTGCTTGGACCCGGCATCAATTTTATCATCCCGTTTCTGGATCGCGTGGCGCACAAAGTGTCCGTTCTGGAACGCCAATTGCCCACCATGAGCCAAGACGCAATCACCAGCGACAACGTGTTGGTGCAGGTCGATACGTCGGTGTTTTACCGCATTCTGGAACCTGAACGGACAGTTTACCGGATTCGCGATGTTGATGGCGCGATTGCCACCACAGTGGCCGGGATTGTGCGGGCTGAAATCGGTAAAATGGAATTGGACGAAGTGCAATCCAACCGTGCGCAGTTGATCACACAGATCAAAACGCTGGTCGAAAGCGCTGTGGATGATTGGGGGATCGAAGTGACCCGTGCCGAGATTCTGGATGTGAATCTGGATCAGGCAACCCGCGATGCGATGCTGCAACAGCTGAACGCTGAACGGGCCCGTCGCGCCCAAGTGACCGAAGCCGAAGGGAAACGCCGTGCGGTTGAACTGGCGGCGGATGCGGATCTGTATGCGGCTCAAAAAACCGCCGAAGCACGCCGTGTGTCTGCGGATGCCGAAGCCTATGCAACCGGTGTCGTGGCCAAGGCGATTGCCGAAAACGGTCTGGAAGCCGCGCAATATCAGGTGGCCCTGAAGCAGGTCGAAGCCCTGAATAAGCTGGGCGAAAGCGAAGGCAGCTCAACCATTTTGGTCCCCGCCAATGCGCTAGAGGCGTTTGGTGATGCGTTCAAAATGTTGAAAGGTCGCTGATCATGGAGCTTTGGCAAGAATGGTGGACATGGATGGTGGCCGGGCTGGTGCTGGGCATCCTAGAAGTGCTGGCACCGGGCTATATCTTTCTCGGCTTTGCAGCCGGGGCCGTCGGTGTGGGCATTCTGACGATGTTTGGGCTGAGCGGTGTTAGCTTTCCCATGGTTCTGGTGATTTTTGCGGTGTTTTCATTGCTGTCATTTTTGCTGCTGCGCCGATTTTTAAGCGGCTCAACGACGGATGTGAAAATCGTCAAAGACGACATCAACGACTAAAGAAAAAGGCCGGTTGGGTCTACCAACCGGCCAACTCTGCTTACCGCCACGAGGGTTATCGTGGGTACTGTCCAACCCTCACATTTCTGGCCCGTTTGCTTAAGGGGAAAGCGGCCGAACTTTTCCCAGAATTAATGGTTACGTCGAGTCGCTTGGGCAGAGCTTAATTCAGCCAGAATCGATTCTGTTGCAGCGCGCGGATCGGCGGCCTTCCAAATGGGACGTCCCACAACCACATGATCGGCCCCGTTGGCGATCGCATCCGCTGGGGTTGTGACCCGTTTCTGATCCCCCAGATCGGCCCCAGCTGGACGCACGCCGGGGGTGACGATCAGCTTGCCCTCTGCCTCGGGCAGGGCGCGGATCAATGCGGCCTCTTGCGGTGAGGCGATCACGCCATCCGCCCCGTTGGACAGGGCCAAACCAGCGCGTTCCTGCACCAGATCAGTGATGTCGCCGGGTTTGATCAGGCCCGCATCCAGATCCGAGCGATCCAGCGAAGTCAGGATGGTGACCGCCAAAATCTTGGTGTCCGCATCGCCTTTGCCTTCGGCGGCGGCACGCACAACATGCGGATCCCCATGCACTGTTAGGAAATCCAGATTGAACTGCGCCAATCCGCGCACGGCGTTTTCGACCGTTGCGCCAATATCAAACAGCTTCATATCCAGAAAAATGCGTTTGCCGCGCTCTTGCTTTAGCTCATTTGCCAGCGCAAGCCCGCCCGTGGTCAACATGCCCAGCCCGATTTTGTAGAAACTGACGGCATCGCCCAACTTATCCGCGAGCGAAAGCCCCGCCAAAGCATTGGGAACATCCAAGGCAACAATCAAACGGTCATCGGCGGTAGATTGGGACATGTGCGCACTCCTTATATATAGGCGCGTCCTAGCGTCTATGGGGCGGGGGTGCAATCAATCAGGCACAATGAAACGTTAGGATTTGTTGTTGGTTTCCGCCGCGGCGCGATCCGTTTCGCGCATACATTCACGATCATGCGCCGCAAGCAATGCACGGGCTTTTTCGCTGAGGTGATCTGTTGTGGCCTGCGGGGCAGGCGGGGATGAGTTTAACATGGCAGCGCCCCTCTAATTACAGTTTTAGTTTAATCGAAAAGGTTTGATTTAGACAGTCGAAACCTTGGTTAAACCCCTGTCTTTTTTGGCAAGGTTTTGGTTGAAAACACATCCCATGCCCCCCATATTTTAACCGAGGCCCATTAGGGACGTGCCGCAAAGCGGGCGTTTTGTCAGGGCGCTTTAAAAGGAGAAAGCCATGAACTTAGATAAGTTCACTGAGCGGTCACGCGGGTTTGTTCAAGCTGCGCAAACGATCGCTATGCGGGAAAGTCATCAGCGCATGACGCCCGAACATTTATTGAAAGCATTGATGGATGATGATCAGGGGCTGGCGGCCAATCTGATCAATCGCGCAGGCGGGGATGCCGCGCGCGTCAAGCAGGCCATCGATACCGCATTGGATAAAATCCCGGCCGTCACCGGGGATGTGGGTCAGGTATATCTGGACTCTGCCACGGGCAAAGTTCTGGCCGAAGCTGAAAAGCTGGCCCAAAAGGCGGGCGATAGCTTTGTCCCGGTTGAACGGGTTTTGATGGCGTTGGCTTTGGTCAAATCCAAGGCCAAAGACGCGTTGGATGCTGGGCTGGTCACCGCCCAAGGCCTGAACGCGGCGATCAATGACATTCGCAAAGGTCGCACCGCGGATTCCGCCAGCGCCGAGGATGGCTATGACGCACTAAAGAAGTACGCACATGACCTGACAGATGCGGCGCGCCAAGGCAAAATCGACCCCATCATTGGTCGCGACGAAGAAATCCGCCGCGCCATGCAGGTTCTGTCACGTCGCACCAAAAACAATCCGGTTTTGATCGGTGAACCCGGTGTTGGTAAAACCGCCATCGCCGAAGGTTTGGCCCTGCGGATCGTCAATGGCGATGTGCCCGAAAGCCTGCGCAACAAACAATTGTTGGCGCTGGATATGGGCGCGTTGATTGCGGGCGCGAAATACCGTGGTGAATTCGAAGAGCGCCTAAAGGCTGTGCTGAACGAAGTGACGGAGGCTGCGGGTGAAATCATCCTGTTCATCGACGAAATGCACACATTGGTTGGTGCAGGCAAAGCCGACGGCGCGATGGATGCGGCGAACCTGATCAAACCGGCACTGGCGCGCGGGGAATTGCATTGTGTGGGCGCAACCACGTTGGATGAATACCGCAAATACGTCGAAAAAGACGCGGCCTTGGCGCGGCGGTTCCAACCGATTGTGGTCGAAGAGCCCACCGTCGAGGACACGATCAGCATCCTGCGCGGCATTAAGGAAAAGTACGAATTGCACCACGGTGTCCGGATTTCCGACAGCGCCCTGGTGTCTGCGTCTACCCTGAGCCACCGCTATATCACCGACCGGTTTTTGCCAGACAAAGCGATCGATCTGGTGGACGAAGCCGCCAGCCGTTTGCGCATGGAAGTAGACAGCAAACCAGAAGAGCTGGATGCGTTGGACCGGGATATTCTGCAAAAGCAGATCGAAGCCGAAGCCCTGCGCAAAGAAGACGATACCGGGTCCGTGGATCGTCTGGACAAGTTGGAAAAAGAGCTGGCCAATTTGCAGGATCGCAGTGCCGAACTGACCGCCCGCTGGCAGTCAGAACGCGACCGTTTGGAAGGCACGCGTGGGTTAAAGGAACAGCTGGATCGCGCACGTGCTGATCTGGATATCGCCAAACGTGACGGCAATCTCGCCCGCGCGGGCGAGCTGTCTTATGGGATTATTCCGGGGCTGGAAAAACAGCTGGGCGAAGCCGAAGAGGCCGAAGATGACGTGATGGTCGAAGAGGCGGTGCGCCCCGAACAGATCGCCAGCGTGGTTGAACGTTGGACCGGCATTCCGACATCCAAAATGTTGGAAGGCGAGCGGGACAAATTGCTGCGCATGGAAGATGACCTGCACAAACGGGTGATCGGTCAGCAATCTGCGGTGCGGGCTGTGTCCAATGCGGTGCGCCGGGCGCGGGCTGGGTTGAACGACGAAAACCGTCCACTGGGATCGTTTCTGTTCCTTGGGCCAACGGGTGTCGGGAAAACCGAATTGACCAAAGCGGTTGCCGAATTCCTGTTTGACGATGACAGCGCGATGGTGCGGATCGACATGTCCGAATTCATGGAAAAACACGCTGTTGCACGGCTGATCGGCGCGCCTCCGGGTTATGTCGGCTACGAAGAGGGCGGCGTTTTGACCGAAGCGGTGCGGCGCAGGCCCTATCAGGTGGTGCTGTTCGATGAGGTCGAAAAGGCCCATCCAGACGTGTTCAACGTGTTGTTGCAGGTGCTGGATGACGGGGTGCTGACCGATGGTCATGGCCGCAGCGTGGATTTCAAACAGACGTTGATTATCCTGACCAGCAATCTGGGGGCCCAAGCCCTGAGCCAATTGCCAGAAGGCGCGGATGCGGCGGATGCGAAACGGGATGTGATGGATGCGGTGCGCGCCCATTTCCGCCCGGAATTCCTGAACCGGCTGGATGAAACCATCATCTTTGACCGGCTGGCTCGTGTGGACATGGACGGTATCGTCGATATTCAACTGGATCGGTTGGGGCGTCGGTTGGCGTCGCGCAAGATCACGTTGGATTTGGATGATGCGGCGCGTAAATGGCTGGCCGACGAGGGTTATGATCCTGTCTTTGGGGCGCGGCCTTTGAAACGGGTTATTCAGCGGGCCTTGCAGGACCAATTGGCCGAAATGATCCTGGCCGGGGATGTTCTGGATGGGCAAACCGTATCTGTTGAGGCAGGGGCGGATGGCCTGATCGTTGGGGATCGGGTCAGCAGTTCGACCCGGCAGCCACCAGATGATGCCGTGGTTCACTAATAAAAAGGGCGCCCAATGTGGCGCCCTTTTGCGTTGATGTCGTTGGGGTGATCAGAAGAGGAAATCGCCGAGCGCAACATCAGCAATGTTCACCCCTTCGAGGGTCAGGATTTCACCCGTGGCAAAAGAAATCACCATATCCGCCCCGCTATCGGTATAAGTGGCGGTTGGATTCAGCACATCGATGCCAAAATCGGTCAGATCGATCTGGTCCTCACCCGACACAAAATCGGTGATCCGATCGCTGCCGCCCCCCAACTCAAAGACAAACGTATCTGCGTCACTGCCGCCGGTCAGAACGTCGTTGCCCGCATCGCCGTTCAGCGTGTCACTGCCGGAATTCCCGTTCAGCCGGTCATTTTGTCTGCCACCATTCAAGGTGTCATCCCCAGAGCCACCCCAGATCCGGTCGTTGGAATTGCCGCCATCAATGATGTCATTGTCGGCCCCGCCATAGATTTCGTCTTTGCCGGATCCGCCATCGATGACATCTGCGCCGTCATCCCCGTAAATCGTGTCATTGTTGCCGTCGCCGCGGATCGTGTCATCCCCGTCACCACCATGGATCAGATCATGGCCGGTGCCGCCGCGCAGGTCATCATCGCCTTGGCCGCCATAGATTTCATCGCTGGATTTATCGCCCCGGATCAGATCATCGCCGTCATCCCCATAAAGCGTATCCGCGCCGTTGCCACCATTGATGTGATCGTTGTCGTCCCCGCCATAAATCAGGTCATTCCCCGATCCGCCGACCAATTTGTCATTCCCGGCAAATCCGTTGACCACATCATGGCCACCCATGGCGTGGATTTCGTCAGCGTCGCTGGTGCCGGTCAGAATGTCTGCACCACCCGTTGGGCCCGTTGCGACCGGCGCGCTGACAGAAACGGTGTAGTCCAATTCAGCAGCGATGCTTTCGACCGCGAAATAGTAGGTTTCCAACGGGTCGGGCGTGAACGTAATTGACCCCGACGTAGAGCTGATCGTGGTCGTGCCGGATGGGCCTTCTATGATCAGATACAGCGTCAGGCCAAAGGCCAGCAATGGCAGGCCGTCATGGTTGGTCAATGTGATGTCTGTCGGCGCTGTGCCCGTTGGCACCAACGCCACCGCGTCATAGCTGTCTTCTAGTGAAAACGGCGCCAGCGATCCCGTAAAGGTATCCCCGCTGCCAATGGTAAATGGTGTGAAGGCGCGCGATGCAAACGAATCTGCGGCTTCTCCGTCAATTTCATAAAAGTCAGCCATTCATATTTCCCCAGTTTACAGGATCTGACCGTCGCTGGGGGTGGCCCCCAGTTTCAGCACGCCCTGAAAATACCCAGCCCAAATTGAGCGTTAAATAACCGATAGGCTGAACCAGCCCCGCCAAATTCTTTTGTTATTCAGGTAGGTATAGCTGATTCCATTGATTGTGCAAAAACTGTGGCGATATTGTGATGGAATGTGGGCGCAATCCCGATGGTGTCCGTGGATTGATGCGTTATGGTTAACGCTGAGCTGTAAATAAGCAGGACGCGATTATGTTGATCATGAATATTGCCACCGGAACCATCCAATTTTTGGCGCTTGCCTTTATTTTTGTGATTGGCGTTTTGGTCGTAGCGGCGGGGGTATTGTACATTCTTGACCGGCTTCAGGCCCATGATGCGATCCGGCGAAATTACCCGGTGATCGGACGGTTTCGGCACCTGTTTTCCAGTCTTGGGGAATTTTTTCGTCAGTATTTCTTTGCGATGGACCGCGAAGAAATGCCGTTTAACCGCGCCCAACGGGACTGGGTCACACATGCCGGGCAGGGCAGTTCAAACACGGTGGCGTTTGGGTCCACCCGCAGCTTGGCAGTGCCGGGAACGCCGATTTTTGTGAACGCGGCTTTTCCTCCACTGGATGGGCAATTTGCCAAAACCGCACAGATGACGATCGGCCCGACTGCGCGCGCGCCTTATGTGGCGCCGTCGATTTATAACCTGTCGGGCATGTCCTATGGCGCGATATCTAAACCCGCAGTTCAGGCGTTGAGCCGCGGATGTGCCAAGGCCGGGATTTGGATGAATACCGGAGAAGGCGGGCTGAGCCCGTATCATCTGGAAGGGGGCTGTGACATCGTTTTTCAAATCGGCACCGCCAAATATGGTGTGCGCGATAATGATGGTCGGCTGGATGACGATAAACTGCGCGCTGTGGCCGCCCATGATCAGGTCAAAATGATCGAAGTGAAGCTGGCCCAAGGCGCCAAACCCGGCAAGGGCGGCATTTTACCGGGCGAAAAAATCTCGGATGAAATTTCGGCCATCCGTGGTATCAGCAAAGGCCAAGACAGCCTATCGCCCAACCGCCATGCGGAAATCGATGATTGGGGTGATCTGTTGGATTTTGTCGCCCATGTCCGTGATGTGTCTGGTCTGCCCGTCGGGATCAAAACGGTGATGGGCGCCGAAGCTCCGTTCCGAGAGCTGTTCGCGCTGATCAACGCACGCGGGGCCGACAGCGCCCCGGATTTCATCACCTTGGATGGGGGCGAAGGCGGCACCGGTGCATCGCCCATGCCGTTGATGGATCTGGTGGGCGTGTCGATCCGCGAAGCATTGCCCCGGATCAGCGATTTGCGCGACGAATATGGGCTGCATGACCGCATCCGGATTGTGGCCAGCGGTAAATTGGTCAATCCCGGCGATGTGGCCTGGGCCTTATGTGCGGGGGCGGATTTTGTCGCTTCTGCGCGTGGATTTATGTTCAGCCTTGGCTGTATTCAGGCGTTGAAATGCAACAAAAACACCTGTCCGACCGGGATCACCACCCATGATCCCCGATTCCAGCAGGGATTAGTGGTCGAGGATAAATGGCAGCGGGTCGCGCGCTATGCCAAGGCAATCACCAAAGAGGTCGAAACCATCGCCCATTCAGTGGGTGTGACCGAACCACGCCAGATGCGTCGCCGTCATGTGCGGATTGTGCAGCCGGATGGGACGTCGATCCCGCTGAATCAGCTGCAACCGCGTCACGATCAGATCGACATCAACGCATAATTTGGGGCCAATGCGCACAGAACCAACGCCGCCGCGATGGTGGCAAATGTCGCCTCAAATGGCCGCAATTTGGGGTGGCTGTTTAACGCGGTCAGCGCCAAGGCCGCTCCAGCATTGGACACGATCCCAAAGGCAATAACGTTCCACGGCATTCGGCCTGACAAAGCTTCGTATAGGCCAAATCCATAAGCGACGCACAGCGACAGGATCGCGATACTATAAAGCCGGTAAATCAACGGGTTGTCCCCGTATAGCGACATCACATTGTTCAACGCTTTGGTCGGGGCCATCATAAAAGGGCGCACCAACAGCGCCAAAGACAGGCCAATTTTTAGGATCAATAAAAGAGCGAGGAAATTCATGGCTTCACCTGAGTCTTAATTTTGAACTCAGCTAGAAATAGTGTAACTGGGTTCGTATGTCAAACTCAGAATCACTCCGAACCCGCGCCCCTATTGATACAGACACTTGCGGCCTGGCCCGCGCCAGCGAGGTGTTGGGGGATCGATGGGTCCTGCTGATCCTACGCGAGCTGTTTTATAACGTGGGCCGTTTCGAAGATATTCGCGCCGAAATTCCAGTGCCTAAATCGGTATTATCCACGCGACTGGCCCGGTTGATCGAACAGGGATTGGTCGAAAAACGCCCCTACAAACCCGAAGCGGGCCGCGAACGTATGGCCTATCATTTGACAGAGATGGGGCTTGATCTGGCGCATACTTTTTTGGCGTTGCTGGAATGGGGCAATCGGCATTTGGTGGACGGCGTACAAATCGCCGCCAAAGACAAACACAGCAAACGGAAATTGCGCGTCGCGATGATCGACGAAACCACGGGCGCAGAAGCGCCTATATATAATGTGCGCCTGCGTGTGGATGACGACAGTATCCCCGATTGAAGCATTTCCAACGGGAACGTGACACCATGTGTAAGGACTTTCGGTTTATGACGCTTAAGTAAGAGAGAACCGAAAGGAGCCTGAACAATGGCGCATCGCTGGAAAAACGACCTAAGCTGGGACGACGTGACACCCAAATCCCAATGGCTGAACCGCCGTCAGATCATGGCCGGACTGGCTGGGGCTGGGGTGATTGGCGCAACCCGCCCTGCGCTGGCGATGGGACCATGGGCCGATCAGGATCTGGAACCCAACACGTTTGAGGAAATCACCACCTACAACAACTATTATGAATTCGGGACGTCCAAAACCGACCCGGCCCAAAACGCCCATACATTGGATACGTCCAATTGGTCGATCACTGTGGATGGCATGGTGGATGCGCCGGGTGAATATGCCTTGGCCGATCTGATGGCCGATCTGGACATCGAAGAACGCATCTATCGGTTCCGCTGTGTCGAAGCCTGGTCAATGGTTGTGCCTTGGAACGGGGTTGAACTGGCCGATATTCTGGCCAAGGTCGGCGTGCAGGCTGGCGCGAAATATGTGGCCTTTGAAACGGTAGTGCAGCCGGAAAACATGCCGGGCGTGCGCCGTCGGGTTCTGGATTTCCCCTATGTCGAAGGTTTGCGCCTAGACGAAGCTATGCATCCGCTGACGATGATGGCCACCGGCATTTATGGCGAACCGATCCCAAATCAGAACGGCGCGCCGATCCGATTGGTCGTGCCATGGAAATACGGGTTCAAATCGATCAAATCGATTGTGCGGATTACCCTGACGGATCAAGAACCCCCCACCAGCTGGAACGTCGCCAACCCCAACGAATATGGATTCTACAGTAATGTGAACCCGACCGTGGATCACCCCCGCTGGTCCCAAGCCAGCGAACGGGTCATCGGTGGCGGTTTGTTTGCCACCCGTCAGGACACGTTGATGTTCAACGGTTACGAAGAAGACGTCGCCAGCCTTTATGAAGGCATGGACCTGAGCGTGAAGTTTTAAGCCATGATCCAGAGCCTGAATGCCATCCTGCGTCGCATCCCAAATTGGTCCCTGTATATAATGGGGGCCGGCTGGGCCGGATATCTGTTCTATTTGGGTCTGACCGGGGGCCTTGGCGTAGAACCGGTCGAAGCGTTGGAACATCGCTATGGCAAAATCGGGCTGCAATTGTTGATCGCGGGTCTGCTGATCACGCCCTTGCGCAAACATGCGGGCATCAACCTGATCAAACATCGCCGCGCGATTGGCGTGCTGGCGTTTTTCTTTGTGCTGGCGCATTTTCTGGTCTGGGCGGTTCTGGATATCCAGCGGATCGACCGGATCTGGGCGGACATCGTCAAACGTCCCTATGTGACGATCGGGATGGCCAGTTTTTTGATGCTGATCCCATTGGCGATGACATCAAACAACATGTCGCTGCGCAAAATGGGCGGTGCTGCATGGCGCAAGCTGCATAAACTGACCTATCCAGCCGTTGCGCTGGGCGGGTTACATTATGTCTGGCTGGTCAAAGGATTTCAGATTGAACCAATCCTGTATTTGATCGGGATCGCAGCTTTGCTGGCTCTGCGGGTTAAGTTAAAGGTCCCAGCAAAATCGATGGCGTAGCCCATCATTGTTTGAAATCGGGCCCTGATCATATGTGGTACACATAAGGAACAGGGCCGCGCATGGCGAAACCATGCAAAAGGTCGGCGATACCTGACCTGACCAAATC